>JBAUCK010000269.1:0-2983 GCA_049677525.1 Xanthobacteraceae bacterium
GCACCCGCATCGCTAAAATCACATCAGTGAAGATCAGGGGCAGAGGGCCAAGACCATGGACTGGACCGACCGACGCGAACGGCTGCGCGCAATCACCGCCGGACTGCGCTGCATTTATCCGGGCTCGGTCTTCGACGCGCAATTGCCGAGGATCTGGGTTTCGAGGCCGCCATGTTCGCCGGCTCCGTCGCGTCGTTCACTGTGCTTGGCGCGCCTGACATCGTGATGCTGACACTGACCGAGTTCGCCCAGCAGGCCTATCGCATCAACCGCGCCGGCAAGCTGCCGCTTTTTGTCGACGCTGACCACGGCTACGGCAACGCGCTTAACGTCAAACGCACCGTGGAAGAGCTCGAGACCGCGGGCGTCGCCGGACTGACAATCGAGGACACGTCATTGCCGGCGCGTTACGGCGCGACCGATGCCACGCTCATTCCGATCGCCGAAGGCGTCGGCAAGATGAAAGCGGCGCTCGCCGGACGGCAGGACAAGCGCCTTCTTATCATCGGCCGCACCAGCGCCATGGCAATGACCGGCGTCGAAGACACGATCGCGCGATTGAAGGCTTACGAGGGTGCCGGCGTCGATATGTTGTTCATGACCGGCGTGAAGACCCGCGCCCAGCTTGACGCCGTCGCTTCAGCCGTCAAACTTCCACTGTTCCTGGGCAGCGCCAGCGCCGAACTCTACGATCTTGACTATCTGAGTGCCCGCAATGTCCGCGTCTGTTTGCAGAGCCACATGCCGTTCATGGCGGCGGTGAATGCGGTGCACGAAACCTTGAAGGCGCTGCGCGCCGGTACGGCGCCAGCCGATATCAAGGCCGTTGCGTCGGCGGACCTGATGAAGCATGTCACCCGGCAGGCGGATTATGCGAAATGGTCGAAAGAGTTTTTGAACGCGGGCATTTCGGGCGGCTGACTCGCTGCTACCGTCGGTAGCCTTGCAAATGGGCTTGATCCGGTGCCTGCTAAGTCACAGATAGAAGGCTAATGCGAAGGAATATCCGATGCCATCGGTGAGCGACTGGAAGGTGCCGACGTCTTCACAGCCGAAGTCCGAGGACTATGCCTACGATCTCGATCATGCACTGTCGTCAGTGGTGGCGTTGCGCGCCATCGTGCCGCAGGACGCTTTCACTGCCGAGACGCTCGGCACCGAGCGCGCCGGCAATGGCGTGTTCATTCGCGGCAACGGACTTGTTCTCACCGTCGGCTACCTGATTACCGAAGCGGACACGATCTGGATCACGCTCAATGACGGCCGCTCCGTGCCGGGCCATGTGCTCGGCTACGACCAGGAGACCGGCTTCGGACTGGTTCAGGCGTTGGCCAAGCTCGAAGTGCCAGCGCTTGAAATCGGCGAGTCCGCTTCCGCCGCGATCGGCGAACCCGTCGTTGTCGGCGGCGCCGGCGGACGGCAGCGCTCCGTCGCCGCCAATATCGTCGCCAAGCAGGAATTCGCCGGCTACTGGGAATACGTGCTCGACGAAGCGATCTTCACCTCGCCGTCGCATCCGAACTGGGGCGGCACCGCGCTTATCGGCCCGGCCGGCGATCTCATCGGCATCGGCTCGCTGCAATTGCAGCAGGCGGCCGAGAAGGGTAAGGCCGAGAACATCAACATGATCGTGCCGATCGATCTGTTGAAACCGATCGTCGACGATCTGCTCAAATTCGGCCGCCGCACCATGCCGCCGCGGCCGTGGCTCGGCCTCTATGCCACCGAAGTGGAAAACCGCCTGGTCATCGTCGGGCTCGCCGACCGCGGCCCGGCCAAGAAGGCCGACATCCGCACCGGCGACATCGTGCTCTCGGTCGGCGGCAAGGATGTCAACGATCTCGCCGGTTTCTTCCGCCGCATCTGGGCGCAAGGCCAAGCCGGCGTCGACGTGCCGATCACGGTCTATCGCGACGGCGAGACCATGGAGATGCGGGTCAAGTCGAGCGAGCGCAACCGGTTCCTGAAGGGCCCGAGCTTGCACTGACGATTATTGCTTGTCGTCAAACAACGCTTTCAGACCTTCGCGATACGTTGGGTAGCGCAGCGTGACGCCAAGCTCGTTCTTGAGCTTGCCATTGCGCACGCGGCGGCATTCCTGCCAGAAGCTCAAAGCCATCGGCGACATTGTCTGCGCCGCTTGCGCAAATGGAATTTCCGGCGGCGGCGTGACGCCCAGCAATTGCGCGGCAAAGACGATCGGATCGCCCGGCGGGGACGGTGCGTCGTCGGCGACATTGAAAATGCCGGGAGCCTGCCGCGTGAACGCAGCATCGACCGCCTGCGCGATGTCGGCGACATGGATGCGGTTGAAAATCTGTCCGGGCTTGACGACGCGCCGCGCCTTGCCGCGCGCGACCTGTTCCAGCGCGTTCTGGCCGGGCCCGTAAATGCCGGCGAGACGCAGCACGGCGACGCCGGCGCCATTTTGCTTGCCAAGTGACTGCCAGTGGCGCTCGGTCGCGAGCCGCGCGCTACTACGCCCCAGATCCGGATGCGGTTCCGTCGCCTCGTCGACCCATTGGCCGCCGCGGTCGCCATAGACGCCGATGGTTGAGAGATAGACGATCTCGCGCAAGTGCTTGGCGCGAGACAAGGCTTCGCCGAACACCGACAAAACCGGATCGTCGTTCTCTCCGGGTGGAACGGAGACCAGCACGTCGCTGGCTTCGGCGATGGCACGGTTGAGCTCGCGCGGCGCCTGCGTGCCATCGAAAGCCAAAGCTTGCAGACGGGGAGCATCGTAGGCGCTTAGAATTGCAGCGCGCTCGCTTCCGCGCACGGTGCCGACGATGCGATCGAATTTTTCCCCGTAGGCGGCGACGAAAAGTTCGGCGCTATAGCCGAAACCGAAGCAAATGAGCGTGGTCATTATTCGGCGCTCATGCTGCGGCCCATTCCGCGGCCACGTCGGGATCGGTCTCACCGCGACGAGTTTGCGCGGCGCGGCTGAGGCGCGCGCGGTCGAGCCGGCCCAACGCCC
>JBAUCK010000270.1:0-18841 GCA_049677525.1 Xanthobacteraceae bacterium
CGCTCGGCACGCGTTCGGAGATCGCCGCTGAATTGATCTTGAGCGCCGGCACCGAGGATCAGAGACGCAAATGGCTGCCGAAGATCGCCTCCGGCGAGGTACTCCCGACGGCGGTGTTCACCGAGCCGAATACCGGCTCCGATCTGGCTTCGCTCAAGACACGCGCGCTGCGCCAGGGCGACGTCTATAAGGTCTATGGCAACAAGACCTGGATCACACATCCGGTGCGCGCCGACCTGATGACGCTTTTGGTACGCACCAATCCGGCCGAGACCGGCTATCGCGGCCTGTCCATGCTGCTCGCCGAAAAGCCGCGTGGCGACGATGGCAATCCGTTTCCCGCCTCCGGCATGACCGGCACCGAGATCGAGGTCTTGGGCTATCGCGGCATGAAGGAATACGAGATCGCCTTTGACGGCTTTGTCGTCAAGGCGGAGAACCTGCTCGGCGGCATCGAGGGTCTCGGCTTCAAGCAATTGATGGCGACCTTCGAGGCGGCGCGCATCCAGACCGCGGCGCGGGCCATCGGCGTGGCGCAAGCCGCCATGGAACAGGCGCTGACCTACACGACCCAGCGCGTCCAGTTCGGCGAGCCGATCGCCAATTTCCCGCGCGTGTCGGACAAGATCGCCATGATGGCGGTCGAGATCATGATCGCGCGCCAGCTCACTTATTATGCCGCGCGGCAGAAGGATTCCGGCCGCCGCTGCGATCTCGAAGCCGGCATGGCGAAGCTTCTTGCCGCGCGTATCGCCTGGGCGGCCGCCGACAACGCTGTGCAGGTGCACGGCGGTAACGGCTTTGCCGTGGAGTTCTCGGTCTCGCGCATCCTGTGCGACGCGCGCATCCTCAATATTTTCGAGGGCGCGGCCGAAATCCAGGCCCATGTGATCGCGCGGCGCTTACTCGACGGCTCGAACTGAAGAACAAAAACCTCCGCCCCGGCGATAGCGGGGGATGGAATGAGGCCTGGGTTTCGCTCCCGCTCAAGGCGGGCTACATTGCCGCTCATGGCCAATTTCATGTCTCACGTCGCCGTCCCGATCGCCATTATCGCGGTCGCTATCGTTTTGTTGCTTGGTCTCATCAATCTGATGATGGGCGGTTCGGGCAACACGTCGCAGAAGCTGATGCGGCTGCGCGTGCTTTTGCAGGCCATCGCCATTGGCGTGATCATGCTTGCACTCTGGATCATGGGCAAATAAAGCGGCGAGGCCGAACCATGGTCGTCCTCAACAAGATCTATACCCGCACCGGCGACGACGGCACGACGGCGCTCGGCACCGGCGAGCGGCGCAAGAAATATGACCTGCGCATCGCCGCCTACGGCACGATCGACGAGACCAATGCGGCAATCGGCGTGGCGCGGCTCCATACGCGCGACGATGCCGCTCTCGATGCGGCGCTGGCCCGGATTCAAAACGATCTGTTCGACGTCGGCGCCGATCTCTGCACGCCGGTGAAAGACGGTGGCAAGGGCGCCGACGGTGCGCGGCTCACCGTCTCCGACAATCAGGTGGCCTGGCTCGAGACCGAGATCGACCGGCTCAACGAAGACTTAAGCCCGCTGCGCTCCTTCGTACTGCCGGGAGGAAGCGCAGCCGCGGCCAATCTGCATCTCGCCCGCACCATCTGCCGGCGCGCCGAACGTCTCATTGCCGAGCTTGCCGAGGAACCTTCCGAAACGGTCACCGCGGCGGTTCTCAAATATGTCAACCGGCTTTCCGATTTCCTTTTTGTCGCAAGCCGTTATACGAATGGCCAAGGCGCCGCCGACGTGCTCTGGCAGCCTGGACAGAACCGCTGAAATATTCAGCTTGGGCATGGTCTTATCGGAAAACCCAAGTCCACAATGCGGGATCATGCGCGTTGACCGCATCGGTCTTCGCCGTTAGGTTTCTCGCACCGCAGCATGGTCCGTTCCCGGAAGTTTTCCTAACAATGATCGGGCGCGGTAAAGAACAAATCCGATTGAGTAGCCAGTCAGACCCATCATGAAGATCCTCGTGCCCGTGAAGCGGGCGATCGACAAGGATGTGAAAATCCGAGTCAAAGCGGACGGTTCCGGCGTCGAGCTCGGCAACGTCAAGATGTCGATGAATCCGTTCGACGAGATTGCCATCGAGGAAGCGATCAGGCTTAAGGAAGCGGGCAAGGCGACTGAGATCATCGCCGCCTCGATCGGGCCGCAACAGGCGGCCGAGACCATCCGCACCGCACTCGCCATGGGCGCCGACCGCGGCGTGCTGGTGAAGACCGACGGCGCGGCTGTCGAGCCGCTAGCGGTCGCAAAAATCCTCAAAGCCATTGCCGACGCCGAGCAGCCCGGACTGATTATCCTCGGCAAGCAGGCGATCGACGACGATTGCAATCAAACCGGCCAGATGCTGGCGGCGCTGCTCGGCTGGCCGCAAGGCACCTTTGCCTCGAAAGTCGAGCTCGATGGCGATGCCGTCATGGTTACGCGCGAAGTCGACGGCGGCCTGCAGACCGTGAGGCTGAAAATGCCGGCCATCGTCACCACCGATCTGCGCCTGAACGAGCCGCGTTATGCCTCGCTGCCCAATATCATGAAGGCGAAGAAGAAGCAGATCGATGAAAAGACCGCCGCCGATTACGGCGTCGACATCAAGCCTCGGCTTGAAGTGGTCAAGACGGCGGAGTCCCCGGTGCGCAAAGCTGGCGTGAAAGTGAAATCGGTCGCCGAGCTCGTCGACAAGCTCAAGAACGAGGCGGGAGCGATCTGATGCCGACGCTTCTCCTCGCTGAACACGATAACGTAACGCTCAAGGACGCGACCAACAAAGCTTTGACCGCCGCCAAGGCGCTCGGCGCCGAGGTGCACATTCTGGTCGTCGGTCAGAATTGCAAGGCGGTCGCCGAGGCCGCCACCAAGCTCGACGGCGTGGCTAAGGTGCTGCTCGCCGACGCACCCTCATACGCACACATGCTGGCGGAGCCGACGGCGGCGTTGATCGTGGCGCTTGCCCCGCCCTATGAAACCATCATGGCGGCGGCGACCACGGCAGGAAAGAACATCATGCCGCGAGTCGCGGCCCTTCTCGATGTGATGCAGATTTCCGAGATCACCAAAGTGGTTGCGCCCGATACATTCGAGCGCCCGATCTATGCCGGCAACGCCATTCAGACCGTGCGCTCTCAGGAGAACAAGCGTGTCGTCACCGTGCGCACCGCGGCCTTCCAGGCGACCGGCGGCGGCGGCTCAGCGCCGATCGAGCCGGTGACCGCCACAGCCGATCCCGGCGTGTCCGGCTTTGTCGGCGAAGAACTGTCGAAGTCGGAGCGGCCCGAACTGACCTCGGCGAAGATCATCATTTCCGGCGGTCGGGCGATGCAGAACCGCGAGAACTTCACCAAATATATCGAGCCGGTGGCCGACAAGCTCGGCGCCGCTATCGGCGCTTCGCGCGCCGCGGTCGACGCCGGCTACGCGCCGAACGACTGGCAAGTCGGCCAGACCGGCAAAGTGGTTGCGCCCGACCTTTATATTGCCGTCGGCATTTCCGGCGCCATTCAGCATCTCGCCGGCATGAAGGATTCCAAGGTCATCGTCGCGATCAACAAAGATGAGGAAGCTCCGATCTTCCAGGTCGCCGATTACGGATTGGTAGCGGATCTATACCAGGCTTTGCCCGAGCTCGCGGCCGAGCTCGACAAAGTCAAGCACTAGCGCACTAGACCAGAACTGGCGCGTCAGCCTGGATCGTCGTAGAAGGGGAAGCGGGATGGTCGAGGTCAAGGAACGGTTCGGAACACAATCTCGCGGCCTGAAGGCTAACGGCATGGTGCATCCCATTCGCAAAATCGGCATTGTCGGCGCGGGCCAGATGGGCAACGGCATCGCCCATGTCTGCGCACTGTCAGGCTATGACGTTCTGCTCAACGACATCGCCACCGATCGCATCAGCGCGGGGCTTGCCACCATCAACGGCAATTTGGCGCGTCAGGTCAGCCGCCAGCGCATCAATGACGAGGAGCGCCAGGCTGCACTCAAGCGCATCTCGGCGGCCAATACGTTCGACGATCTCGGCGATTGCGATCTGGTCATCGAAGCTGCGACTGAGCGTGAAGAGACCAAGCGCAAGATTTTCACCGCGCTCTGTCCGGCGCTGAAACCCGAGACCATTGTCGGTACGAACACATCGTCGATTTCGATCACCCGCCTTGCTGCCGCGACAGACCGGCCGGAGCGCTTCATCGGCATTCATTTCATGAATCCGGTGCCGCTGATGGAACTGGTCGAGGTGATCCGCGGCATCGCCACCGACGACGCCACGTTCGAGGCGACCAAGCAATTCATCTCCAGGCTCGGCAAGCAGATCGCGGTCTCGGAAGATTTTCCGGCCTTCATCGTCAACCGCATTCTGTTGCCGATGATCAACGAGGCGATCTACACGCTCTATGAAGGTGTCGGCAATGTCGAAGCGATCGACGCCGCGATGCGGCTCGGCGCGCATCACCCGATGGGGCCGCTCGAATTGGCCGACTTCATCGGGCTCGATATCTGCCTGTCGGTGATGCAGGTGCTGCACGAGGGCTTGGCGGATTCGAAATACCGCCCGTGCCCGCTGCTGGTGAAATATGTCGAAGCCGGCTGGCTCGGCCGCAAGACCAAGCGCGGCTTCTACGACTATCGCGGCGAGAAGCCGGTGCCGACGCGCTAGCGTCTCACGATCGTGATTGCTGAAAACGAAATGGCCGGGACGAGCTCGGCCATGACATCATGGGTGTGAATCTCAGCGGGACGATTATAAGCCCCGGCCAGAACCCCAAGAGCCGAGCTTGAAGTTGAGGCCGACCTTGACGGTGTGGACGGTCGTCTTCTCGCTGAGCGAGAACGGCAGGCCGCCTGAGACGCCGTTTGCAAGGGTCGCGTTGCCGAGGTTGACGAACAGATACTCGGTCTTGAACGAGACCCGCGGGTTGAACGCATATTCGAGCCCGGCGCCCGCGGTCCAGCCGCCGGTCTGGGTGTTCCCGACCGAGGCGCCGGCTCCAGGGCCACCAGCTGAGATAGACGCGCTGCTGGTCGTGCGGCCATAGGCCCAGCCGCCCGTGCCATAGAACAAGGCAGTGGGCGTTGACCAGGTAGCCGACGCGGCCGCGCACGGTGCCGAACCAATCGAGCCTCGTGCCGATACTCGACGATAGCCCCGACGCAGATGTCGACGCGATGCCTTGGATATCCGGCGTCGTCAATGTCAGCCTCGACGCCCAGCGACCCAAGCCGGCGCGAATTGCCAATTGTAACCGATCTGGCCGCCGCCGAAGAAGCCGCTCGAGTTAAGGTTTGATGTGCCGGCAGCGCCGCCGACCGAAAACGGATATTGATTGCGGTCGCCGGCGAAACCGCCGTTGATGCCCGCATAGAAGCCGGTCCAGCTATAGACCGGCAGTGGAGGCGGCGGCGGTGCGTAGGGCCGCGCCAGATCCGCCGCGCGCACCGCGGTGCTGGTGAGAACGAAGACAGCGATCGTCGATAACAAAACAAGAATGCGTTTTATGACTGACCCCGAAGGTCGAGATTTCTTCCGGCCCCACGAACGCACGGGAGCTGATAACGAGGTCTTAAAACGGGGGTGTGAGCTCAGGCGAAGCCAGATGCCGGCGACGTGTTGCGGCGGAGCACACATGCAAGCCTAAAAGTCACGCGGGGTTAACTGTGCCGCGGCGCGAGCGGCGATTTGTTAGGGCAAACAATTTGTTTGGTCGCGTGACGGCAAAGCTGCGCCGGGATCGATTGACGTCATGCCCGGCAGACGAGGAGCTGGTGCCGGGCATGACAATTGTATGCGATGGCGAGTTGCGATCGCGTTACGCCGCCGCTGGCATTTGCGGCGCGGTTTCGCTCCAGCACGGCAGTGACGACACGCGGTCGAACCAGCCGCGGATGTTGGCGTAGGGCGCGACCGGCATGCCGGCGCCTTGCGCGTGGAACAGCGGCGCCGCGACCGTGAAGTCGGCAAGCGTCAGCGTGTCATTGACCAGATATTTGTGCTTGCCCAAATGCGCATCGAGCACTTTGGCTTCTTTGTTGAACGCTTCAGTCGCCTTGGCGATCGCGGCCTGGTCTGGCGGGCCGAGCGCGGCCACGAACTTCTTCACCAGATTCTCGAAGGTGAGCGGCCCGCAGGCCTGGGCGCCCCAATGTCCGAGCTCCCAGCATTGCCAGCGCGTGATGTCAGCACGCGCTTTGGCATCGTTCGGCCACAGCGGGGTCGCAACCTTCGACGCGAGGTATTGCATGATGGCGCAGGATTCCCACAGCGTGAACTCGCCATCGACCAGCGTCGGCGTGCGGCCCGTCGGATTGCGCCCGAGATAATCGGGCGCAAATTGCGCGCCCTTAGTGAGATCGACGAAGTCGTAATCCAACGGCAGTTTCAGATAGGCGGCGAGCGCCCGCACCTTCCAGGTGTTTGGCGAAGCGGTAAAGCCATAAAGCTTCATGGTGTCTTCCTCTGCTTGTGTTGCGACAAAATGAAATTCCGCCTCCGTGCTATTCGCAGCATGAGGCGGATTTCGGTTGCTGGTATGGCGCTTTTGTATCGACGACGGCGCCTTCATAGCGGTCGTGATGGCGGACCCATGCCATGGAAAAGGAAAGTCCCGCCTCTTCGCGACCCTTGGGGGCGATGTCGAGGAAGTGGTACGTGCCGATAAGCATATCTAGGCCGCGCCCGTAGCTCGAATAAGTGTGAAAAACCTGGCCGGCCTCGTTCTTGCTGAACACGCTGGCGCCGGGCAGTTCGGTGCTCGGGAATGACGTCCGTTCGTAATTGTAAAGGACGTCGTCGGTCGCCTTTTGCTCGGGCGTGGCGGAGACCTGATAGTCGTAATTGAAATCACTTTCGAACGACGACACCCATTTGAATTTCCAGCCCATGCGGTCCCTGAATTTCTTGATCTCGGCAAACGGCGCGCGGGAGACGACGACAAAGCTGACGTCGCGTTGCGCGAGATGAACGACCGGCCGTCGAAATGGTCGGCGAGATAGGAACAGCTCGGACAGCCCGCTTCCCAGCCGGGGCCGAGCATGAAGTGATAGACGATGAGCTGGCTCTTGCCGCCGAACAGATCGGCCAGGGTTTCCTTGCCGTCCGGCCCTTCGAACACGTATTTCTTTTCGACCTTTTCCCAGGGCAGTTCGCGGCGCTTGCGGCTGAGTTCGTCGCGCGCCTTGCTGAAGGCCTTTTCCTCGGTGAGGTGAGCTTTGCGCGCGGCGATCCATTCATCGTGGGACACGACTTTGTGCGGTTGCATAAGATGCTCCTCAATTGCCGGAATGAACGATCCGCAGCAGACCGACATGGCTCAACGCTCCCGACCAAACCCCGCGGGTTGCTGCTCATCCCAACGAAGAAAGTCAGGAGGCCGGCGTGATCCAGCCGATGCCGGCGCCGCCGGGCTCCATCAGGATGACGATGCGACCGACGCCCGGCACGTCGAACGCGGGCTTCATCATGCGTGCGCCGGCTGCGACTGCCTTTTTTGCCCGCGCGTCAACATCGTCGACGGCGAGGTAGGGCATCCAGCCGTCAGGCATGCCTTTGTAGTCCGGGCCGCTGATATCGAAGAGGCCGGCGACCGGCTGGTCGTTCATTTTGGCGACCCAGTAGGTTTTGCCGTCGGGCGTCGGCATGCCGTCGTAGGTCCAGCCGATGGTGTCGGCGTAGAACTTCTTCGCCGCCGCGACGTCGCGCGCCATCAATTCGTTCCAGTGAAACGTACCGTGCGTTTTGCTCATGTTGCGCTACTCCAAGATCGTGTGGAAAGGTCCGCGATTGTGTTCGGGCATTATGTCTTTCACGCGAACATCTCTTGCATCTTGTCGAGCGCACTATTCCAGCCGCCCTGGTGGCGGTCGCGGGCGCCCTCGTCGAAGAACTGCTCATGCGTCAGCGTCAACAGCGAGCCGTCGCCGTCGGGCTTGATGAGGACCGTCACCAGCGATTCACGCTCTGGCGTCGATTTCCACGCCCAGGTGAAGACGAGTTTCTCGTTCGGAACGACTTCGCGATAGACGCCGCTGACATCGTGAATTTCGCCGTCCGGTGCTCGCATGACCCAGCGATAGCTGCCGCCGGTGCGCGGGTCGGATTCGACGGAAAGCACCTTGGCCTCGCCCGGCCCCATCCAGCGTTTCACTTTTTCCGGATCGGTCCACGCCGCGAAGACTTTGGCGGGGGGCGCTTTGAGCTGCCGCTTGAGGGTGAGGCTTGGTTTGGTGGTGGCTGTTGCGGTGGACATGACTCTTCCTCTTCTAAAAAAGCGGCAAGGCTCGACAGCCGCTCGGACCAGAATTGTTCGTAACGATTAAGCCATTCGAACGCTTCGCGCATCGGCTCGGCGTCGAGACGGCAGGCGACGGTGCGCCCAGTTTTGTTGCGTGCGATCAGGCCGGCATCCGACAGCACGTCGAGATGTTTCATGATCGCCGGCAGCGACACTTTGAACGGCGCCGCCAATTCGCTCACCGACAGACCGGGTTCCTGGGCGAGACGAAGTACCAACGCCCGCCGGGTCGGGTCTGAAAGGGCGGCGAATGTGCGGTCGAGGGGCTCGGTATAAAGCTTAACCATATGGTTAAGTATAGAAGCGCGGCGCCGCCTGTCAACAGGAATGTTGAGGCGCTCGATTCGTCGGGCGCTGTTGCGCCGAACCCACGGAGTGATCGCGTTCCGACCCTTACGCGGGGCCGCTTCAGGCGGCGAGTATTCCGGGCGGTTAATGGCGTTGTTCACATGTTCTTAAATTCGTAAGCATAATATCCCCAGCCATGGGAATTGCAGCCCTTGCCGCCGCGATCATGAGCAGTCAGTCCGCGCTGAAGCAGACTCAGCTGGGATGAGCTTTGAGCGCATGAACGCCGATAAAGGCGCGTCGATCGCGAATCTGGTCGATAGCGCGCAGCAGAACATGAAGTCCCTTGCCAATGTCGGGACGGGACTTGGCGGCAAGATCAATACCAACGCGTAACGCGCTGTCATCTGCGTTTTGCTGAAATGGCCGCTGGAAAATCGGGCAGTCGTCTCTGATTGGCGAGCAGAATGACAAGCCCAATCACGGCGGTCAGGGCCATCACCCCATAGATCGGCAGGCTGGTTGACGCATGCAGAAGGCCGACGCCGGTCGATGCCAGTGCGCCGATGCCCATCTGGATGAAGCCCAAAAGTGCTGAAGCGCTGCCGACATTCTTGGTGAAAGGCGCCAGCGCCATGGCCGCGGCATTGGGAAAAGCCGGGCCGCAGAATGCGAGATAAAGAAGCAACAACACGATATTGGCCGCAAGCCCATACCAGCCGAGAGCGGCGCCGACGAAGGTCACCGCCATGACCAGCGTCTGGCCGATCAGTGCGACGCGGAAGATCGCACCTCCTGTATAGTGGCGTGTCAACCAGATGTTCAGCTGACTGGCGCCGATGCAGGTCGCGGCGAGGCCCGCGAAGATCAATCCGTAAGTGCGCGGATCGACATGAAAGGTGTCGAGGAAAATGATCGGCGAGCCGGTCACATAGACAAACAGCCCGGCAAATGAAAACGCGCCGGCAAACGCGTAGGTATAGAACCGCGGTTCGCCGATCACTTCGGCAAAGCCGCGGAGCATGGCGCCGGGCTTGAGCGAAATCGTCGGATTGGGCTTGTGGCCTGGCGGCAACAGCGCGGTGAGCACAATGACGAGGAGCGCGAAGGCGGCGAGAATGAGGAAAATCCACGGCCAGCCGACGCTGGTCGTGACAAAACCGCCGACGGTCGGCGCGAACAGCGGCGAGACGCTGAGCACCAGGATCAGGAGCGAGATGATTTTTGCGCTCTCTTCGACCGGAAAGTAATCGCGAACCATCGCGGTCGAGCCGACCTGCGCGGCGCAGCCGCCGAGCGCCTGCAGCAGGCGCATGCCGATAAAGAATTTCGGCGAGCGCGCGGCGAGGCAGCCGAGCGAAGCAAGGATGAAAAGGACAAGCCCGGCATAGATCGGAAGCTTGCGGCCGAAACGGTCGAGGAGGGGGCCATAGAACAGCTGTCCCGCGGCAAGCCCGATAAAATAGCCGGCGACCGAGAGTGAGATTTCCGCCGGCGTCGTGCCGAGGTCATGCGCGATCTGCGGAAAGGCCGGCAGATACATGTCGATCGAAAACGGGTTTACCGTGGAGAGTGCGCCGAGAATAAGGATGACGCGAAGGTCGCGAGTACGAGTACGGATCATGTGCATTTATTGGAACAAATCGTGCAAAATGTGCGGCCGATGCGGGCAGCGCAATCCGCCGATGAGATGATGCGTGCGAACGAAAGATTACGACCCGGTTGCTGTTGCGCTCACGAGCTTCACCCCGTCCGCGCTCGACCATTCGGCGGGCCCCGCCATATTGCCGATCTCGCAGCCGGAGCGATCGACGATCAAAGTCGTCGGCATGCCGAAGGCTTTGCCGGCGGCTTTGAGATCCTCGAATACATGCGCGCTGTCGTCGGAATAATAGGCGAGGTGGGTGATGTTCCCGCCTTTCAGGAAGGTCAGCGGCTTGTGCGGGTCGCGGGTATCGATATTGACCGCGACGACCTCGAAACCGGCATTGCCGAGCTTGGCCTGCAATGCATCGAGTGCCGGCATTTCGCGGCGGCACGGCACGCACCAAGTGGCCCAAAGGTTAAGAAGCACGGTGCGGCCCCGCCAATCGGCCAGCGTCTTGTCGTGGCCCTTCGCGTCCTTGAACGTCACATTGGGCACGCGGAACGGCTTTTGCGCCACCAAGAAGGCGGCGACTTCGCCCTGTGCCAGCGGCGCAATGCGGCTGGCGATATTCATCGCCGGCTGGCAGGCTGCATCGGCCGGATTGCTTCGCAGACGGCCAATCCCGTATATCCCCGCCAGCACGGCCAAAGCGCCGCACAGCGCCATGACGGCGCGGGCGGCCATCTGGCGGCGGCGGAGCTTGAAAGCAGGCTCGGTCGATAACTCGGTCATGAACGCAACCTCGGCGGATTCGGCAACCTGGGACTCGATATGAGCAACAAAATGTGGGGCGGACGTTTTGGCTCCGGACCCGATCCGATCATGGAGGACATCAACGTCTCGATCGATTTCGACCGGCACCTTTACCGGCAGGACATTGCCGCCAGCAAGGCCCATGCCGCCATGCTCGCAAAACGCGGCATCATCACGGCGCAGGATGCGAAGCGGATCGCTCACGGTCTAGACACGATCCTGTCAGAGATCGAGAGCGGCAAATTCGCCTTTAAGCGGGCGCTCGAAGACATCCATATGAATGTCGAGAGCCGGCTAGCCGAGCTTGTCGGCGCGCCGGCCGGACGGTTGCATACCGCACGCTCGCGCAACGATCAGGTGGCGACCGATTTCCGGCTCTGGGTGCGCGACGCCATCGACGGCCTCGATGCCGGGCTTGCCGCCTATCAGCGGGCGCTCGCCGAGAAGGCGCTCAAGCACGCCGCAACCGTGATGCCGGGCTTCACTCATCTGCAGCCGGCGCAGCCGGTGACTTTCGGCCATCATCTCCTGGCTTACGTCGAAATGGCAGGGCGCGACCGCGGCCGCTTCGCCGATGCGCGCGAGCGGCTCAACGAAAGTCCGCTCGGCGCCGGCGCGCTTGCCGGCACATCGTTTCCGATCGATCGGGCGATGACCGCCAAGGCGCTCGGCTTCAAGCGGCCGATGGCGAATTCGCTCGATGCGGTCGCCGACCGTGACTTCGTGCTCGAGACCTTGTCGGCCTGCGCGATCACGGCGGTGCATCTGTCGCGCTTTGCCGAAGAGATCGTGATCTGGTCGTCGCCGCTCGCGGGCCTGATCAAGCTCTCGGACAAATTCACCACCGGCTCCTCGATGATGCCGCAGAAGCGCAATCCGGACGCCGCCGAACTCATTCGCGCCAAGAGCGGGCGCATCTTCGGCGCGCTGATCGGGCTGATGACGGTGATGAAGGGCTTGCCGCTCTCCTATCAAAAGGACCTGCAAGAGGACAAGGAAGGCGCCATCGATGCGATCGGGGCGCTGACGCTCTCGCTCACGGCGATGGCCGGCATGGTGGGCGACATGGAGCCCAACGTGGCGCGCATGAAGGAAGCCGCGGGAGAGGGGTACTCGACTGCGACTGATCTTGCAGATTTCCTGGTGCGGACGCTGAAAATGCCGTTCCGCGAGGCGCATCACGTCACCGGGCGGATCGTCGCCAAGGCGGCGGAAGCCGGTGTGCCGCTGGACAAGCTGCCGCTGCCGCTGATGCACGAGATCGAGCCCGAGATCACCAAGGCGGTGTTCGGCGTGCTCTCGGTCGCCAATTCGGTGAAGAGCCGGACGGTCTATGGCGGAGCGGCGCCGAACAATGTCCGCCGCGAAGCACAGCGCTGGCTTAAACGCCTGAAAAAGAAGCTGTAAACCGCTTCGGAAGGCCGTGCTGGCAGGGTGGCGGACACAATGTCGCCCTGCCGGTGCGCTCTGCTCGGCTCGGTTTGAGGTTTTTCGGGGGAATTCGCTGTGGTTCGTCCTGGTCAGGGTATCGCGCTTGTGGCTGTGGGCATCGCCATCATGGCGCTCGCCGGCTGCGGCCGTAATGGGCCGCTCGAACTGCCGCCGGGGCCGGCCACGACCACGCCGAGCGCGAGCACGCAACTGACCACGCCGGACGGCAGGCCCGTGCCCGGCTCGCTTGCCGCAGGATACCCGATGAAAACCGGCTTCGACGCCCAGGGCCGTCCGGTCGCGACGGCGGGCGAGAGAAAATCGTTCATCCTCGACCCGCTGCTGCAGTAGCGGCGCCGCTGTGCGAACCGCAATTTCTCAAGCTAAATACTGATCATGCACCACTTCGATTATTGCTCCGGCGTGCTGCACGCCGAGGGCGTCGACTTGACGACCTTGGCGGACGCCGTCGGCACGCCGTTCTATTGCTATTCGAGCGCAACCATCGAGCGGCACTACAAGGTCTTCACCAGCGCCTTCGCCGATGTCGATGCGCTGGTCTGCTACGCGATGAAGGCCAATTCCAACCAGGCCGTGATCGCGACTTTGGCGAAGCTCGGCGCCGGCGCCGATGTGGTGTCCGGCGGCGAAGTGCTGCGCGCCCGCGCCGCCGGCGTGCCGCCGGACAAGATCATGTTCTCCGGCGTCGGCAAGACCGCCGACGAATTGGCGCTCGCGGTCGAACAGAATATCCTCTGCGTCAATGTCGAGTCCGAGCCCGAGCTCGAGCTTCTCTCCAGCATCGCTGCGGCCAAGGTGCGCGCGGTCGACATTTCGATCCGCGTCAATCCCGACGTCGATCCGAAGACCCATGCCAAGATCGCGACCGGCAAGTCGGAAAACAAATTCGGCATTCCGGTCAGCCGCGCCCGCGAAGTCTATGCGCATGCCGCCAAGCTCAAAGGTGTGCGGGTCATCGGCGTCGACATGCATATCGGCAGCCAGATCATCGAGCTCGATCCGTTCGGCGATGCGTTTGCGCTGCTCGCCGATTTCGTCACCACGTTGCGCGCCGACGGCCACACCATTTCACACATCGATCTCGGCGGCGGCTTGGGCATTCCCTATCGCGAGGACAACGCGCCGCCGCCCGATCCGGATGCCTATGCCGCGATCGTCAAGGGCGCGACGAAAAATCTCAACTGCAAGCTCATCTTCGAGCCGGGCCGCCTCATCGTCGGCAATGCCGGAATCCTGGTGACGCGCGTGCTCTATTTGAAGCACGGCGAGGGCAAGAATTTCGTCATCATCGATGCCGGCATGAACGATCTCATCCGCCCGACGCTCTATGAGGCGCATCACGATATCCGCCCAGTGCGGCAGGCGCCGGCCGGCGCGTCGCGAATCACCGCCGACGTGGTGGGGCCGGTTTGCGAGTCCGGCGACTTCCTCGCGCTCGACCGCTCCATGGTCGCCCCGCGGCCGGGCGACCTCCTCGCCGTGATGACGGCAGGGGCCTATGGCGCGACCCAGGCGGGAACTTACAATAGCCGCCCGCTGATCCCCGAAGTGCTTGTTCGCAAAGATGAATGGGCCCTGGTCCGGCCGCGCGTCACGGCCGCCGAACTGATCGCCATGGACCGCCTGCCGAACTGGCTCTGAGCCGCCGCGAAACTGGCGGCAATCTTGCATCAACTTGTTTTGCACGGAGCTTTAGGGCGGAAACTGTGCCTTGAAGCGGCCCCCATGTTACCTTGTTGTGATGGGTTAAATGCAGTCGCCGCCAATGCTATCGCCGAACGACGGAAATACGGGAACTGTTGTGACGGAACCGGACCAAGCGGCTGCGGGTGCGCATCGTGCGTCTATCGGCGTGGCCGAACACCGGTCGCTTTTGGCAGCCGCCGTGTGGCGCGCCCGGTTGAGCATTTTCTGGGAACGGCTGTGGCCGGCTTTGGCCATGTTCGCGACCGCGATCGGTCTATTCCTCGCGGTGTCGTGGCTCGGGCTTTGGCTGTGGCTGCCGCCGCTCGGGCGCGCCGTGGCGCTCCTTGGCTTTGTCGCGCTCGCGCTTGCGGCTTTGGTTCCGCTCGGCTATCTGCGCGTTCCCGCGGTGACCGACGGACTGCGCCGGCTTGATCGCGTCAGCGGGCTGCGCCATCGCCCAGCGACGGCGGTCTCCGACGAACTCGCAGTCACGAACAAAGATCCCTATTCGCTGGCGCTGTGGAACGCTCATGTCGAGCGTTCGCTCCAAGCTGCGCGCACGCTGAAATCCGGCTTGCCGGTGCCGCGTCTGGCGGAGCGCGATCCCTATGCGTTGCGCGCGCTGGTTTTGATCGCCTGCATCGCGACTTTCATAGCCGCCGGCGGCGAGCGCTGGAAGCGGGTCGCCGCCGCCTTCGATTGGCAGGGAGTGACCTTGCCGGCGGATTTCCGCGTCGATGCCTGGATCGCGCCGCCGGCTTATACCGGCCGGCCGCCGGTGGTGCTGCCCGGCATTCATCCGGGCGAAACGACGACGGCGCAAGCCGAAGGCCCGGTGTCGGTGCCGGTTGGCTCGATCCTGATCGTGCGCTCGACCGGCAAGGTCAGCCTTGACGTGTCCGCGAGCGGCGGCGTTGTGCCAGATACCGGCGACGTCCACGCGCCGGCCGGCACCGAAGAGCATCGCTTCAAGATCACCGGCACCGGCAAAGCCACTTTGCGCGGCGCCGGCGAAGATCTGGTTTGGCCGTTCAACGCCATTCCCGACAAGCCGCCGACGATTTCGCTCACCAAGGATCCCGAGCAGCAGAGCCGCGGTGCGATGCTCCTCTCCTACAAGCTTGAAGACGATTACGGCGTGACCCAAGCGGAAGCGACCTTCGCGCCCAAATCCGATGCGCAAAAGTCCGATCCGCAGAAGGATGGCGCGCAGGCTGATGGTACGTCCAAGGACGGCGCACCCGCCGCCGGCGCCAAGCCGCATCCACTGTTCGGGCCGCCCGATTTCGCGCTGGTTCTACCGCAGGCACGCACCAAGAATGGCATCGGACAGACCATCAAGGATTTGACCGATCATCCTTGGGCCGGCGCGGAAGTGACAATGACTTTGGCCGCCCATGACGAGGGCGGCAATGTCGGCAAGAGCGAGCCGTTCTCGTTCCGCCTGCCGGAGCGCGTGTTCTCTAAGCCGCTGGCGCGGGCGCTGATCGAGCAGCGGCGCAATCTCGCGCTCGATGCCAACGCGCGGCCGCTGGTGATCACCGCGCTCGATGCTCTTTCTTTGGCGCCGGAGAAATACACACCCGAGGCCGGCGTCTATCTCGGCCTGCGCTCGATCTTCTGGTCGCTGGTGCGCGCGAAGAGCGACGACGATCTGCGCGACGTGACGGCGCGGCTGTGGCAGATGGCGGTCGGTCTCGAGGACGGCGATATTTCGGACGCGGAGGACGCATTGCGCAACGCCGAGAAGGCGCTGCAGCAGGCGCTCGATCGCGGCGCCAGCGACGCCGAGATCAAGCAATTGATGGATCAGTTGCGCGCGGCGATGGATCGCTTCCTGCAGGCGATGGCCGAGCAGATGAAGAACAATCAGCAGCTTGCGCGCCCGCTCGATCCCAGTGCGAAGGTTCTGAGCCGGCAGGACCTGCAGAGCATGCTCAACAAGCTCGAACAGCTGTCGCGCAGCGGCGCCAAGGACGCGGCGCAGGCGCTGCTGCAGCAATTGCAGCAGATGATGGAAAATCTGCAGATGGCGTCGCCCGACACCAACGGCGACGAAAGCGACGCCATGTCGGCGCTTGACGAGCTTGGCGACATGATCCGTCAGCAGCAGGATTTGCGCGACCGCACCTTTAAACAGGGTCAGGATCAGCGTAATCCGCAAAATAACCCGCAAGGCTCGCAGCGCGGCCAGCAAGGCAAGCCCGGCCAGCCGCAACAGCCCGGCAATTCGCTTGGTGAGTTGCGGCAAAGCCAGCAGGCGCTGCGCGACCGGCTCAACAAATTGCTCGATGAGCTCAAGGACCTCGGCTTAGGCCAAGGCAAGGACGGTCAGGACGGTCAAGGCCAGGGTCAGTCTCAAGGGCAGGGCCAAGGGCAGTCTCAGGGGCAGGATCAGCTCGATCAGTTCGGCCGCGCCGGCGACGCCATGGACGATGCGCAGGGCCAGCTCGGTCAGGGCAATTCCGACAGCGCGGTCGATTCGCAGGGCCGCGCGCTCGACGCGCTGCGCAAGGGCGCGCAGGGGCTCGCGCAATCGATGCAGCAGCAGATGGGGCGGGGCCCGGGGCAAGGCCGCTCCGGCCGGCTCGGCCAGGCGCGCGCCAATCAGGATACCGATCCGCTCGGCCGTCCGCTGCGCGGCCGCGACTATGGCGACGATTCCACAGTGAAAGTGCCCGGCGAAATCGACGTGCAACGCGCCCGCCGCATCATCGAGGAATTGCGCAAGCGCTTCGGCGATCTCGGCCGCCCGCAGGAAGAGCTCGATTACATCGAGCGGCTCTTGAAGGATTATTGATCCTCTTTCTATTCTGCGTCATGGCCGGGCTTGTCCCGGCCATCCACGTCTTTAGGTCTGCGATTTCGCGAAGACGTGGATGCCCGGCAAAGGCCGGGCATGACGGCATGTGTTGGGGGCGGACCAGCATCGCCTCCCCCGCGTTGACACTCAGCGCCTGTGGCCTAGATTAGGGGTGTTCCGAGGGGTGCCCGAGCGTTGGGCTGAGAAAAACCCTTTGAACCTGATCCGGGTCATGCCGGCGAAGGGACGGAAACCTAAGACCAATCCCGTCCCAGTCCGTGCCTGCCCGGTTCGCTCGCGAGAGCGAAATCAAGGAGCATCATATGAACAAGCCCCTCTCCGAAACCGATCTCGCCACGCCGCAGGTCACGACCGGCCCGGTTGCCGGTTCGCGGAAAATCTATTCGGTGCCGGACGCGGCGCCCGATCTGCGGGTGCCGCTGCGCGAGATTCCGCTGACGGAGGGGTCCGGCGAGGAACCGGTGCGGGTTTACGATCCCTCCGGCGTCTATACCGACAACGACGCGGCGATCGACGTCGAGAAGGGCCTGAAGCGCGCGCGCGCCGAATGGGTGAAGGAGCGCGGCGGCGTCGAGGAATATGACGGCCGTCCGATCCAGCCGGTCGACAACGGCAATGTCACCGGCAAGCATCTCGCGCG
This sequence comes from Xanthobacteraceae bacterium, assembly GCA_049677525.1. Classification (GTDB taxonomy): domain Bacteria; phylum Pseudomonadota; class Alphaproteobacteria; order Rhizobiales; family Xanthobacteraceae; genus BOG-931. Next base: position 17,608 of record JBAUCK010000270.1, read on the forward strand.
GAATTTCCCGAACCTGTCGCGTCCGATGCGCGCGCTCGACGGCAAGCCGGTGACGCAGCTTGAATGGGCGCGCGCCGGAATCATCACCAAGGAAATGATCTATGTCGCCGAGCGCGAAAATCTCGGCCGTAAGAAGATGCTCGACCTGGCGCAGGCCGCGCATGACGACGGCGAAAGCTTCGGCGCTGCGGTGCCGCTCTTCGTCACGCCGGAATTCGTGCGCGACGAGGTGGCGCGCGGCCGCGCCATCATTCCGTCGAACATCAATCACTCAGAGCTCGAGCCGATGGCGATCGGGCGAAACTTCCTGACCAAGATCAATGCCAATATCGGCAATTCCGCCGTGACGTCGTCGGTGGAAGAGGAAGTCGACAAGATGGTGTGGGCGATCCGCTGGGGCGCCGACACGGTGATGGATCTCTCCACCGGCCGCAACATCCACAACACCCGCGAATGGATCATCCGAAATTCGCCGGTGCCAATTGGAACAGTGCCGATCTACCAGGCGCTGGAGAAGGTCGACGGCGATCCGGTCAAGCTCGATTGGGAATGCTACAAGGACACGCTGATCGAGCAGTGCGAGCAGGGCGTCGATTATTTCACCATCCATGCCGGCGTGCGGCTCGGCTATATCCATCTCACCGCCAACCGCGTCACCGGCATCGTCTCGCGCGGCGGCTCGATCATGGCCAAGTGGTGCCTGGCGCATCATAAGGAGAGCTTCCTCTATGAGCGGTTCGACGAGATTTGCGACCTCATGCGCAAATACGACGTGTCATTCTCGCTCGGCGACGGCTTGCGCCCGGGCTCGATCCGCGACGCCAATGACCGCGCGCAATTTGCCGAACTGGAGACGCTCGGCGAATTGACCAAGATCGCTTGGGCCAAGGGCTGTCAGGTGATGATTGAGGGCCCCGGCCACGTGCCGCTGCACAAGATAAAGATCAATGTCGACAAGCAGCTCAAGGAGTGCGGCGAGGCGCCGTTCTATACGCTCGGCCCGCTGATCACCGACGTCGCGCCAGCCTACGACCACATCACCAGCGCCATCGGCGCGGCGATGATCGGCTGGTTCGGCACCGCCATGCTCTGCTACGTCACGCCGAAGGAGCATCTCGGCCTGCCGAACCGCGACGACGTCAAACAGGGCGTCATCGCTTATAAGATCGCGGCGCACGCCGCCGACCTCGCCAAGGGCCATCCGGCGGCGCAGCTGCGCGACGACGCGCTCAGC
>JBAUCK010000271.1:0-2455 GCA_049677525.1 Xanthobacteraceae bacterium
ATTGTTCTCAATATTTTGTTATGCGCTCGAACTGGAATGGTTGGCTTCAGAACTGGGCGGCCCCTCGCGATCCAATGCGCGACAACCGTAAATCGGGCCACTCGTGACCGATTGCAGAAGCCACATCCTCTGGCGGTGCTTTGGTGAGGCAAAGGCTCCCTGCTCTGAACGATGACGACATGTTACGAAATGTCTGGCGTTGGCCCTTTGCGGACACCGCAATAGCAAACGATCGTGTCGGCTATTGAGGAACCGCATCCGCCTTGAACGCGTATTTCGACGTCTACCAGAGCGCGGTGGGCTCTAATCGCAGGTGGAATTTGACGCCGCACGCATACGCCCTAGAAATCGATTTCGGACAGATTGATAAATTCGAGTCACTGGGTCGGGGCACCTTGGAAGTGGGTGCTGCACCGAAGGTCATTGTTCGAGGTAATCCGATGGGTCGCCCCGCTTACGGTGCTCGTACTGCGTGCGAATCCCGCAAGTCGATTGACGTGCGCCGGTGGCATCACGAAGGTCGGCTCTCCGCTGGTCAGTACTTTACCTGCTCATGGTCACGTTCGGGAGCGATGCTGGCAGCATTAACGTCAGCACAGAACGAGATGCCGTAGTGCTGACGTACCGGACAAGCCCTTCCTGGAGTAACGAGTGGAAATCAATCAACCAGCGAGTGCCGATCACATGGACGGATTGTCACTTTGGAGGCCGTCGTCCCTGGTTCGTCTGTTCGGTATACAGCGACGGCCAATACCGTGGGCGGCGGGTTGCGGGTTTATACGGCGCCGAGAACTACTTTGCCTGTCGGCATTGCTACGGCTCAGCGTATGAAACCCAGCAACAGTCAGCTCGTTGGCGCGGGTTTGCAAAAGCACGGAAAATTCGAATGCGTGAAGCGCAGCACCCAAAATCTTCTGCTATCCACAACAACGCCGGCCGATTACCCCATCTAAGGGCAATCAGTGGACATCGCTGGTCATTGGATCAACTCATCGGCGCGCATCACGACGGATTGCGGCAGCGTAAGACCTAACGCCTTAGCGACTTTCATGTTGATTACCATCTCGAATTTGGTCGGTTGTTCAACTGGCAGATCGCCCGGCTTTAAACCCTTAAAAATCATATTCACATAATCGGCGGAGCGTCGTTCAAGCGTAGGCAGGCTTGGTCCGTAAGAAATGAGGCCGCCAGCGTCCACAAACTCCCGTGATTCGTACATCGCAGGCACGCGTCGTTGGGCAGCAAAGTCCACGATACGCTGACGGTGCTCGCGTGTGAATGGATCAACGAGTACCAGCAATGCGTTAAATCGGCCACTGTTAATCGCGGCGAACGCTGTATCGAAACTGATCAGGTCATGCACCCCGATCGATTGGAGATTTAGGCCCATCTTGTCTGCATCGTTTTGCGCTTCATGGGCGCGAAGCACCATCCCTGGATTGGTATCATTCCAGAACATCGCCACTGGAGATGCGCCGGGGACGATCTCTTCGAGAATCTCAAGCCGCTTTCCAGTCAGTTCAGTGGCCAGTATCGAGATGCCCGTTATGTTTCCATCGGGCCGAGAGAGACTGGGTACAACACCTGAGCCGACGGGGTCGCCGACCCCTGTGAAGACAATAGGAATCGTTTGGGTTGCTTTTTGCGCAGCAATGGCAGCGGGCGTGCTGAACGCGGTGATGACGTCCACCTTCAAATCTACGAGTTCTTTTGCGAGTTCAGTTAGTCTCTGGGGCTTACCTTCCGCCCACCGATACTCGTAAGCGATATTATGTCCCTCGCTATAGCCGAGTTCGTTCAATCTTTCCCGGAGAGAATCAACGAGCGGCTCCGGTGGCGCACCAGGTTGCAAGATCCCTAGGCGCCATATTTTCGCGGCAGGTTTCTGTGCGAGCGCGGTGCACGGCAACATGACCGCCGCGCTAGCGAGAACGGTGATGAACTCCCTCCGTCTCATTGGCATCCCCGAGGCTCAGGACAGACCATCGCAGCGGTTCTAACTAGCACACTGGAGATGGCGATGTCCGCTTTGGGTCAAAAGCTGCCGCGTCGATCATTCAGCCCCGCGGCTGCTTTACTCCCGATAACGGACACGAAGTTGGATGACGGAGGGCCCGACCAGCGCAGTAAACCCGCTACGCCGTCGGCGCGACAATTGCAGCACGTGTGCTCTCAACCAAAGCCTTGACCTCGGCCTGCTCGGCCGCCGGCACTGAGAATTTGTCTAGGGTCGTCTGCACGTCGTCCATGAACGCTTGCCACTCACCCGAGGTGATCGCCATATCGCGGTGGGACGCCTCCATGCTGCGGCCTGAGTAGCACTGCGGGCCACCGGCCGCTGCGCACAGCATCTCAGTCACCAGATACTTGAATCCTGCCGGCGGCACCTTGTGATGCGCCTCGTCCACCCGAGGATTGGCATTGAGCCTGGCGTCGACCATGATCCGGTCGATTA
>JBAUCK010000272.1:0-10369 GCA_049677525.1 Xanthobacteraceae bacterium
AAGGGTGAACGCTACAAGGAACCGGCCGCGCTGGCGGCTTGAACGAGATCGCGCCGGATGATGTCCGGCGTGATGTGACGGTTGGGAGGGCGAACAGCACGTAATGCAGAGCCGGTCGATCCGGCGACCAGGACAACCCACTTGGGCCAGAGCATTGTCGAATGCGCGCTATTGACCGGGACCTGATCCGCGGAGGGCATTATGGCCAGCGGTCATGTGAACCGCATTCAAAGGCCGGACACATGGCTGCACCGACCAATGCTGCACTGGTGAAATAAACCCTGCCAACTCGGAGCCGTCCATACACGACCCCTTAGCGGACGCATCAATGCTTAGCGCTCGTGTCCGCTGTTGGGGCAATAACGGACACGCCGCTGGTCGGATGTACGGCGTCTAAGCCGCATAACCAGCCGCTCGGCGAAGCACGTCGATCGCTTGAGCCGACGAAGTGCCGCGCCATGCCACGATCTGATCGGGCCGGATCAGAGCGAGATCGGCGCCGTAAAGGTCGCGGGCCTCATCGCTCTCCACGGCCACGACTGACAGCGGCATTTTAATTGAAGCAGCGGCAGCTCGGAACGGTTCGGTGTCGATGCAATTTCGTCCGAACTGGAGCAGAGTGAACTCGAATCCCAGCGCGTCATAGAGCGAACGGTTCTCTCCAAGCCAAAGGTGCGGCGGCCGTCCGCCCGGGCATCCCGTGGGCAGATAGGTGTTTACGGTATCGGGAGGCGGCGCCATGCCGTCAGATATAACGATTGGCGAGCCGTCATAACGGCCTCCGAATGTTATGCCAGGAATGTTGAATTCAAAGCGGGCGTGATGATTGAAATGATCACCCGTAAGCCTGCGCGCGGCGTCGCCAGCGGGCGTTTCGTCTTCAAGCTCCGGCGGCGGAACAAACAGACCGAGCGAGTCGGCAAATCCACGGGCGTAAGTCGTGTTGCGCTTGGCGATCGCCTGCCGTTCGGTCTCGTAGGTGTCGAGAAGGTACGGACCGCCCCAACCATTAACGACCGCAGCAAGCTTCCAGCCGAGATTGACCGCGTCTTCGACGGCGGTATTGTAGCCAAGTCCACCGGTCGGTGTGAACAAATGCACTGCGTCGCCACCGAGGAAGATACGGCTGCGTCGGAACTTTTCTGCGACCAACGTGTAGCCGGCGTTCCAGGCCGAGCGCGCGATGATTTCGATATCGAGTGGGGCTGCGAAAGCCTCTCGGAACATCATCTTGGCTTGTGCGTCGCTGATATCTCGCTCGGACTGCCCCGGCCTGAGCTGAGTATGGAAGGTGAACTGGTCATGGCCGTTAACGCTGGCCATGAAGGCGCGACGATCCCGATTTACCGTCCAATACATCCACGCGCGTGCGTGCGGCATGACTCGATAAAGTTCTGAGCTACGAAAGTGAATAGCGAACATCCGCCCACCCATGAAGTCGCGCACGACGCCACTTTCGCCAATATAGCCATAGCCGATCGCCTTTCGTGTCGGACTGGAGCCGCCGTCGGCGCCGACCGCGTAGGACGCGCGCAAGGTTATGCGGCCACCGTCGTGTTCGGCATCGACTTCGATGTTTATTCCGTTGTCGCGTATATTCGTCATGCGCCATCCTGGACGAATCAATATCGTGGGACATGCGGAAATCTCCGCGCGCAGCACGTCCTCAACAAACATTTGGGACACGCGATGGGGAAGTTCGGCAGCGTTCCAGGAGCCGGTCAGGTAACGGACCATCTCACGGGCCGCCCGAGCAGATGGGAGGCTGAAGCGCGCCAGTTCATGCTTTGTGTAGCGCGTGAAATAAGCAATGTCGGTGGGGTAGTCTGGTGGTAATCCTTGCCGCCGGACCTTCTCAGCGAAACCAAGCCGTCGGTAATGTTCCATGGTGCGCGCCTGAGTGGCGTTGGCGGCTGGGAAGCGCGCAGGAGTAGCTTTTTCCTCAAGCAAAATGACTGGAATGCTACGACGCCCGAGTTCGATAGCGAGGATGAGGCCGCAAGGTCCGCCGCCGACGATAACGACGGCGCAATCGAGCTGTTCGCTCACGAAATTCTCCGCCTACCTGCTGCTGCGCGATAATCTCAATTGCGGCAACCAAAGACCGCCCCCCCGGAATCCGACGCTCTTGTCATTGCACAGAGTCCGGTGGACGCGTAGGTCGGCGCGCAGAGTTCAAGCCCCGGCAATCGGGCTTATTCGGGCTTGATATTGGCCGTCCGGATGACCTTCCGCCATTTTTCCGTCTCGTCAGCGATGAGCTTGCCGAATTCGGCAGGCGTCATCGACATCGGCAGAGCGTTCAAATCGGCAAGCCCCGCCTTAATCCTAGGATCGGTAAGAGCAGAATTGACCTCAGTATTGAGCTTGTCCGCGATTTCGGTGGGAGTGTTCTTGCGAACGCCAAGACCGAACCACACGTTTGCCTCATAGCCGGGTACGAAATCCGCGATCGGTGGAATTTCAGGAAGGTCCCACGATCGTGCCGATGTCGTCACCGCCAACGCACGTAGCTTACCGGTTTTTACAAATTCAGTCACAGGCAAGTTGCTGAAAAACACCTGCACGCGCCCGCCGAGAAGATCGGTCAGTGCCAATGCTCCACCGCGATAGGTCACAGATGTCATACTGATGCCTGTCATCAACTTGAATAGCTCCCCGGCCAAGTGGGGATCACTTCCATTTCCCACTGTCGCCATATTGATGCGGGCGGGATTATTCTTGGCATAGGCAATGAACTCTGGAACCGTCGTTGCGGGTACAGAGGGGTTGACCAGCATGACGAGAGGCCCGCTAGAGATGCCAGCCACGGGCTCGATATCGCGAATAAAATCAAAGTTCAGATTGTCGTACAGCATCGCACTGGTCACGTTCCCTTTGTTGATTATGAGCAACGTGTAACCATCGGCGGGCGCCCTCAGGACCGCTTCGGTGCCAATATTGACACCCGCGCCGGGTCGATTGTCGATAATGAAAGGCTGGCCAAGCCGGTCCGATAGCCGCTGAGCGATCAGGCGCGAGAAGATGTCGCCCGTGCCGCCCGCGGCCGAAGTGACGACCCAGTGTACCGGCCGCGCTGGATAGGCTTCCGCCATTGCGATCCGCGGCACAAGCGGAAGTGCAGTAGCGCTCGCTGCCAGATGCAAGAAGGTTCTGCGCGGAATTTTCATTCGATCACCTCATTGGCTTTATCGTTGCGAGAAGCAGACTTACAAGCAAAACATCGCGATCGCGTTTTCGCTGAAGATCCTTCTCTTGTCGCCGTCCGGAATGTCGAGACCATTCACGGCCCGCATGTTCTCGCGAATGAACATCGGACCGCCCTCTGGATCGAACGGACAATCGGAGGCAAAAAGCACGTGACCCGTGCCGAAAAAGGAAAGTCCACACCGAAGTGCGGCTTCTTCGCCTCCGATCACCGTGTCGCCGTAGAACATGCGAAAATAATCGACAGGGCGTTTTTTCATGCTCTTGAGGAGACTTTCGTAGTCCTCGTCCGAGGTTCGAGAGCCCAATTGATCCCACAATGGTCCGAGACGCCCCGCAAGGTAGGGCGCTGTGCCACCCAAATGATGTGTGAGTATCTTGAGGTCGGGAAGCCGGTCGAACATTCCGGAAAATACAATCCGTGCCATGGCGACAGTCGTATCGTGCGGCCAGCCTAGGACCTGCCATACTTCGAATTTGGATTTTCTCTCCGTTCGGTAATCGGGCACCGACGCGGGACGCGTCGGGTGGAGCAAGATCGGGAGCCTGTACCGCACGGCCATTCGGTCAAAAATTGGTTCGAATTCCGGGTCGTCCAATGGGCGGCCGTTCACATTGGTAAACATCTGAATGCCGCGGGCACCAAGCTGGGTGATTGCCCGATCGATTTCTACGAGACAGGCGTCCAGATTATTTGTTGGAACCGCCGCCGCAAACGCAGGAAATTTATCCGGCCATTTTGCACAGATCTCCGCCAATCCGTCGTTGGCGATGCGGGCCAGTTCTGGAGACGCATCCGGGAGCGCAAGGAGTTCGAGCGGCGGGGGAGACGCCGTCAGCAGCTGCTGATAGCGAGGCCACTGATCCATCATGCGCATACGGTCTTCGATGTCGTGCAAAAGGCGGGCCTTGCTGAGCCTTTTGGCCATATCCTTGTCGGGAATAACTTGGAGCACTTTCTCGGAATATCGAGCCGGCAGAATATGATTGAAAACATCTATGACGCGCATCGTGATCGGTGCCCCCGCTGGTGAATTTCGATTACTCTTCTGACGACGTCTCCGCAGTTGCGATACGCCTTATCCGATTGGAGCGCTCCTTGGGCCTTCATTGTCATTGCTGGAGCAAAGCGGTGGCGTTGCCTCGTTCGATGAGCGCGCGGACCTCGGGGTCGAGTTCAATCTTTTGCCACTCGTCGATTTCAGCTTCCGCCGACACGAAAGTGAATCTGTTCCCAACAAAAGTCGCGACCGCGGGGAGAACGCTCGAAGTGCGGCCATTGCCGGTTCATTCATGACGAGCGCGGTATCAAAATAAAGCCGCCGAAGCTGCTCGTGGAAAAGATCGTGTTGCGGTTCGCCGGAACGGTCATACAAAGCTGCGACGCGGCCCGCTAAGTACGGTATTGCACCCCCGCCATGAGCAAAGATGAACCGGATGTCGGGATAGCCCGACAGAACGCCGTTGATCAAGAGGCTTACGATCGTTCTGGTCGTGTCGAACGGCGCCTCCAGGATTTGCGATCTGATGCCGGGCAGCGTGCGCCCTTCGAAAGCCAATGTCGGATGGACAAAAACAACCGCGCTCCTGCGGTTGAGCTCGGACATAATCGGACTGAATTCCGCATCGCCGAGCCACTTGCCCTCGTAATTGCTCAGGAGCGCAATGCCGTCCGCCTTTAGAACGTCCAGCGCGTATTCAAATTCGCTCAAGCTTCCGTCAATATCGGGTGGAGCAATGACCGCGAAAAATCCAAATCGCCCGGGATGGTCTCTGACAACAGCCGAGGCATATTCGTTCCACCCGCGCGCCAACCGTCGCGCTAGTTCGATTTCGCCAAACCAGACGCCTGGAATGGATATCGAGCCGATTGCAAACGCAACACCCGCAGCGTCCATGTGATCGATGTCGACCGCGGGGGACCAGCCGATCATTTGCGCTGAATGCCGCTTGCCGTGACTGAGCGGCAGCCTTTCTTCAATCGCCTGAATATATCCGGGCGGCAGAAAATGATGATGGACATCGATGCGTTGGGCGCCGCCGGAGCACGGTGGCCGGACAGCAGTCGCGACGGAGTTCACAATGGATTTCCACCCGAAAATGAAACAGTCTTTGCGCGTTTCAAAGATGCTTAAACGAACAATTGCGATACCGTAAGAAAGCAAAATCGTAACTGTGATAGCTTTTCAGTATCACGCGCTGCAGGCGATCTCCTGAAGCTTAGCTGACAAGGTCGACGTCCATCATTATTCGCGCGAGAGAAAAGGTGGCGGTTGAAACGGACAGCCGCGAGAGGCTAAATCATTCTAATGAAATTCCGGCCTCCCTGATCACTTTACTCCACTTGACGAACTCGGCATGGACAAAAGCGTCGAGCTTGTCCGGCGGCACCTCTAGATAATCGCCACCTACCGCGACAAACTTGGTCTTCAATTCCGGCGCCGCAGCGGCAATCTCTTTTTGCAGTTTTTCGATCACCGGCTTCGGCGTGCCCGTTGGAGCAAACAAGCCGATCCATGAATCGACATTAAGCTCGTTCACCCCTGACTCATTCATGGTTGGCACATTCGGCGCATCGCTCATGCGTTGGTTTGCGAAAAGCGCAAGACCCTTTACGGTCCCCGCCTTCACGTAGGCAACGCGGCAGTGACTGAATCGAAGAACAGATCGACCCGTCCAGCAATAAGATCGGGATAGACAGCGGCAGCGCCCTTGTAAGGCACTTCAAGAAGCTTCGTATCGGTCGTTTTCATGAATGCAACGGCCGTTAGTTGTTGCCCGGTGCCGACGCCTGCCGTTGCGAGATTGAGCGCATCCGGCTTGGCCTTGGCGACCGCGATTAAATCCCGAACGCTGGAAAATGGCAGCGAGTTTGTGCCGACCAGGATGTAGGCAAGCTTGTAGATGATCGCGACAGGTACAAGCTGGGTCAGCGCATCGTAGGGCGCCTTCCGATAAAGATCCGCGTTGAACACAATATTGCTCAGGCCGCCCGCAAGCAGCGTATAACCATCCGGTTGTGAATTGATGGCCGACTGCGTGCCGACGATGGTGCCTGCGCCGGTCCGGTTCTCGACGACAACGCCCTGTCCTAGCCCCTCGCTCAGCGGCTCGGCGACTAAACGCGCCACAACGTCGTAGCTACCACCGGGTCCCGTCGGCACGATGATTGTGATGGGACGCGTAGGATAATCCGCGGCCTGCAAGGGAACTTTCGCGGCAATGAGTATACCGAATATTGCCAAACCCGCGACGAAGTAGTGTCGGACAAACATTCTAATAGATTGATTACGTCTCATTGACCCACCCTCCCAGACAATTTCACCACCAGCCCGCGCGTGCTCTCAAGGCAATGTTTGCGGTTTTCGCGTCAGACACGATTTGCGCGGCATCGAGAGCGACCAGTTTGCCGCCGCGCTTGAGAATTCGTCCGTCGACCATCACGGAGTCGACGTTGGCCGGCTGTACGGCTCCGACAACCGTCTCATAGGGATCACTGACTATTCCTAGGTTCACACTTTGCGTGTCGATGAGGATGATGTCGGCGCGCTTGCCCTTAGCTATGGAGCCGATTTGACTGTCGAGTCCTACTGATCGAGCGGCTTCGATGGTGCCCAATTCGACGGCACGACGAGCCGGCATCTTGAATTCGCTCAAAGCCATCGCGTTCTCAATGTTCTGTATGCCCTTCATGATTTCGAACATGTTGGCGTCGCCGGACAACGCTGTCGTATCAATGCCGAGACCAACACGCACACCGGCGTCAAGGTACGCTTTCACGGGCGGAAAGCCGAAACCGGTGCGCATTTCCGTATACGGCGTGCTACTGACCGGACATCCTGCCTTGGCAACCATCTGGATTTCGTCCGGCGTAGAAGAAACCATGTGAACCAGTTGGAGGTCGGGATAGAGCAATCCCAAGCGATCGAGCGCCGCAACGTGACCGACATCCACTTTTGTTCCAATGTTGCAATGAACGGTGATCGGAATGCCTAATGAGCGGGCAGCATCATATTCTATTTGATAAACTTCCTTTGGAATTGACTGAAACGACATTGCCGCGTCGGGCTTAGTGACGGCGTACTGCACGCCTCGCCAGGCCAGGCCGAGCGACAAGAGACCATCGTTTGCGTATGAACTCCAATCCTGATGGCGGCGTTTGAGATCGTCAAGATTGAGCGTCTGTGTGATGGGAATTCCACGCGCAGGTCCGTAGTTAAACCGACCGCGAAGTCCAGATTCTCGCAACGCTCTTAGGTTCTCGTCCGCGTGTTCCGGGGTTCGGAGATTGTGCGCCCAATCATCAACGAAGGTAATACCTCCCCAAATAGCCTCCGCGGTCGCAAGGCGGACACCGCAATAGATGTCGCCGGGAAGGCAGAATTGCCCGACCTTTGCAGAAGTCGGGAAGTATCCGTATTTTTGTTCGCTCGTCGCCATGCCCCGCAAAATCGCGGTCCACAGATGCCAGTGAGTGTCGATCAATCCGGGCATAACGATCATGCCGTCAGAGCCGATCACCTCAACGCCGGGCAAAGAGATATTCGGCCCGACATCAACGATTGTCCCGTCCTTGACATGAACAAACCCGTTGGCAACGTTCCCGAGCTGCGAATCCATTGTCATGACGAGTGCCCCCGTCAGCAAGTATTCGCCTCGTTTCGGAAGAGTGACAGGGCGGGAAGCATTGGGCGTTTGAGCGAATGCTTTCTCGCTTATCGAGGCGGCCAAGACCGCGGCGGCCGCCCCGCCCAGAAGTTTACGGCGGCTGTGTCCTGTTGGCATCGTTTCCTCAGTGTATGTAATTTTTATTCATTGTCACTATCGCTCAGCGGAGCGCTTGCCAGCCATTCATCGCCCTCCTTGTAGAGTCTCCGCTCTTCCGTGCTGTTCGGAACGATCAGGCCTTTTGTCAAAACGGCACCGCCAAGCGATTGCATATAGGCCAAGTGCCGATAACCTTCGGCGAACTGCGAGAGAAACTTTTGGTCTAGATAGAGCTTTTTGGATGAATCAACAGGATCCACACGGTCTTTCTCATAAATGGGAATGCGTTTGTGTATGCGCCATTGGGAATGTGATTTCGCAAGGAAATCGTAGAATCGCCCGTGACATGTCACGTCCACTTCCGCTTCCCCGATTGGCGCGCGCAGCAACAGAACGACACGTGTCTCAGCAATCGCACGTGCGCGACGTAATTCGATTGTCGAACTTCCGATGAAGTGCTGCGCTTTGGCCCCCTTGCCGAAGGCCGCAATCGAGCGATCGATAAATTCATCGGCGCTACACTCACACCACGTCGTCTGCATAGTGGCGCCCGGCGCGTAGAGCGAGCGCAAAGTCTCCCATCGTCCCGTGTCACGGCACAAGGCCCATTGCGCGATGACGTTACAAATGTCGTTGCGCTCAAGCGCAACGGCCATGCGCGACGTGAGGGGAATGAAGCTCGACTCTGCTTCGCGGGCGGCGGAGCGTTTTGCAGCTTCCGTCATCTCCACCCCAATGGGTTTGACCTTCTAATGATCGGCGCTTTGTCGAGCGCCACCCAGGCCTCTTAACAAGCAGAGCCGAAGTCCGACAGATGCCGTTTCGCTTTGAGCGATAGCCGATTTGTATCGCGCGAGCGATTCTTGCATCTAACTGCATTAAAAAGCGCCATTAACCTGACTGCCAAACAAACCGAGAGTCGAGGAACGCGGGAGATGACATCCAGAGAAGGCGTTTTGCTTGTCGGCAGCGTTCCGCTGCCAAATTCGGAAGCCGTGTTTCGCATCCTGGCCGGGCATGTCGGCGCGCTCGCGTCGCGCTATCCCGATGGCGAAACCGGCGTGCGAACGAATTGGATTCGCTGGCAGCGCCACATCTTTGATGACAATGATGCATTCGAGCTGGTCCAGTCCACCAACCTCGCGGGCATCAAGGATACATTGGACCGGCCGTTCTTTCGCGTGCGACCGAGCTCCGGCGACCCCGCAATCAAGTATAAGCCACTAGGTTTCGCCGAAGAGGCGATTAAGTCCTTCTCTGTTTTCTCGCGACTCAAGCGAGATGGAGTCATTCCGAGGGCGACGCGCTTTCAGGTTAGTCTCCCGACTGCCGTCGCCATACTCAGCGGCTTTGTGGTGATGGAAGACCGCGCTAAGGCCGAGCCAGGGCTTGAAACCGCTATGGTGCGTGAAGTGACCGCTATTGCAGAGGCGATCCCCCATGAGGAACTCGCCATCCAATGGGATTTCTGTCTTGAACTCGTCGGGTATGACGGCGGGTATAAGCTACATTTCAGGGACATCTTGCCAGACTCGATTGACCGGATGGAAAGGCTCATCGCATCAGTTCCTACCGATGCGGAGATCGGCGTACACTTGTGCTATGGCGATCCAAGCCACAAACACCTCGTCGAACCCGCGGATGCTAGCTCCTGCGTGATATTTTCAAACGGGATCGCAGCACGTGCGAATCGCCCATTGAACTGGGTGCACATTCCAATCCCGCGCGGATGGATGGGTCCGAAGTCTTATCAACCACTATCGAATCTGAAGCTCCCCGAAGAAACCAAAATCTATCTCGGTTTGCTCCATTTCACAGACGGTCGAGAAGGCGCGGAGCGCCGAGTGTCGATCGCAAGGCAGTATGTCTCGCACTTTGGCGTGGCCACAGAGTGCGGTTTTGGGCGCCGTGACGCGTCGACTGTGAAGCCGCTGCTAGATTTGCATCGCGAAATGGCAGAGATGTTGACCTAAGGTCTGCTTGAAACAGGCCTCGCCCACCTCAGTACTGACCCTTTGGATCGAGCCCGAGTGCGTGCTGACCATACATGGTACTGACAGCATCCCAATTCATGCTGACGTGGAGGGCACCGGCGTGGATGTCCCGCCAGGCGCGCTGTATAGGCTTAGAAGCGAAAATCCCCTGTCCGCCCGCCGCCTGAAATAAAGCATCGATCGCCTGTACCAGCAATTTGACGCTAAAGGCCTGACTCAATCGATTTCGTAATCGAAGGTCGAGATCGGCCTGTCGTCCGGCTTCAGCCGCTGCGAGGGCGTTCTGCAAAGCGTCAAGCATTGTCAATCGGGCCGCCTCAATTGCTCCACTCGCTTCAGCGACACGACTTTGAATCGTTGCAAATTCCGCCATACGACTGTTGCCACCAGCCACTGCACCC
>JBAUCK010000273.1:0-2010 GCA_049677525.1 Xanthobacteraceae bacterium
GCATTCTGGCGATTGGTTCAAGCGTGCGGTGTTAGGTTACCCTGGCGACCGAGGCATAATGAACGTCGACCACAATTCACCTGCCATCGACGCCACCAGGGCACCGGGCAAGTTTTAAAGCTGGCAATCAGCCCCTATCCGCTCTTGTCTCTAAAGACCGCGCCCTTGACTTCATCGAACGCGCGGTCGTCCTGATATTATTAATCCCGGGCGTTTTTAAATTAAGCTGGGAACAATGGTAATACGGATATTTCCCGTTGCTTCTCAAGCGGCGTATCCAAGGCGGTAGCGTCATTTACTTCATGGCAAATGAAAACAGTTCAATCATCGATCATTCAGAATAATATTTGTCGTAAGCCTTCCCGTAATAGTCCTCACCACCATATTTCCGAGCGCGGTCTTGGTTGATAAAGTTGAAAACGATACCGGCAACACGCTTTTGCACTGATACCCGTTTGACGGTAGCCTCGACCAGCTCGCGGGGTGTCGAAGCCCATTGCACGACAAAAATAGTTTTATCAGCGAGAACCGATATGATGACGGCATCGACAACTGGACCGACCGGAGGCGTATCCACCACCACGTAATCAAACGTCTCTTTCAGGTGAGCAATAAGGGCTTTCATGCGCTCCGAGCCGAGTACATCGGTTGGGTTGAGGCTTTTGCTGCCCGCAGGAATGACCGTTAGCTTGAGGTCCTTATAGAACCTCAACGCGTTGTCAGTGTTCCCTGTCAGAAGATCGACGAGTCCATTTTCCTTTTCTAGCTTGAAAAAGCGCGACGCCGCAGGGTGACGAAGATCGGCGTCGACCAGCGCGACCTTTAGCCCCGCAAACGCCGCTGAGATCGCGAGGCTTATCGCAATGGTAGTTTTGCCTTCGCCGGGAAGCGCCGACGTGACCTGAATCACTCTGGGCGGCTGGTCAACATCTGACATGTGGATGCCGCTGCGCAGGGTGCGCATCGATTCGCTAAACGCCGAGAGCGGATGCTGTATCTGGTAGTAGGGCACCGGGATCGTCTTACCATCCGTGACGAGGTCGCTCTTCTTCAGCCGACGCACCGAAGCCAAGACAGGAATTCCCAGTGCCTCTTCGACTTCGCGCGGTGAAGTAAACCCGGCCCGCAACTTTTCCATCGCGAACGCGCCGCCAACCCCGAGTCCGAGCCCCGCCAGTAACGCGGTCAACAAGACTTTTCTGCTGTCGGGGAAACTCTGACCGCCGGCTTGCGCGGGCATAATGACCCGAACATCGCGCGCTCGAAACGTCGCTTCTTCGTCGGTAACTTTGGCCTTCTGCAGAAAGTCTTCGAACAGTGTCTTGTTCACAGCCGCCGTGCGTTCCAGTTCGCGCAATTGACCGGCAACCTCGTTATCGGGCGCACCTTGTCCGGTCGCCTCGTCCATGGCTTGCTGTATGGCATCAAGGCGGGCCTTCGCTAGTGCATAATCGCCCTTGACAGATTCCGCCATGCGTTGGGTTTCAGCAGCAATGCTTCGCTCGATATCCCGCTTCTCTGCCTCCACGTTCACCACGGCAGGGTAGCTTCTACTGTAGCGCGCCAGCAGGTCGGCCTCGCGCTGGGAGGCTTCCGCAAGCTTCCCGCGCAGCGCAGCTATGAGTGGCGCGGATGACTGCAGCGAATCTGGTAGCAAGTCCAGCGTCTTCTTACCTGCCGCGAGATCAGTGACAAAGTCGACACGCGCCTTCTTTTCCGCGGCATCGGTGCGTGCCGCGATCAGTTTGCCGTTCAAATCCGCAATTTGTTGGTCATTGAGGGCAACGGTTGGCCCACTACGTGTGAGGCCATGCTGCCGCCGAAACGGTGCCACTGCATCTTCCGAGTCGCGAAGTTGCTGGCGCAATTCGACAATGCGGTCGCTCAACCAACCCGAGGCCCGCTTGGCCGATTCCACACGAGCGTCGAGTTGATCGACGACATAAGCATCGGCTACCGCATTTGCGAGCTGTCCCGCCCGCACTGGATCGTCCCAAGTAATGGAAATAT
>JBAUCK010000274.1:0-34458 GCA_049677525.1 Xanthobacteraceae bacterium
CCGTTCGCCGAGAAGGTGAAAAAGGAAAGCGGCATCACCACCATGACGGTCGGCCTGATTGCCGGCTACCAGCAGGCCGAAGACATCGTCGCCTCCGGCAAGACGGATATGATCTGCATCGCGCGCGGCGCGATCTACGATCCGCGCTGGGCCTGGCACGCCGCCGAAGCGCTCGGCGCCGAGACGCCCTATGCGCCCAAGACCATGGCGGGGCATCCGAAGCTACGGCCGCAATTGTTTCCGAACCGGGCCTGAGGACGATTATGCGGGGGGCTCAACCCCGCGAGCCCCTCGACCGATCCTCAGCACCGCTTCGTGCAGCACGCCGAACGGGGCATCGGTTGCCTCCTGCTTCATCAGCGCGAGCCGGTCGACGGCGATCGACCGCTCGACATTCATATGATGAAAGCCGTTGAGCAGCACCGCAAGGATCGCCTTCTTGCGGCGCTGCGGCACCGCGCCGGTCAGCGTCATGTGAAAGCGGAACTCGGACAGAACGAAGGGGTAGCCCCAGCGATCAAGATTCTGAATTTGGCTCTGGCTTAAGCCCGAGGCGAGGCGGCGCACGCGTTCTTGCAGCGACATCGGCGCGCGATAGG
Organism: Xanthobacteraceae bacterium; assembly: GCA_049677525.1. Classification (GTDB taxonomy): domain Bacteria; phylum Pseudomonadota; class Alphaproteobacteria; order Rhizobiales; family Xanthobacteraceae; genus BOG-931. Next base: position 600 of record JBAUCK010000274.1, read on the forward strand.
CGTCGAATATCGTCGTGCAGGAGCCCGCGAGCGCATCGAGGGGCGCTTCAGTTTTTTGCGGGAGCACAGCGATGAAGTCTTCAACCTCGCGCAGGGTCGGCACGAAGCTTTGCACCGCATGGCCGAGAGCGGCGAAATTCTGCAGCGCATTGATGAGCTGCTGCTCGGTGCAGGACGGTGCCAGGTGAACGGCGCCTTTAGCGTGGCGTGAAAACCGTAGCGTCGCGGCGTCGCGCTGAGTTCGCTCCAGTTCACGGCGCCGCTGCCGAACGCGTCCGGGAAGTGGACGCTATTGCCGGTGTAGGAATCGTAGCCGAGGATCGAGCTGCCATAGCGATAGAGCTGCAATGAGGCGGCCGGCACGAAGTAGATCGCGTAACGCGGTCCGTTATCTGCGGGCGACTCTGACAAACAATCCGCTCCACCCCGCTGCGACCGTCAAAGCGTCGAGCTTTCGACCGCAGGTCCATTTATGATTGTTCGATGACACACGATGACGCGAAAGCAGCGACCCGCCTCACATGATATATAGCCGATCCGGCAGTTCATTGGGCGAACCGTCTGGCGGCGCATGTTTCGCCAGGACCTCGCCGCAGCGCGCGATCGCGGCGGTGAAGCCTGCAGCGATCCGATCGTCCCGCATATGCGCCGTCAGCGCATCGACCGTGGCCTGCCACTCGCTATTCGGCACTTTCGCAGCGATCCCGTCGTCGGCGACGATGCGCGCATAGTGCTCGGCGAGCGACACGAAGATCAGTATGCCGGTGCGGTTCTTGGTGCGGCTGATGCCACGAACGACGAACTGCTCGATAGCGGCACGACGCGCACGCGCCCGCTGCAGCGCACGAGGGACCAGCAGAAGCCGAAGCGGCATCCATGAAAACAGCATGCCCGCGACGATGAAGACGACGAGCTGGAGCAGGAAGATCCGCTGCACGCTCCAGTGCGTGAAGTCGATCAGCGGCCACGGCGCAAACAGCGCCAGCACCACCGCCCACAAAATCGGGATATGCACATATCCCGAAGACGAATGCGCCAGCACGCAGACGATCTGGCCGGAGGTTTTCTGCTCCGCTGCGCGGATCGCCGACGCGACAGCCTCGTAATCGTCTTTGCCAAATTGCATCACCAGCTCCAAATCACCAGCTACCTGACGCGCCGCCGCCGCCCGACGACCCGCCGCCGCCGGAGAAATCGGAATCCGATGAGCTGCTGCTCGAGGAACCGTTACTCCACGAACTGTGCGAGCCTGAAGAGCTCCACCCGCTGTCGGAAACGAAGACCAAGCATTTGCCGCGCTTGACGTAATGACCCGCCGGCGCCGGATGCCAGTCGCCGTAGCGGAGTCCGAGATAAAGGCGCCTGACACCAATCCCGATAAAGTGGACGACAAAAACGAAGCCGAAGCTCAGAATGATCGGGATCAGCGCCCATAGGACAGACGGGTCGTTATCCCGTACGACTGTTTGCGGCTGCCAGTCCGCGGTATCGCCGCCGAGCACGTCGAGGATGCCGCCGACGCCACGTTCGATCCCACCGGGAAAATCGCCGTTTTTGAAACGTGGCACGATGGCGCTCGAAATAATGACCGAGGCGACCGCGTCGGTCAGGGTACCTTCGAGGCCATAGCCGACTTCGATGCGCACCTTGCGCTTATTCGGCGCGACCAGAAGCAACACGCCGTTGTTCTTCTGCGCTTGGCCGAGCTTCCAGGTTCGGAACAGCTCATTGGCGTAGGTTTCGATATCGCTGCCCTGCAACGACGTCACCGTCGCCACCACGAGCTGGATGCCGGATTTTTCCTCGAAATCCTTCGATTTGTCGGCGAGTTCGCTTCGGATGTCGGGGTTGAGGATTCCGGCCTGATCGACCACACGGCCGGTGAACGGCGGAAAGTCAAGCGCGGAAGCGGATGCCGCGCCCAGGCACAACACCAGCAAGGCTGCGGCTATTGCCTGCAGGACCCGCATTACCAGCCTCCCGAGGCGCCGCCGCCGCCGGACGAGCCGCCACCGCCGCCAAATCCGCCACCGAAGCCACCGCCGCCGAACCCTCCCCCGCCAAAGCCGCCGCCCCAGCTCGAGCCGCCATAGGGAATGAAGAGCGGACCGGCGCGGCGCGCCGTGCCGCCGCTCGAGGGGCCGCCACCGCCGGCATTGCGGATCAAATACCAGCAGACGAAGAAGATCAGCAGAAAGAACAGAATCGGAAACAGTTTATCGAAGTCGCTCTCAGGATCGTCTTGGCGGACATCGACCTTGCGCTGCCAGTCCGACGTGTCGCCGCTCAAGACGCTGATGATGCCGTCGACGCCGCGGCTGATGCCGCCGGAAAAATCGCCCGCCTTGAACCGCGGCACGATCGCGCTCGAAATGATCACCGACGACAGCGCGTCGGGCAGCGCACCTTCAAGCCCGTAGCCGACCTCGATGCGGACCTTGTGTTCATTCGGCGCGATGAGCAGCAGAACGCCGTTATTCTTCTGTGCCTGGCCGAGCTTCCAGGTACGGAACAGCTCGTTGGCATAAGTTTCAATGTCACCGCCTTGCAGCGATTTGACGGTGGCAACGACCAGCTGAATGCCGGACTTGTCTTCAAGGTCTTTCAGCTTGGTCTCAAGCTCGCTGCGGCTCTCCGGCGTCATGATATTGGCTTGATCGACCACACGGCCGGTCAGAGGCGGAAAGTCGAGCGCGGCGAGTGCGACAAGGCTGAACAACAGCGCCGCGGCAAAACCTGCGGCCATTCCGGAGCGCGCGAAACGCAAACCCGGACTCCCTAACCACAGACGCCTGGGATTTACGATGTCTGAGGTCACGTCCGTAGACCTGTGTTTATGGATTCCGGGCGCCGCGCTCCGAGCGGGCCCGGAATGGCAAGAGCATCAGAACTTCACCGGTGGCGGCTTGTCGGAGCCTTCGGTCGCGGCGAATTCCGCCATCGGCTTTTCGCCGGAGAACACGGTCTTCGCCCAGAGGACGGTCGGGAACGTGCGCAGCGACAGGTTAAAGGCCCGCACCGCGTCGATATAGTCGCGCCGCGCCACCGCGATCCGGTTCTCGGTGCCTTCGAGCTGCGATTGCAGCGCCAGGAAGTTGGCATTGGATTTGAGATCCGGATAGTTCTCGGTCACAGCCAAGAGCCGCCCGAGCACGCCGGTCAATTGGTTCTGCGCGTCCTGGAACGCCTTGAGCTTATCCGGGTCGGTGAGATCGGACGCGTCAAGCTTGATCTGCGTCGCCTTGGCGCGCGCCTCGACTACTGCCGTAAGCACGCTCTTTTCCTGCGCGGCATAGCCCTGCACCGTCGCCACCAGATTGGGAATGAGATCGGCACGGCGCTGATATTGGTTCTGCACGTCGGCCCAGCGCGCCTTGGCCGTCTCCTGCAGCGTCGGGATGGTGTTGTAGCCGCACGCCGACAGCGTCAGCCCGAGACCGACCACCGCCAGGATCTTACGGACGTTAGTGCGAATATTGCCGAAGAAATTGCTGGGCATGTCGCCCCTCCTCATTGCATTTGACGCACAAAGGCAGCGAACAGTTCAACCTTCGACCGGCTCGGTGCCGGTAATCTCGATGCCGAAGCCGGACAGCCCGACATAGGTCATGCCGCGCGACGAGGTTAACAGCCGGATCGAGGTAACGCCGAGGTCCTTGAGGATTTGCGCGCCGAGACCGACCTCGCGCCATTGCCGCGAGCGCGCTTCGCCGGACGCAGTTTCCTCGCTTTTCGGGATCGAGATCACCGGCACGCCGGCGGTACCGTCGCGCAACAGGATTAGCACGCCCCGGCCCTCGGCGGCAAAGCGGGCGAGCGCCTGGTGGATCGGCTTGGCGCCGCCGAACACGTCGGCGATGATATTGGCGCGATGCAGTCGCGTCAGCACGTTCTTGCCGTCGCCGATGGAGCCATGGAGGAAGGCCATGTGATAGACCGGGTCGAACGGCGTGAGAAAAGCGTAGCCGGTCAGCGTGCCGATTTCGGTCTGCACCGGAAATTCGCCGGCGCGATCGATCAGCTTGTCGCGCGACTGCCGATAGGCGATCAGTTCCGAGATCGAGATGCGTTGCAGCTTGTGGCGCTCGGCGAAAGCGGCAAGCTCGGGGCCGCGCATCACCGTGCCGTCGTCATTCATCAGCTCCGAGAGCACACCCACCGGCGGCACGCCGGCAAGCCGGCACATATCGACGCAAGCTTCGGTATGGCCCGAGCGCATCAAGACGCCGCCTTCCTTGGCGACCAGCGGAAACACATGCCCCGGCCGCACGAAGTCCGACGCGCCGGAATTGCCGTTGGCCAGCGCCCGAACGGTATTGGTCCGCTCCTCGGCCGAAATTCCCGTGGTCAGGCCGTGGCGGACATCGACCGAAACAGTAAAGGCGGTGCCGAGCGGCGCATCATTGAGCGCCACCATCGGATCGAGATGCAGCCGCCGCGCCTCGTCGAGCGCGAGCGGCGCGCAGACGATGCCGGACGTATGGCGGATGATGAACGCCATCTTTTCCGTCGTGCACAGGTTCGCCGCGACAAACAGATCGCCTTCATTCTCGCGGTCGTCGTCATCGGCAACGATGATAATCTCGCCGCGGCCGAATGCGGCGATGGCGGTGCGAATACGTTCGTGAACGTCCTGCATTCCCGGCCTTTGCCCCCTGTGCGCCGTCAGCGTGTGGGCGGCGCAAACGGCCATGACGGCGTTACGCCGACCTGGCCGCGTTGACGTAAATAGTGATCCGCGACGACGCATGCCACCATGGCTTCGCCGATCGGCACGGCGCGGATGCCGACGCAAGGGTCATGGCGGCCGGTGGTCGAAATATCGGTTTCGCGGCCGTAGCGGTCGACGGTGCGCCGCGGCGTAAGAATCGACGAGGTCGGCTTGACGGCAAAGCGCGCCACCACCGGCCGGCCGGTGGAAATGCCGCCGAGAATGCCGCCGGCGCGGTTGGAGAGAAACAACAGCTTGCCGTCATTGCCCATGCGCATCTCGTCGCCGTTTTCTTCGCCGGTAAGTTCGGCGGCGCCGAAGCCGGCGCCGATCTCCACGCCTTTGACCGCATTGATGCTCATCAAAGCGCCGGCGAGATCGCCGTCGAGCTTGTTGTAGATCGGCGCGCCGAGACCCGGCGGCACGCCTTCGGCAATAACCTCGATGACCGCGCCGATCGAGGAGCCCTTCTTGCGCAATCCGTCGAGATAATCGCTGAGCATGGCCGCAAGCTTCGCATCAGGACAAAAGAACGGATTGTTGTCGACCTCGGCCCAGTCCCAGCGGCCGCGATCGACGCGATGCGGCCCCATCTGCACCAGAGCAGCGCGGACTGTAAGATGGGGCACCACCTTGCGCGCCACGGCGCCCGCGGCGACCCGCATCGCGGTCTCGCGCGCGGATTGCCGGCCGCCGCCGCGATAATCGCGCAGGCCATATTTGATGTCGTAAGTGAAGTCGGCGTGGCCCGGGCGGTATTTGTCTTTGATGTCGGAATAATCCTTCGAGCGCTGATCGACATTGTCGATGACGAGCGCAATCGGCGTCCCGGTTGTCACCAGCAGGCCGCTCTGCTCGTCGGTGAAGACGCCCGAGAGAATTTTGACCGTGTCGGGTTCCTGGCGTTGCGTCGTGTAGCGCGATTGGCCCGGACGGCGGCGGTCGAGATAAGGCTGAATGTCGGTCTCGGTCAGCGGAATGCGCGGCGGGCAGCCGTCGATCACGCAGCCGATCGCCGGCCCGTGGCTCTCACCGAAGGTCGTGACGCGAAATAGATGGCCGAACGTATTGAACGACATGGATATGACAATGCTTGAAAGAACAGCGTGGCGGCTTGGTAGCCCGCGCCTCCCATCCGGTCAAATGCGCTTCGCGTTGCACGCGAAACCGTTCGCAGCTGCGGCAGGAATCACGCATTTCGTTCGCGCTCGCAAAATTCTCGCATCGGTTTTGCCGCAATATTGCGCACGACCGGGCGCGCATTGGTTGGGCCGTTCATGCCGCGTTCATCTCGCTGAACACAGATTAATGGAAACCTGAACAACCGTTAAGCTACGGAAAAATAAAGGTTTTTTGTGATTTTTGGATTGCGCGCAAAGGCAAGTTGTGGCACGGTCAATTTCGGTAAGGGGGCTGAAGCCCAGGGACCGAGTTGACCTGACTGAACCAACCCTGCCGTAGGTTCATCACTCAAACACCGAGGAAGACCATCATGGCCAGCAAGAAGAAGAAGACCAAGAAGAAGACGAAGTAACTGACTCGCGTGCGCCTCGTACTGGGGCAGCGGTAGCAGTTTCGGATTTCGCGAGATCCCAGATCTCGCACAGCGGCCGGACCAAGGTTCGGCCGCTTTCGTTTTTGGGTCGCGATAAGTTTGTCGAGCGGCGCGCAGCCATTCACACGTAACGCGTCATCATGCCGTCGGCGAAAACATAGACGACGCCTTGGGCGATCTGCGCGTGCGTCGCCTCTTCCTTCGGCAGCACATTGAACAACGCCATCAGCGCGCGCACGCCGCCGCCATGCGCCGCCACCACGGTGTCGCGCGTCAGCGAGGCATACCATTCACCGATCCGCGCCGTGAGCTCGCGGTAGCTCTCGCCGCCCGGCGGCGCAAAATCCCATTTGTCGCGCTCACGCTCCACCAGCATTTCGGGCATGCGGGCTTCGATTTCCGGCAGCGTCAAGCCTTCCCATGCGCCGTAGGAAATCTCCAACAAGCGATCGTCGGTTTGGTAAGGCTGCGGCGGCAGCCCGAGCGTCGGGCGCAGGGTTTCTATGGTTTCGCGGGTGCGCCGCAGCGGGCTCGACACATAAGTAAAGTCACCGGCGTTGCGATTATCGCGCGCGAACAAATCCCGCAGCAATTCGCCGCTATCCTTCGCCTGCAACCGGCCGCGGGCATTCAAGAGCGTATCCAGGCGGCCCTGCAGGCGTTGCTCGGCATTGAAGTCGGTTTCGCCGTGGCGAACATAGTAGAGGATCGGCATGTCGGTTCTGCTTCCGCGCATCCGCAATCGGAATGCTGGCGCAACAATTACTGGATTCTCGCCGGCGCGGGAATGCGCGGAGAGCGGATCACTCTTTGCCGACGGCGATGTCGGGCGCGTCCGGGTGCTTCATGCCGACAATGTGGTAGCCGGCATCGACGTGATGCACTTCGCCGGTGACGCCGCGCGACATGTCGGACAGCAGATAAGCGCCGGCCTCACCGACTTCCTCGATAGTGACGTTACGGCGCAACGGTGCGTTGTGCTCGTTCCATTTCAGAATGTAGCGGAAATCGCCGATCCCGGACGCCGCCAGCGTCTTGATCGGACCCGAGGAGATGGCGTTGACGCGGATGTTCTTCACCCCGAGATCGGCGGCGAGATACCACACCGAGGCCTCGAGCGCCGCTTTGGCGACGCCCATGACATTATAGTGCGGCATCCATTTTTCCGAGCCGTAATAGGTCAGCGTCAGCATCGAGCCGCCGTTTGTCATCAGCTTCTCCGCGCGCTGGGCGATCGCGGTGAACGAGAAGCAACTGATCAGCATGGTCTTGGCGAAGTTATCAGCCGTGGTATCGATATAGCGTCCGTCGAGCTGATCCTTGTCTGAAAACGCAATGGCGTGGACCAGAAAATCGATGCTGCCCCAGGCCGACTGGACGGCGGCGAAAGCCGCGTCGATGCTGTTCGCGTCGGTGACGTCGCAATCGCCGACGACGATGCCGCCGATCTCCTGCGCCAGTGGTTCCACGCGCTTCTTCAGCGCGTCGCCCTGATAGGTGAAGGCAAGCTCGGCGCCGTGGCCGTGACAGGCTTTGGCGATGCCCCAAGCCAGCGAACGGTGGTTGGCAACCCCCATGATCAGGCCGCGTTTGGCGCGCATGAGGCCGGACTTTTCTGGCATTGCCTTGAGACCCCGTGCGCGGATTTCCAGCCCCGGCCTCCTATGGCATAGGGTCATTGGACCATCAAGCACGGCCGGCGGCCACAGGCCCGACAGGCAATGGCGGCTGGAATACGGTCGCGCTAGGAACGGCAACTGCGTAAAGCGGCCTTAAGGCACGGCAATCGGGACTGCGGCGGCGCGCCACGGAATAGGCGGCCGCGGAATAGCTGGCCGTGCTTGGGGTTTTTGAACGTGAGCATGTCGGACCGACGGCACGCACAAAACTTAACGTCCCTTAATAGGTGACATGTTTGAGTGATTTCCGGGAGCAGGTCCAGGCGGCAATTCCGGCGCTGCGCCGTTACGCACGTGCGCTGACGCGCAACGCCGAGACTGCCGACGATATCGTGCAGGACACGTTGGTACGAGCCTTGCGTTCGGAGCATTTGTTTCTCGGCGGAGATACGCGGGCATGGCTATACACCATATTGACCAACCTCAACCGCAACCGGCTGCGCAGCCTGTCGCGGCGGCCGGTGCTGACGCAGATCCACGACAACGACGCCGTGACCAGCGGACCGGATTCCGGCGGCCGCGACATTGGACGGGCGCTCGACGAGCTTGCCGAGGATCAGCGCTCGGCGCTGTTGCTCGTCGTGCTGGAAGGCCTCACCTATCGCGAGGTCGCCGAGATCCAGGGCGTGCCGATCGGCACGGTGATGTCGCGGCTGGCGCGCGCGCGCGCGCAAATAAGGGCCTTTCTTGACGGCGAGCGTCCTGCGCTGCGCCGTGTGAAATGACGAAGAGTGCGAACGATGATTGATCGAGACCAAATTGTGGGCGAAGACGAGCTCAACGCCTATGTCGATGGCGAGCTGCCGGCCGAACGCCTTGGCGCCGTCGAAGCGTGGCTCGCAAGCCACCCCGACGATGCGGTGAAAGTCGCGGCCTGGCGCCAGCAGGCCGAGCTCATCCGCGCGCGCTACGGCGCCGCCGTCAATGAGAAGCCGCCGCAGCGGCTCAATGTCGAGCGGCTGACGCGCCGCCGCTATGGCGCCTTGGCGGCCGGCATTGCCGCGACGCTTATGGCGCTCCTCGCCGGCGGCGTCGCCGGCTGGACCGCGCGCGGCGCCATGGCGGCGAATCCGTCCGATCTCGCGCTTTTCACCAGCGACGCGCTCGATGCTTACCGTCTCTACACCGTCGAGGTCCGCCATCCGGTCGAAGTGCCGGGCGACCAGCAGCCGCACCTGCAGGATTGGCTGTCCAAGCGCGTCGGCTCGCAGTTGCGCCCGCCCGATCTCAACAAATTGGGATTGAAACTCGTCGGCGGCCGGCTGTTGCCGGGGCCGACGGGACCCACTGCGTTCTTCATGTACGAAGGTGCATCCGGTGAACGCTTTACGCTTTACTGCGGACGCACCAGCGATCAGCAGACCGCGCTGCTCTATACGACAGGCGAGCACAACGCGGCTTATTATTGGGTCGACGGCAATGTCGCCTATGTGCTGAGCGGGCCGGCGCAACAGGACCGCCTGCACGAGATCGCGAAGTCGGCTTACGACCAGATCGATCAGCGCACGCCGCTTTAAGGCAAGCGGATCGGCAGCGCGGCCATTGCGGCGCGGGGTCAGTCCCCGCGCCTCGCTTTATCGCGCCTCACTCCACTGTCACAGAACGTAAATATGTAAGTTGACGCGGCTAGGCTAGCGAACGCCGTTGGCCGTCGCTGCAGCCCGCGGCTTTCAGAAACGTGAGGTGATCCATGTCGTCCGTCATGTCCTGGATTGCGAATTCGATGCCTTCGCTGCCCGATCTCGCCGATCCGCCGAAAAGCTGGGTCTGGGCCGGCATCGTTCTTTGCATCCTGCAGTCCGCCATGTTCTCCGGCCTCAACCTCGCGGCGTTCAGCTTGAGCCAATTGCGCCTGCAGATCGAAGCCGATGGCGGCAATGCCGACGCGGCGCGTGTGCTGAACTTGCGGAAGAACTCCAACCAGGTGCTCGCGACCATCATCTGGGGCAATGTCACGACCAATGTCTTGCTGACGCTATTGTCGGACTCCGTTCTCGCCGGCATCGCCGGCTTCTTGTTTTCGGCCTTCGCCATTACGATGCTCGGCGAGATCAATCCGCAGCCTTATTTCTCGCGGAACGCGTTGCGCATGACGTCGCGATTTCTTCCCTTTCTCAATTTCTATCGCGTCGTGCTCTACCCTTTGGCGAAGCCGACCGCGTTTCTGCTGAACACATGGCTTGGCGCCGAAAGCATTGAATATCTCAAGGAGCAAGGCGTCCGCTCTTTGATCGCGCGCAGCGCGGCGAGCGGCGGCGATATCAGCCGGATCGCACCGGCCGATCATCGTCCGCGATATGAAGACCCGGCTGGGCGACGTCATCGGACAAATGAGAGTTCTGCCCGAGCGGCCCGGCGACGACGTCATTCATCACGACATCATTGTGGTCTGGGGCGCGCAGCGGCGGATCATCACCGGCTCCGATCTGTTGGGACGCCTGCTGCGCGATATCGCGACCGTGGTGACACCACCGCAGCCGCCGAATGCGGTTACGCCCTCGGGCACGACGGCTAGGCGCCGGTATGGCGCCGGCAATGTCCTCTGTCACGGCCCAGACCGAACTTGCGGTCCCGGCCGGCGAAGCCTGATTGTTGCTATAAGAAGCCTGACAAAGTGTCGAGCGATCGGGCCTACAAATCCGTGCGCGGATCGTAGGACTTTTCCGCCTGCCACTTTTTCATCAGCGCTTCGAGATCCGGATCGCTCTTCTCCGGCAGCGCAATGCGCACCGTGGCGAGGAGATCGCCGTGATGCCCTTTGGCGGGGAAGCCTTTGCCCTTCAGGCGAAACGTGCGCCCGCTCGAGGTCCACGGCGGGATGGTAACCTCGACCGGCTTGTCGAGCGTCGGCACACGGACCTTGGCGCCGAGCGCCGCCTCGTACAGCGTGATCGGCAGATCTAGCCGCACGTCATTGCCCTCGAGCTTGAACGCCGGATGCGGCGCGATCGATATCGTAATCAGCACGTCGCCTGAGCCGGCTTGGCCAGGCATGCCCTGGCCCTTGAGCCTGACCTGCTGTCCCTCGGCGATACCAGCCGGAATCTTGACATCGACGTCCTTGCCGGTTGGCAGCCGCAAACGCTCGGTGACGCCCTTGGCCGCTTCCGGCAGCGTGATCGTCAAGGCTGCGTGCACGTCGGCGCCGATGCCGAAATCTTCCTGCTCGAATGTCGAATCCGCGCCGGGGCGGCCGCGCCCGGCTGCACCGAAGGCCTGTTTGAGAATGTCCTCGAAACCGGCAAAACTGCCGCTCCCGCCGCCGCCCGCGCCGCCACGGCCGCGCCGTGTCGTCCGAGTGAAGCCTTCCGGACCGAAGTTGAAGCTTTCGAAATTCATGTCGTCGCTGAAACCGGTGCCCGCACCCGCCCGCGCGCCGCCGCCAAATCCCTGGCCAAAGCCTTGAAAGCGCGGCTTGCCTTCGGCATCGATCTCGCCGCGGTCGAACGCCTTGCGCTTGTCCTCATCTTCGAGCAGTTCGTGCGCAGCGTTGAGCTCGGAAAAGCGCGTCGCCGCCTTGGGATCGTTCTTGTTGGCGTCGGGATGCAGCTTCTTGGCGAGCCGCCGATAGGCGCTCTTGATGTCGCTCGGGCTCGCCTTGCGGTCGAGGCCCAAGACTTCATAGGGATCACGCATCCCCAAAGGACTCCGAATAAGCTTTTCGGGCCGGCCCCGCCCGCCCAGGTGCGTTCAATGTGGGCATAAAGTCTCCGTGACGCAATGCAGCAAGCGTCGGTAACAGACGAATCCAACATACGAATCGCTGCTGGCGCCGCGATGATAGCGCCTAGCCGCGGCCGAGGGGCTTAAGCCGCCGTATCTCCCAGGCGCCGGCGTCCGTGCGGCAGGCCGCGCCTTGCAGCGAGTCTTGCGAGCCGCCGTGGACATAGCTGGCGAGGAAATCGCGGCAGGACAGACCGCCCTCGGTATAGGAGGTGGCGAGCGGGGTTATGTTGCCGCCGGCGCCGGTACCCGGATTTTCCCAAGGAAAGCTTGAATCTTTGCCTGCCCGCGCCAGCGCGTCGGACACGGCGGCGCGCGCATAAGCGAGGTCGTCGGCCAGATCGTTGACCCGATCGGTGGCCCGACCACGAGCCGGGTTACGGGCCAGTTCGACCTGCCGGGACGACACGTTTCCCGACTGTGCCTGGCCGGCCGGAGCCACGATGGAACTGGTCGTCGGCGGATCGCCGTCGTCTTGCGAACTGAGGGAATACAGCCGGTAGGAACGACCGGAAACGACGAGGGCACTCAGCACCGCCGCTACAAGCTTATGCCGCCGCCCGCATAGGCGTAACGCCACTGTTCCACTATATAGAGACCGGCGGCACGCTTCCCGATCACCCCACACCCGCACTTGGTACTCCGAGAATGTCCGACGCAGCGCCCATTGAACACCCGGTGTGGTCAACGAGCGGTGACTTCACCGAAGCGAGCGAGCCGCTGCGCTTGTTCGCCGCATGGTTTGCCGAGGCCACACGCTCCGAGCCGGTCAATCCGGACGCCATGACGCTCTCGACCGTCGATGCCGCCGGCATGCCCGATGGTCGCCTGGTGCTGATGAAAGGTTTCGATGAGTGCGGCTTCGTCTTCTATACCAACCTCGACAGTATCAAGAGCCGCGAGCTCGCAGCGGCGCCGAAAGCTGCGCTGACGTTTTATTGGAAATCGCTCGAACGCCAGGTACGGCTGCGCGGCGGCGTAGAGGCGGTTTCGAAAGAAGAAGCCGATGCCTATTTCGCCACCCGTTCACGCATGGCGCAGATCGGCGCCTGGGCGAGCAAACAATCTTCGCCGCTGGAAAGCCGGCTTGCCTTCGAGAAGGCGATCGCGATCCAGACGGCTAAATTCGCCGTCGGCACCGTGCCGCGGCCGCCGAATTGGTCCGGCTATCGCGTCGTCCCCATCCAGATCGAGTTCTGGCAGGAGCGGCCGTTTCGCCTGCACGATCGCATCGTCTTTCAACGTGCGAGCCTGAACGCGCCGTGGACCAAAACCCGGCTTTATCCCTAATCGCGAGCAGATAACGATGCCGACCCACAACCAGCCGCGCCGCACGCTCCTTCTCACCGGAGCCAGCCGCGGCATCGGCCACGCAACGGTGAAGCGTTTTTCCGCCGCCGGCTGGCGCGTCGTCACCTGCTCGCGGCATCCGTTTCCGGAAAATTGTCCGTGGGAAGCGGGACCGGAAGATCACATTCAGGTCGACCTTTCCAATCCCGAAAATACCGAAGAGGCGATCGCCGAGACCAAGCGCAGGCTTCACGGCGAGCTGCATGCGCTGGTCAATAATGCCGCGATCTCGCCGAAAGCCGAAGGCGGCAAACGGCTGTCCTCGATTGAGACCTCGCGCGAGGACTGGCATCACGTCTTTCAGGTCAATTTCTTTGCGCCGATCATGCTGGCGCGCGGTCTGCTTGACGAGCTGAAAGCGGCCAAGGGCTCGGTGGTCAATGTCACCTCGATCGCCGGCTCGCACGTGCATCCCTTCGCCGGCTCTGCTTATGGCACCTCAAAGGCGGCGCTGGCAGCGCTGACCCGCGAGATGGCCGCCGACTTCGGCGCGCTCGGCATTCGCGTCAATGCCATCGCGCCCGGCGAGATCGACACCGCGATGCTGTCGCCGGGCACGGAAAAAATCGTCGAGAATATTCCAATGCACCGGCTCGGCACGCCGGACGAAGTGGCCAAGATTATTTACGTGCTGTGCACGGATACGTCGTCTTACGTCAACGGCGCCGAGATCCACATCAACGGCGGCCAGCACGTCTAGGTAAGGCGGCAGCGCGTTGCCTCAGGGGACACGTGCGCCGAGTGCTGCAAGCTCACCGCCTTTGGCACCGGCGACACTCTGGACCAGGTCTCCGAGCGCTTTCTCGCCGACAGCCGCTCCTGGAAAAGTCGTTCCTGCCCGCGGATGTGCGCCGCCTGATCGACGAATTGCTGCAAACAAACGGCGGTTAACGCAAATCGCCGCACGCCTTTAGTCTAAAGAAAACCGGCTTGCCGTCCGGGGGCGTTGGGATAGACTTGCCGATAAGCCGTCGCTTTCAAGCAAAAGACGGCAATTCCAGGGAGAATATCACCATGAACAAATCAGATAAGGGTATTGCGTCCAAAGCTTTGCGCGCGCTGTTGTCAGCAAGCGCAGGCGTGGCGGTCCTTGCCCTCGCTGCCCATAGCCCCGCCCAAGCCGCGGATCCCATTAAGATCGGCGTGATCGCCGAAGCGCAGGCCGTCGCCGGCTCGTCGATCCCGCAAGCCGCGCAACTCGCCGCTGACGAGATCAACGCTGCAGGCGGCGTCGACGGCCGCAAGATCGAGATTATCTCCTACGACAACCATTCCTCCGCCGCGGAATCCGTGCGCGCATTCCAGCGCGCGGCGACTGAAGATCATGTCAATGCGGTGATCGCAAGCTACATCAGCGAAGTGGTACTGGCGCTTGAACCGTGGACCGGCCGGCTGAAGACCGTGATGGTGACACCGGGCGCTGCGTCCGACGTCATCACCCAGAATATCGCCAAGGACTACGACAATCTTAAATACACGTTCCATGGCTATCTGACCTCGACCAGCCTCGCCGATCAGGTCTGCGATGCATCCAAAGACCTGCTCGTGAAAGATCTCAAGATGAAGACCGCCGCCGTCATGAGTGAGGACGCGGCATGGACCACCCCGCTCGACGCCGAATATCTGAAATGTCTGCCGGCAATCGGCCTCAAAGTGGTCGATCACATCCGCTTCTCGCCGGATACAACGGACTTCACCCCGATCTTCAACAAGATCGAAGGCGAGAAAGCCGACGTGATGATCACCGGCATCTCGCATGTCGGCACGCAGCCGACCGTGCAATGGAAGCAGCAAGAAGTGCCGATCCCGATGCTGGGCATTTCCTCGCAGGCGACCAATTCGAGCTTCTGGAACGACACCAATGGCGCCACCGAAGGCGTGCTGTACCAGGCGGTCTCCGGACCTGGTGTCGCGGTGACGCCGAAAACACTACCGTTCGTGGCGGCGTTCAACAAGCGCTTCGGCAACAATCCGTCCTATTGCGGCTACACCGCCTATGACGAGGTGTACTATATCGCCGACGCCATCAAGCGCGCGGGCTCGACCGATCCCGACAAACTCGTCGACGCGTTGGAAAAAACCGATTGGATCGGCACGATCGGCCGCATCCAGTTCAAGGGCAAGGACACGCCCAACCCGCACGCACTCAAGATCGGCGGCGCCACCATTCCCGGCCTCATGCTGCAATGGCAGGACGGCAAGCAGGTCAATCTGTGGCCGGCGAGTGTCGCCAACGGCAAGCTGCGCTTCCCGAAATTCATCAAGGTCGGCTCGTCGAACTGACGAGCGGAATAATCCGGCCTCTCATTCTCTCCCCGCCCGCCTCGGCGGGCGGGGAGATCTTTGACGGGCACGCGTGCAAGCTGAGATTTCTCTACTGCGTGAGCGTGGTCTGACCGATGCTGTTCTGGCAAATCCTGGTCGATGGTTTTGCAATCAGTTCGCTCTATGCGCTCGGCGCCACGGGCTTTGCTCTGATTTTCGGTGTCTCCGGCGTCCTCAACCTGTCCCATGGCGCGCTGATGGTCGCCGCCGTCGTCGCCGCCTGGGCAGCCGGCAACGATCTGCATGTTGGACCCTATGCCGGCGCAACGCTTGGCGTCGCCGTCGGCTTTGCGGCGACGCTATTGACCTATTTCATTGTCGTGCGGCCGTTGCAGCAGAGCCGCAAAATCCGTGAGGAAGAAAAAGAGATCTTCATCCTCACCGCGACGCTGCTCTGGGGCATCATGATCCAGGAACTGATCGCCTACCTCTACACCAACAACGCGAAGACCGTGGCGCCGATTGTCAACGGCGTCGTCTCCATCGCTGGCGTGCGCACGCCGCAAAACGAAATTTTCACGGCCGTGGTATGTTGGCTTGTGATCGGCGTGCTGTGGCTTTTGGTGAACCGCACCCGCGCCGGCAAGGCGGTGCTTGCCGCCTCGATGAATCCGCGCGGCGTAACCTTGCTCGGTACCGAACTGTCGCAGGTCTATATCGTCGTCTGGGCGATTTACGGCGTGCTGGTCGGCATCGCCGGCGTTCTGCTCGGCATGTTTCTTGGCGTATCGTCCTATAGCGTCGGGCCGCTGACCGCGAGTGCGTTCTCGATCGTCGTGCTCGGCGGGCTCGGCAGTGTCTCCGGCGCCTTGATCGCCGCTTATGTCGTCGGCTATCTCGAGACCGTCACCGCATATTTGATCTCGCCGGCCTATCGCACCATTCCGGCGCTGCTCCTCCTCGTCGCGGTGATGTATGTCAGGCCGCGCGGCCTATTGGGGCGGCGCTAGATGGGCTCGCTCTCCACCACGCGCATCCTTCTGATCGCGCTCGGCGTCGTGGTGCTGCTCTCGCTCTTGCCGCTGCGCGCTTCGGGTTACATCCTTGGCCTCCTCACCGTCGCTTACTACTTCGGTGTCTTCGCGATGGCCTGGGATCTGCTCTTCGGCTTCGCCGGCGAAGTGAATTTCGGCCCGACCTTCCTGATCGGGACCGGCGCATACACGGCGGGCATCCTCGACAATCTTTATCAGCCGCCGATCTGGGTCTGCGTCGCCGCCGGCGCGCTCGCCGCCGTCGCCGGCGGCGTGGTACTTGCGCTGCCCGCGCTGCGCGTGCGCGGCCCTTATTTCGGCCTGACCACGCTGGTCGCAGTCTTGATGCTGCAGAACTTCATCGTCGTCGATGCGAGCCTGACCGGCGGCGAAATCGGGCTCACGGTGCCCGATGTCATCACCATCAGCGATGCCAAGAATTACCAGATCGCACTCTGGTTCATGGCCGTGAGCGGCGCAATCCTGTTCGCGCTGTCGCGCTCTCCGGTCGGCCTGATTCTGCAGGCGAGCGGCCAGGATGCCGTGCAGGCCGGCGCGCTCGGTTTCAACGTCACCAAACACAAGCTCGCCGCCTTTATCATCAGCGCCTTCTTCTCGGGCCTCGCCGGCGCGATGCTGGTGTTTTATCTCGGGTCCGCCTCGGTCGGCACCCTGGTCGACATCACCGTCGGCGTGCAGATCATCATTTCCGCCGTGCTCGGCGGCAGGCGCACCATTCTCGGCGCCGTGCTCGGCGCCGTCTTTCTCATCGCCATGAGCGAAGCGCTGCGCCCGCTCGGTGATCTGTCCAATTTCGTCGTCTTCGCCATGGCGCTGGTCGTGGTGCTGTTGTTCCCGAGCGGCTTCTTTGGGCTGCTGACGCGCAGCAAGGAGCTTACGTGAACACCAATATGAGCACCGCGGACGGCGCGCATCTCGAGGCGCATCTCGAGGTCTCGGGCCTCACCAAGCGCTTCGGCGGGCTTGTTGCCGTCAAGGACATGGCGCTCAGCGTTCAGGCCGGGAAAATTCTCGGCCTGATCGGCCCGAACGGCTCCGGCAAATCCACCGTGATGAAGCTGATCATGGGCATTGAACGTCCCAATGCCGGCTCAGTGCGTATCGGCGGTGTCGAAGTAGCCGGCTGGCCGTCGCACAAGATCGCGCGCATGGGTGCCGGCATCGTGTTCCAGCATTCCCGCCCGCTGCACCGCCAGACCGTGCTCGAGAATATCAAACTCGCGCTCCTCCCCGACAAGCTCACGCGCCTGTTTGCCGATCCCCATGTCGATGAGCATGCGCGCGCCATCGCCGCGCGCGTTGGCCTCGGCCACGTGCTCGACCGCCGGCCGGCGACCTTGCCGTTCGCCGATCTGCGCAAGATCGAGATCGCCAAGGCCATCGCGCGCGACCCGAAAGTGCTTCTGATCGACGAGCCGTTTGCCGGGCTTACGTCGACCGAAACGGAAGCCTTCTCCGATCTCATCTGCGAATTGCGCGACGACGGCCGTGCCGTGCTTTTGGTCGACCACAATGTGAAAAGCGTCTCACGCCTCGTCGACCGGGTGCTGGCCATGTATGTCGGCGAACGTATCGCCGAAGGCAGCGCCGAAGAGGTGATGCGCGACGAAACCGTCCGCCGTGTCTATCTCGGCGGCAGCATGGAAACCGCGGCGCGGCCGGAATCTTCGTTTCGCGACCGCACCACGCCGTTTCTCGAAGTTGACAATGTTAGCGTGTTCTACGGCAAGGCGCAGGCGCTGGAGAAAGTCTCGATCCACGTCCATGCCGGCGAATTCGTTTCCGTCGTTGGATTGAACGGCGCCGGCAAGACGACGTTGTTCAACGCCATTTCCGGCCTGTTGCCCTATTCAGGCGATATCCGGCGTGAAGGCACGCCGCTGCGCGGCCGGACCGCGGCGACGATCGCCCGCAACGGCATCGTGCAATGCCCGGAAGGCCGCGAGCTGTTCGTCGACATGACGGTGCGGGAAAATCTCGACCTCGGCGGCCAGCATCTGCCGCCCGCCGAAAGCGCCGCGCAGATCGCCCGGCTGTTCGAGCTGTTCCCGATCCTCGACGAACGCCAGAAACAGGCCGCCGGTACGCTGTCCGGCGGCGAGCAGCAAATGCTCACCATCGCGCGCGCCTTGATGATGAAACCTAAACTCCTGATCCTCGACGAGCCGACGCTCGGGCTCGCGCCCGTCATCCTCGAGCAGATTTCCAAGGCGCTGGAGAAGTTGCGGCAAACCACCGATATCACAGTGCTCCTTGGCGAACAGAACGTCACGTTCGCGCTGCCGCATGCCGACCGCGTCTATGTGCTCGAACACGCCCGTATCGTCTGGGAGGGTGAGCCGGCAAAATTCGCTGCTGGCGCCGGCGCTGGCTATCTTTAAACTCTGTGACAACAAGAGCGCTCGCCGAAATCCAGGAACTCTATCGCGGCAAGACGATCGTTCACGATCCTTTGCTCGAAAGGCCCATGCCGGGCACTGACAAACAGCGCGCGGCGGTCATAGAGTAAGCCGCGCTGCACGCCTGCCGCGAACGCTTTCCGGCGGCCGGCGAAAAGCCATTTCAGCTCAGGAGACTTCGATGATTCGCAAGGCCAAAGCGGTTTGGCGCGGCACCGGCCGCGCCGGCAAAGGCGACCTCACCACCGATTCCGGCGTGCTCGCGCAAACGCCCTATTCCTTCAAGACCCGCTTCGAGAACGAGAAAGGCACCAATCCCGAGGAACTGATCGCCGCGGCCCATGCCGGCTGTTTCACCATGGCGCTGGCGTTCCAATTGCAGGGCGCGGGCTTCACGCCAACCGAGCTCAACACCGAAGCCGCCGTCAGCCTCGATCCGGAGGGCCAGGGCTTTCACATCACCAAATCGGCGCTGACACTACGCGCCACGGTGCCTAATCTCGACGAAGCAACGTTCAAGAAGCTTGCCGGCGACGCCGAGAAAAATTGCCCGATATCGAAGGTGCTGAACGCGCAGATCACGCTCGACGCGAAATTGGGCTGACTTTTTGATTGAATATCCTCGGAAAACCGAGTCCCACTTTTCCGGATCATGCTCTAGGCATGTAGAAAATCAATCATCGCGGTCTCGGCGAGCACGGCCTCGGGAATGCTGTGCCGCGCCGAGCGGGTGCGTTCTTCGGCAGTCTGAGTCGCTTGTAGATAGGCGCCGAGGTGGCGCGCGCGTTCGATGATCCTTCGGTTGTCGGGCAAGCGCGCCACCTCGAAGCGGCGCAGCGCGCTTTCGATATCGTCATCGTCGAGCGCGGCTGCGAGCGCGGCGGCATCGTCCGACGCCTTCGACACGCCCGCCCCGACATGCGGCCGTGCCACGAAGGCCGCATCGCCGACGATGGCGACGCGTCCGAACGCGAGATGCGGACTTTCGAGA
The DNA here is from genome assembly GCA_049677525.1 of Xanthobacteraceae bacterium. GTDB lineage: Bacteria > Pseudomonadota > Alphaproteobacteria > Rhizobiales > Xanthobacteraceae > BOG-931. The sequence goes on from JBAUCK010000274.1 coordinate 20,328, forward strand.
TCGTAGATCGGCTGCAGGATCGGCTCCGCGATCAGGCGGATGATTTCGCGCACTTGCGGCGCCAATAGCCGCTCCGCCGCCGCCCGCATGGCGGCGATCAGCTCGGCGCGAATGAGCGGCGGCGGAATAGAGATCGAATGTGTCACACCGTTCTTGTCGGTGAGAAGCTGCGGCAATTCGCTTTGCTCGTCGGCGGGTCGGTACCAGACGACGTTGTAGCGGCGCTGCCCCTCGCGCAGCTCGTTATTCGGCCCCGCGACCGGATAGCCGAGACATTGCTCGCCGGGCGGGAGGCAGAACGTCATCAGCATGAATAATTCGCGATGGATCGCCGGCGGGAAGTCGCGCTCCGGCAAGAGTGCGCGCCACGCGACATAGCCGGCATAGAGTGGCGCAACTTTAGGCAGGCATTGCTGTCGCACCGTCGAACGCAAACCATCAGCGCCGATCAGCACATCGGCTTGCAGCGACTGACCGTCGTTGAAGTGGGCAACGACCCCGTCCGGATTTTGCGCGAAGGCTTTCAGACCTCGCCCACGATGATACCGCTGCGGGGGAAACGCAGAACGCAGTAAGCGATAGACCCGCTCCCAGGCGGTCAGAATCTGCGGGGAAGCGCTGGTTGCGCTGACGCGGCCGTCGCGGTCAAAGATCTTCCGTGTCGTAATGGCAACGCCAAGGTCGGCGGTATCTATGCCGAGCGTCTCAAGCCGCGTGATCAATTCCGGCTGGGCGACGATGCCGGCGCCGCGGCCGGACAGTTCCTCCTCGGCGCGCTCGAAAACGTCGGCGTCCCATCCCCGCCGCGTCAGCATGATGGCGGTCAAAAGGCCGCTCATCGAGCCGCCGATGACAAGCGCCCGGCGTGTCCTCGCCATTCAAGTTTCCCATTGTTTCCCGGCTTTTGCGACTATTTCCTAAGCCGGAAAGGTTTTCTATAGTGTGCTCAGAATCCTTGGCGGAAAGCTATCTTTGCGGAGGAAATAATGGCCCTGACCATGTTGGATAAAACCAGCGACTACGCCGACAAGTCGGCTTGGTCGCCGGCCATCGCCGCGGAATTCGAGCGCGAACGGCAGGATCCGAACGGCTGCGTCGGCTCGACGCTCCTGTCGGAAAGCGAGAGGGTCCGAGTCTGGATCATCCGGCTCGCGCCGGGCGAGCGCATCGGCTTTCACCGCCACGTGCTCGACTATTTCTGGACCGCGGTCTCTGGCGGACGCGGACGCCAGCGTGTCCATGACGGCACCACCGTCGAATATAGCTATGTGCCCGGCGAGACCCGCCACGAGACCTATGGTCCCGGCGAATTCAAGGTCCACGACCTGGAAAATCTCGGCGACAAAGAGATGGTTTTCATGACCATCGAGTTTCTCAACAGCGCCAATAAGCCGCTCGCCATTCCGGACAAGGTTCGCGCCGCGGCGTGATATAGGCTAATGAGGAAGCCCCGCGGCAGCAGGGCAGCTGGGTCACGGGGAAGTCTCGGCGGAGACAGATGACCCAAAACGGCCACAGGCCCAATAAGGTTGCTACTGTCCGCGGTCGCGGGCGATAACGAGAAGAAAATAGGACCAGAGGGGGAAAGCCTGAGCGGATGCGCTCGGCTCAGTAGCTGAGTAATGATTTTTTCGTTCGATCTTCTCGTCAATGCCATTGTCTCAGGCATCCTGATCGGCGGATTTTATGCCGCGGTGACGTCGGGCGTTTCGCTGTCGTTCGGCATCCTCGATATCGTCAACATCGCCCACCCCGCCTTCATCATCCTCGGCTCCTACGTCGCCTATATCGCCAATGCGACGCTGGGCATCGATCCGATCATCGCCGCGATCATCGCGATCCCGCTCTTCTATGCGCTCGGCGCCGTCATCTATCAGGTCTATTACGTCGCGTTCGAGAAACGCGGCCAGGAATCGCTGCGCGGGCTTGCCTTCTTTTTCGGCCTTCTGTTCATCACCGAAGTGACGCTGGTGCTCTATTTCGGCGTCGATTACCGCTATGTCGATGCGCGCTATATCGGCCCGACCCTGCATCTCGGTATGATTGACCTACCGTTGCGCATCCTCGTTCCGTTCCTGGTGTCGCTCCTTCTTATCACGGTGCTGCAGCTGATCCTGACGCGCACCTTTATCGGCCGCGCCATCATGGCGGTGGCGCAAGATCAGCTGGCGCTTCGCCTCATGGCCGTGAATCCAGTCCGCATCAAGCGCATCGCCTTCGGCATTTCGATCGCGACGGCATCGTTGGCCGGCGCGTTTCTCATCATCATCCAGCCGGTCGAGCCGTCGGTCGGCCGCGAATATATCGGCCGTGTCTTTGCGATCTGCGTGCTTGGCGGCATGGGCAGCCTGCCGGGCACGGTGATCGCAGCGATGCTGCTCGGCATCGTCGAAAGCCTCACCGCGACATTCTACGGCCCGTCCTGGGCGCCGGCGGTGTCGTTTGGATTTTTGCTGCTGACGCTGGCGGTCCGGCCGGCCGGCCTGTTGGGACGCTGACCCGTGCGCACGCCGCTCTTTTTCCTCATGTGGCTCGGCATCGCCGCCGTCGTGTTCGGCCTCGCGATCGCCTCCGGCAACGACTATGTGTTTTTCGCGGGCTACGTCGTCCTGCAATACGTCGTGCTGTCGACGGCCTGGAACATTCTCGGCGGCTATTGCGGTTACGTGAATTTCGGCTCGGCGGCGTTTTTCGCTCTCGGCGCCTATTCGACGGTCGCAATTTACAAGTTCGTCACCGAAAACGAATTTTACCGGCTGCCGATGCCGGTCTTGATCCTGATTGGCGGCGCGGTGTCGGGCCTGGTCGGTTTCGGCATGGGCTATCTGACACTGCGGCTGCGCGGCGCGTTCTTTGCCATCGCCACGCTCGCGCTCGCCGTGGTGCTGGAGACGCTGATCGTCAATTGGGATTTCGTCGGCGGCTCGCGCGGCGCCTATATCGTGCGGCCTGAGGAAATCGCGCCGCTCGGCCCTTACATCAGATATCTGTTCCTGTTGATGCTGCTGTTGGCGGTGGCAGCCATCACCATCGCGCGGCTGATCGAGCATTCCCGGCTCGGCTACGGCTTCGCCACCATCCGCGACGACGAATTGGCGGCCGAGGCGGCCGGCGTGCCGACACTGAAATTGAAGCTCATCGCCACGACGATTTCCGGCGCGCTGATGGGCATGGCCGGCGCGCCGTTCCCCTATTACATTGGCTACCTGCAGCCGGCCTCGACCTTCGGGCTCGACTACGCCGTCAATTCGATCGCCATGCCGCTGATCGGCGGCACGACGAGCTGGATCGGGCCGCTGGTCGGCGCCATCCTGCTCGGTTCGCTGCAGCAGATCGCTACCGTCACCATCTCGTCGGCGGTCAATCTGTTGATCGTCGGCTGCCTCCTGGTCGGCTTCGTCATCGTCGCGCCGAACGGCATTGTCGGTCTCGTCCAGACTTATCTGCGGCGCAAGCCCGCCGAGTTCGTCGGACGCCGCCATGCCGAGACGCAATCGCCGGAGACCGTGCCATGAGAACCCGTATGAGAGCCGCGGCATGAGGATAGCGTCATGAGCGCGCTTCTCGCGATCGACAATCTCAGCAAGCGGTTCGGCGGCTTTGTCGCGTTGGACAAGATTTCGCTGGCGATTCCAGCCGGCGAGCGGCTGGGCCTGATCGGTCCGAACGGCTCGGGCAAATCAACGCTGGTCAATTGCATCTGCGGCACCTTGCACAACGAGCAAGGCACCGTCGAATTCGACGGCCGGAAACTCGACGGACTGGACGCGCACCGGCGTACCCATCTCGGCTTGGCGCGGAGCTTTCAGCTGCCGCGGCCCTTCGTCAGCATGAACCTTGCTGACAATATCCGCATTCCGCTCCTTTACACCGTCGGCGCGCGCGGCATTCATCTGTCGCAACATTCGATCGAAGAGCGCTGTGCGACGCTGTTGCGCGAAGTCGGTCTCGAAGCCAAGGCGCGACACATGCCGCGCGATCTGACCCAGGTGGAAATGCGCAAGCTCGAGCTCGCCCGCGCCATGGCGGCGGACCCGAAGCTCCTGATCGCCGACGAGGCGATGGCGGGACTGACGCATTCGGAGGTCGATGACATTTTGACGCTCTTGGTGCGCCTGAACGATCAGGGTGTCACCGTGATCCTGATCGAGCACATCATGAGCGCGGTGATGAGTTTTTCTCGCCGTCTTGTCGTGCTGGCCTCGGGCAAGAAGATCGCCGACGGCAAGCCCGACGACGTGATGCGCGACCCGGAAGTGGAGCGAGCCTATCTTGGCCAATAGCCTGACCATATCCGGCATTCACGCCGCCTATGGCGCAGTGCGCGTGATCGACGATGTCTCGCTCAAGGTCGCCGGCGGCGAGACCGTGGCGCTGCTTGGCACCAACGGCAACGGCAAATCGACCTTGATGAAATGCATCATGGGCATCGTGCAGCCCAATGTCGGCTCGATCGTCGCCGAAATCGACGGCATCAATTACAATCTGGTGGGCCGCACCACCGAGGAGATCGTCGACCTCGGCATCGCACTGGTGCCGGAAGGCCGCAGGCTGTTTCCCCTGCTCACGGTGGAGGAAAATCTCCTGCTCGGCGCGTTCCGCCAGACCGCGCGCCGCGAGCTCGCGCGCAACCTTGCCGTCTGTTACGAGACCTTTCCGCGGCTGGCCGAGCGGCGCAAACAGCTTGCCGGCAGCATGTCGGGCGGTGAACAGCAGATGCTGGCGCTCGGCCGCGCGGTGATGCTGGCGCCGAAAATTCTCCTGGTCGACGAACCTTCAGTCGGGCTGGCGCCGATCCTGGTCAGCCGGACAATCGACGCCATCAATGAGATGAAGCAGCGCTATTCGCTCACCGTGCTGATGGCGGAGCAGAACTTCACCCAGGCAATCCGCATTGCCGACCGCGGCTATGTCATTGTTCACGGCAAGATCGCCTTCGAAGGCCGCTCGGCCGACGAGCTCAACAACAACGATCTGATCAAGAAATTCTATCTCGGGCTTTAGCGCATGATCCCGAAAAGTGGAAGCCGGTTTTCGGAAAAAGATCATGCGCAAAGACCTAGACCTTCATCCGATTCAATTGAATTGGATCAAGGTCTAGCGCCCCGCCGCGCCGGTTCCCTCCGTCCCGCTCGAAGGCACGCTACGTCAGCGCCGAATTGCGCAATCTCGCGCGCGCCTGTTATGTCGCGCCATGCTCAACGGACTGACGATCTATATCGCTTTGGTGTTCGTGCTTGCAGGCGTGGTCAAGGGCGCCACCGGGCTCGGACTGCCGACGGTTTCGATGGGATTGCTCGCCATCGTCATGACGCCCTTGCAGGCCGAGCTCTCGTCGTATTGCCGACACTCGTCACCAATATCTGGCAACTGGTGGCCGGCCCGTCGCTCTGGCCGATCGTTGTTCGCCTTTGGCCGATGATGGCCACGCTGTGTCTCGGAATCTGGGCCGGTGCCGGATTGATGACGGGATAGCATTCGCGCTACGGCGCCGTGTTTCTGGGCGTAACGCTTCTGATCTACGCGCTGACCGCTTTGGCCTCGCTGCACATCAAGGTGCAGAAGGCGCACGAACCCTGGCTCGGGCCGATCATCGGCGCCGTGACCGGCATTATCACCGCAGCGACCGGGGTGTTCATGATTCCATCCGTGCCCTATCTGCAGGCCATCGGCTTCGAGAAGGAAGATTTTGTCCAGGTGCTCGGTTTGATATTCACGGTCGCGAGCGTTGCGCTGTCGGTCAATCTCGCGCTGGCCGGCGCGCTCAAGATCGCGCTCGCCGGCCCGACGCTCGGCGTATTGGCGGTGGCAGGTTTAGGCATGTGGGCCGGACAGGAGCTGCGGCTGCGCCTGTCGCCGGAAACTTTTCGCCGCTGGTTCCTGATCGGGCTCGCGCTGCTTGGCGCCTATCTAACGGTGACGGCGCTGATCTGAACGCGACCGGCGAAGCCCTCACCGCACCGGAAAATTGAAGTAAGTGTCGGGGAACGGCTCCGCCGTCAGCGTGAAGTGCCACCATTCCTTGTCGTAGTTGCGAAAGCCCTGGCGGCGCATTGCCCCGACCAGGAGCATGCGGTTGGCGTGCTGTTCGGGACTGATGCTCGCATCGGCAGTCCATGACCGCGAGCTGAAAAAATCGAAATGCGTGCCCATGTCGAGTTCGGTGCCCTCGGCGCGCGCCAGCGTCATATCGATGGTCGAGCCGCGCGAATGCCCGGAATGCGAGGCGATATAGCCGTCGCGGAACAGCGTGCGCTTATCGACATTCGGATAGAATTCCGCCCGCGCCACCTGATCGTTGAAATCGCGCGCCCAGCGGATAAAATTCTCCACCGCCCGCGTCGGCCGGTAGCAGTCGAATGCCTTGATGAAAAGGCCTTGCGGCGCGAGATCGCGCGCGACTGCGGCAAGCGCGCTTGCGGCCTCCCTGGTGAGGAGGCAGTGCCGTGCCTCATAGCCGACGATCGGCCGTCCGGTGAAATTGTGCGCGGTCGCGTAGCGCATTTCCGGGATCAGTCCAGGCACGACAGTTCCGGCATCGACGAAGGCCGCAGGCCGTTCCTGCACAATGGCGTCCTGGGCAATTGCCGTCTGCGCGCCAAAGGCCGCCACCAGCGCGACAGAACGTGCCAAAGACGATTTCAGCATCTCAGCACGCGCCGGCATTGACTTCGACGGTGACGTGACAGAGTCCAGCGCAGAGTCCAGCGAGCCCCTCAAGACGCTTCTTATAGACCGCTGGCGGTTGCGGTGTTTGCGAAACCACGGATGCCATCACCGCAATGTGCCCCGGTCCGACTTGCCAGACGTGAAGATCGCAGAGCCGGTCGCCGCCGACTTCGATGCGTGAGCGGATGCTCTGCGTCAGATCGGGATCGGGAACGGTATCGAGCAGCACGCGGCCCGCAGAGCGAAGGAGATTTAACGCCCAGCTCGCGATCACTGCCGAGCCGACCAGCCCGACCAGCGGATCGATGAAATGCCAGCCGAGCTTCCAGGCGATGCCCAAGCCCGCAATCGTCAGGATCGACATCAGCGCATCGGCCAGCACATGGACATAAGCAGGGCGCAGATTGATGTCGTGGCCGCCGGCGCCTCGAACCGCATGGTCGTGGTCGTGATCATGTGTATGGTCGTGATCGCGATCCACGTCATGATGCGCATGCGCGCCGCTGTGGCTGTGGCCATGCGCGTGGTCGTGCTCGTCGCGCAACAACCAGGCGCTCGCGATATTGACGCACAGGCCAAGCGCCGCGATCGGAATGGCCTCGCGAAAATGAATGCCGATGGGGCTGGTCAGCCGAATGACCGATTCGTAGGCGATGCCGAGCGCAATCATCCCCAGAATGATGGCGCTCGAGAACGCGGCGAGTTCGCCGAACTTGCCGGTGCCCATCGAAAAACGCTGGTCGGCGGCGTGGCGGCGGGCCAAGAGATAAGCTAGGCCCGCAATGGCCAGCGCCGCGACATGGGTGCCCATATGCCAGCCGTCGGCAACCAGCGCGATCGAGCCGAACAGCGTGCCGCCCGTGATCTCGGCGACCATCATGAAGGCGGTGAGCGCGACGACGCCCCAGGTCCGGCGCTCATGCGCGGCGTGATACGCCCCGAGAAAGGCGTGATTATGCGTCCACTCATCGGCGGAGTGCGAATGCGCAGGGTGTGGCGATGATGGCATGACCGGCCCGGGCTCTGCTCTTTGTCCTGAACGATACAGCGAAATGACGCGTCGCCTGCGATTTTAACATCTGCCGCGAAAAGCCGCCTAATCCATCCGCGGCTGCGGCGCTACTGGCAGGCCGCCGACACCCACTGCCCTTCCAGCGTATCCAGCGTGTCCATGGTTTGGCCGCCAATGGCGGCCTGGGTATGCACCGTCGCCGTGTAATGATGCGCGCTGTCGAAATTGAACGCGCCAGTCAGTTCGACATTGAGCTGGCCTTTGCAGACCAGACGCCAGTCGAGCCGCGCGCCGCCGAGCTTGCGTTCGATCGGAGAGCATTCCGAATTGATCATGCGTGGGACCGGCGAGAACGTGGTGGCGAGATCCTTGGTCTCGTCCTCGGTCAGGCATTTCGCCGATTCGTGCGGCGGACTGACCATGCCTTCGCCTTTGGTCTGCGCCGTGATCTTCCACAGGCCGGGCTCGATGCCGTCGGCGAGGGCCGCCGGCGCACCAATAAAAACGAGAAAAACCGGTGCGATCAGGGTGAAAGCCCGGAAAACGGGGGCGCCGCGGCCGTGAACACGCACGAACATCATTGCTCCTCGTCGCTCCGGCGCGCCTTGCGCACATGACACACCCGCCGTTAACCGGCCGGTAACCATAAACCCGGCAGATTTTGCCCAGAAGGCGTAACAGGAGGCGTGCCCGCTTGGCGTAGCTCAATGGCGTAATCCTTTCCACCTTGCTCTTCGGGGCCAGCCTTAGACGCAAGTGCAGGTCCAATTCTCCACACCAGCGGCACTCCTGCCGCAACCCACAGCTTTGGATCGCGTGACCGCAGACGGGGCGCATCAACCGGTATGAGTGACACAACCACAGTGGAGAGCGGGGAAACCACGTTATCCCGGCTCGCCGACTTCGGCACAATGCTGCGGCGGGGCGATATCGGGCTAGCGCTCGGCATCATGACGATCCTTGTGATCCTCATTCCGCCGCTGCCGCCGATTCTCCTCGACTTCGCGCTCGCCGTCTCGATCACGTTTGCCGTGCTGATCTTGATGACGTCGCTGTTCATTCAGACGCCGCTCCAATTCTCGGCGTTTCCGACCGTGCTCTTGACCATGCTGCGGCTGTCGCTGAACCTGGCGTCGACGCGGCTCATTCTCGGGCACGGCCATGAAGGCACCGCCGCCGCCGGCCACGTCATCGAGGCGTTCGGCAATTTCGTGATGAGCGGCAATTTCGTGATCGGCATCATCGTGTTCACGATCCTGGTGATCGTGAATTTCGTGGTCATCACCAAGGGCTCGGGCCGTATCGCCGAAGTCGCGGCGCGTTTCCACTTGGACGGCATGCCCGGCAAGCAGATGGCGATCGACGCCGACCTCAATGCCGCCCTGATCGACGACAAGCAGGCGCGGCAGCGGCGCAAGAATCTCGAAGACGAATCTGGCTTCTTCGGCGCCATGGACGGCGCTTCCAAATTCGTCCGCGGCGACGCCATTGCCGGGCTTCTCGTCGTCATGATCAATATCATCGGGGGCATGATCATTGGCATCGTGCCGGAGGGCTTGAGCTTCGCCGAAGCCGGCCGCACCTATACCCTCCTCACCGTCGGCGACGGCCTGGTAACGCAGATACCGGCGCTGATCGTGTCGACGGCCGCCGGCCTGTTGGTGTCGAAAGCCGGCGTCAGCGGCGCCGCCGACAAGGCGCTGTTCGGTCAGCTCTCCGGCTATCCTAAGGCGCTGGGCATGTCGGGCGGCGTCATGCTGGTGTCGCCGAATCGATCGTCGGTCAGGGCGACGACCGCAGCCTTGCCATGCAGCCGTCGAAACTCACCGAATTCATCAATCTGGTCCGGGAGAAATTCGAACAGGCGGCGCGCGACGAGGCGCCGGTCCTGGTCACCTCGCCCGCCAGCGCCCAGACCACGGTGCTGGCGCAGTCCGAGATCCGCCCGCGGGCGCGGCTGAAGACCGTCGGCAGTATCTAAGCGGTTTTTGCGGCCGCGGCTCCGGGGTCGCGTGCTAGAGCATGATCCCGAAAAGTGGAAACCGGTTTTCGGAAAAGATCATGCTCAAACAAAGAATCTAGACCCTGATCCGATTCAATTGAATCGGATCAGGGTCTAGGGCGCGACCGAAAGACCGGAGACGTGATGCTTTTCGATCAGCCGCGCCACGAGCCCCGATCTTTTGGCTTCAGCGACAAAGTCGGCAAGAAACGCAGCGCCGGCCGTGTTGCTTTTGCTGGTGCCGATCGCCTGCTGCACCGCGGTGAAATTTCCGGGCAGGATTTTGGTCCCCGGTACCTTTTTGACGTCATCGAGCAATGCCGGCCGCAGGCTCGCCATGGCCTCGAGCTTGTCGGCGACGAACTGATTGAGCGGCCCGTCGGCGGTGTCCGAGCGCAGCACGGTGGCGTGCTTGATATTGCGTTCGAGCCACAGATCGTAGGCCGTGCCGCGCTTGACCGAGATGCGGACGCCGGTCTGGTCGACCTCGGCCGCGCTCTTGAAGGGCGATTTTTCCGGCACCAGATAGGTCGCCTCGATCTCGCAATAGGCCGCCGTAAAAGCGATCTTTTCCGCCCGGGCCGGCTCGGCGCCGATGAGTCCGATATCCCAGGCATTGGTGCCGGCGGCGTCGGCCAACACCGACGGCTTTTCGTATTTGACGTAAGTCACCGTGACACCAAGCCGCCGGGCGATTTCGTCGGCCATGTCGGGCGACACACCCGCCGGATCGCCCAACTCGGTCCGCCCCGTCACCAACAGCATGTTGCTCATATTGATGCCGGCGCGCAGAACACCGGTCGGCGCGAGTTCGGCCACGACACGTTGCGATACGATGTGATTCACGGTGTCCCTTTCAAAGGCATGTTGCGGTGCGAATTTGTTTGATGTCTTTCAGCTCGACTTTTTCAGCTCATTTTCAGTGCGCCGGTCGGGGAACCCGATCGCCGATCAAGCGTTATCACGACAGTTCAAGGTTCTGTGAAGACGCGTGTTTGTGTCTGGCATCACACCCTAATTGAACAGGCTGGGACAGGTTAATTTCGCTGCCGAGCGACCCTTTCAGGTGAACCCTTTGACCCGACTGCTGCGACTAACGAGCAGAAACGGGAGGTGGCTATGAACCATTCGATGTACAGCGCCGACCGCGCAACGCATTTGAAGATCGTAGTGATTGGCATCGTCTGTGCGACCGTGGTCGCCGTCGTCGGCATTTTCGCCAATGCCGGCAACGGTCTCGATCTTGGCACCGCGCCGCTGGTCAAAGCCGGCGCACCGACAACGATGAGCGGCCAAGTACCGACGATCCGATAAACCGACCGTCCGGTAACGCGTGCTTGTCATTCTGGTATTCGGTTACTGGCGTGAAAGTTGAATGGCCCGCGTCGGACGCGGGCCAAAATTTTTGGCGATCAGCCTGTCGATCCAGGCAGCGACTCCACCACCTGCCCTTTGAACAAGATCGGACCGGTCGGCGCGCCGGTCGTCGAGCCGCCCTCCGGCTCGAGCGAGATGGCGTAGCTCGCCGTCTTGATCGTATCGGCATCGAAACCCGACGGCAGCGGTCGCGCGGTGAATTCGCCTGCGCCGACCACGCCGAGCGAGCGCGGTGCCGGGTATTTGTTCGAGATCAGCCACAGCTCGTAACTGCGGCCCGGCTCCGGCGCCGCGGACACCCGGCGCACCGTCAGCATGCGGCTCGCCGGATCGATCGAGACCAGAAAGGCCGGCGTCGTCGGATCCTGCTGCAGGACCGCGACCAAACGCGACGGTGACGGTGCGGCCACTTGCGCCGCGACGGTCGGGAGCCCCTGCCGGCTCATCGGAATGAGACCCGGCGCGAACTGCGAGACCCCGACATAAAGCGCAAGCAGCGCCGCGATTGCGCCCATCGCGACCGTAAACGTCCGCCAGCGCCGCACGCGGCGGGCAAGAACGATGACGTCGGCGCTGCGCTCGACCCTGGGCGGCAAGAGCGGCGCAGATGGTTCGGGCGCCAGAGCTCGCCGGCTCTCCTTGCCCGGCGTCCGTCCCAGATCCTGCAGCACGACCGCTTTCAGGTCGGATTCAAAGTCGTGCTGCTCGGCTAGGCCCGGCTTTTCAGCCGACGCCGACGCTTTCGCCGACCCCGCTTCGGGCGGCAACAGGCTCGATGCCAGCACCGTCTCGTCCAAATCCGGCGGCTGCGGCTGTTCGCCCAACAGGTCTTCCAAGGGCTCCAGGCCGGCCGGCGCGGCAGGCTCTTCCAAATCGTGCGGCTCCTCTTGCGCCCCCTCCTCCGGCTCGGTGGCGGCCGCCTCGGGCGGCAACTCCGCCGTCGATTCGTGGGCCGTCTCCGGCGCGTCGTCTTCGATCGGCGGGAATGAGAACTCTTCCTCGGCCGTCAGCCGCGGTCCGGGCACCGCGATATTGGGCTCCACGGTTTCGGTCTTGATCTTGTCCCAGACCTGTGGCGGCGGATCGACCGCCTCGACCATGACATTGAGTTCGCCAAGCCGGCGCTCCCACACCCGCACGATCTCGGCGAACCCCGGGTCGATGGCGAGCAGCGCCTCGGCCTGGTCGCGCTCGTCGGCGGAGAGGGTCCCCAGAACATATTCGGCGGCAAGCGCATCTCTGTCGTCGTCGTACATAGCGTTACCTCAAGCGCGCTTTTCTTTGTTCTTTGAGCCCGACCATCATCTGGGCCACATACATTCGCGAATTTCGAGCAGACTGCGGCGGAGCCAGGTCTTGATCGTGTTGACCGGGATATCGAGCTTTTGCGCCAGCTGATCGCGGCTCCAGCCGCTGTAATAAGCGAGCAGCACGATACGCTGCTTTTCGGGATCGAGCTTGCCGAGACAGGACAACAGCCGCTTGAGCTCTTCGGTCATCTCGCGCCGCGCCAACGGCTGTGGCGTCTCGGCCGCGACCTCGAACGCCTCGGGCTCGTCCTCGATCGACAGATCGCCGCGCTTGCGCGCGATGTCGATGGCACGGTTGCGCGCGATCGCCACCATCCAGGTGATCGGGCTTCCGACCTGCGGGTCGAATTGGTCGGCCATCTTCCAAACCTTCAGATAGGTCTCCTGCATGACCTCGTCGGCCAGTGCCGGTCTTCCCAAGATACGGAGCAGGACGCCATAAAGTTTCGCGCGGGTCGCGGCATAAAGGCGCTCGAATGCCGCCTCGTCGCCTTTGGCGACGGCGCCAAGTAGCCAGACGAGCTCCGTCTGCATCAACATAACTGCCCCAGCGATCGTAGAGCTGGCCCCAAAGGCCTTAATCCGGGCCTGGCCTCGGAATTGATTATCGCCGCTGAGGCCGCCTTTCGTCGAGAGCAAAACGCGTTGTCAACCAACGGAAATAGCGTCGCATTTTGAGACAAGTCGGGCGGTCACGCGCGCTGTCATTGAAACGCGCATGCGCAAACAGCCCCGGACAGGGGCTTAGCCGTGATAGCGGGCAAACAGTCGAAGCTTTAGATCTTAGGCCGGCGCGACGCCGCGCATGCGCAATAGCGCAATGCCATCAAGCTCGGCCTGCTCGGCGGCTTCTTCGGCCTCGCGCTCACGCATCCGGTCGCGCTCGTCGAGCAATTCGACCTTTTTCAGTTCGTCGAAAGCTTCGCCGAGCGCCGATTTCGCGTCGTCGAGCTGGATGCGCAGTTCGTCGGCCGAACGCTTGAGATTTTCGCGCCGCGAGATCGCCGCCTTGGCATAGGTCGGATAGGCAAAATGACCGGGATCGTGAATTCCGGCACGATCCTGCTCGACTTTGATCTCGCGCTCGAGGTCGCCGCCCATGCGCTCGAACTCGGCGATCATGGTTTCGATCTGCGCCACTTTGCGCCGCTTCTCGTCGACCTGAAACTTCTTCAGGCGAATAAGCGTCTCACGGGACTTCATCGACTACATACTCCCCCGAAGCCTTGCGACCTAAAAACCCGGGGTTTTGCGCCACTAAAACCCGGCGCAACACCCCCCGAAGGCTCGGATCGTGGCATGATAACGTTAGCGTTCGGTTTCCGCGCTCGCCACAATTTGCGCCAACCGGCGATATCCTTCGGCCAAGCTGGTTGCTTCTTCCTTACCTTGGCGCAGGAAGTCCTCGAGCGGCTTGTGCAGCCGGATGGCCTCATCGACATCGGCGTTGTGGTCGTCGCCGTCGACGGGCACCGTGAAAACGCCGGTAATGGTGCCCTGCTCGGTGCCGGGACCGGCCCGTTCCAGAAGCCGCGGCAATTCGGTGAACACGGTCGGCGTATAGCCCTTGGCGGTGGGCGGCTCGCCGGCCGAGAGCCCGATCTCGCGCTGCGCCATGGCAAAGCGCGTCACCGAGTCCATCAGCACCAGAACGTCCTTGCCCTTGTCGCGGAAATACTCGGCGATGGCGAGCGTCACATGCGCGGCGCATCAGCGCCGGCTCGTCGGAGGTCGAGACCACCACAACCGAGCGGGTAAGAC
>JBAUCK010000275.1:0-23802 GCA_049677525.1 Xanthobacteraceae bacterium
CTCGCCGCGATCGAAGGGCTGTGGGACGGTGGGCACGGTGTCCCCGCCTCGATCATCGGCTGGCCCGACCAGGGCGCGGAACGCAATCTCGACGAGATCGCCATCCCCAAGCTCGGCAGCCTCTATCTCACCCATTCCTGGGACGGCGCGGTCAAAGGGCTGAAGGATTTTCCGGCCGATCAGCGCCCGCCGGTCGCCATCGTCTATTTTGCCTTCCGCATCATGGTCGGGATCGGGCTCCTGATGGTCGCGGTCGTGGCCACCGGCCTGTTCTTGCTGGCGCGAAAACAGCTTGACCGGACGCAATGGTATCTGCGGCTCTGCGAGTTCACGATTTGCCTCGGCTTTATCGCCGTCATCGCCGGGTGGACCACCACCGAGGTCGGACGGCAGCCCTGGACGATCTACGGCCTGATGCGGACCGCGGACTCCGTCTCGCCGTCGCTCACCGGCGCCAATGTGCTGCTGTCCCTCTTGTTATACGTCGCCGTTTATCTGGTGATTTATCCGGTCGGGCTCTCCGTCATGTTAGGCATCGTCCGGCGCGGACCTGCCGTGTCGGACGAGGCCGCGCCCATCGAAAGCGGCCGGCCGAAATCGCCGATCGAAGCTCTGGCGCCGGCGTCGCCGGGAGGCGCACGATGACGCAAGCGCTCGATCTCGTGCCGATCTGGACCGCGATCCTGGCAATCGGCGTCTTCTTGTATGTCGCGCTCGACGGTTTCGATCTCGGCGTCGGCATGCTGTACAATTTCGCGCCCGATCGCGACGCCCGCGGCCTGATCATGAACTCAATCGCGCCGATCTGGGACGGTAACGAGACTTGGCTCATTCTCGGCGGCGTCGGCCTGCTGGCTGTTTTTCCCGTCGCCTTCGCCATTATCATTCCGGCGGTTTATTTCCCCATCCTCTTGATGCTGCTGGCCTTGATCTTTCGCGGCGTGTCGTTCGAGTTTCGCTATCGCGATGCCGAACACCGCACCTTCTGGGATCACGGCTTCGCCGCGGGCTCGGCGCTTGCCGCCTTTGCCCAAGGCATCATCCTCGGCGCCTTCATCCAGGGCTTCAACGTGCAGGGCCGGCAATTTGTCGGCGGCTCGTTCGACTGCTTCACGCCGTTCTCGATCTTTTGCGGCCTCGCCTTGATGTGCGGCTATGCGCTGCTCGGCGCGGGCTGGCTGATCATCAAGACCGAAGGCGCATTGCAGGACTGGGCACGGTCCTTCGGCCGCCGCTGCCTGCTCGGAACCGTCATCGGTATCGGCATTGTCAGCCTGTGGACGCCCTATGCGAACGCAGGTATTGCCACGCGCTGGTTTAGCTTCCCCAATATCGCCTATCTCGCGCCGGTGCCGCTGATCACCGCCGGCCTGATCTGGTACGTGCGGTGGTCGCTTAACGACCGCTCGGAATATGCTCCGTTCTTTGCGTCTCTCGGCCTGTTCGTCATGTCCTATATCGGCATCGCCATCAGCCTGTGGCCGATGATCGTGCCCGGGCATTTCACCCTGCGGGAGGCGGCCGCCTCGCCGAGCACGCAGGCTTTCCTTCTGATCGGCACGCTGTTCCTGTTGCCGGTCATCTTGCTCTATATCGGCTGGTCATATTGGGTATTCCGCGGCAAGGTCCGCTCCGACGTCGGCTATCATTAAAGCCGACGTCCGAGTTCTGCGATAAGGTGGATATCGTCGCGACGTATCAGGCTGGCATCCATATCTTCCTCATCGGCTCGTGCGAATAGGCAAGCCTGCCGTGGTCGGTTCATTCCGTTGGAGAGTGAAATGCGCCTGATCCTGGGATTATCTTTGCTCATTTTCGCCACGACAGCGGCGCTCGCAGTGAGCCCCGATGAATGCGGCAACAGCGCGCCCAATATCCGAAAAATTGGACGGATGTTTCACATGAACAGGCATTATTCGACTGCAGCTCGCACTACAGTGGCGGAATAAGAGTCAAAATCGGCGCAAGTGATGGCCGCGGACGAACACTGTTCAGTCTGGTGCCGCTCACTCAGGGTGGCACTGGCCGTTGAGAACGCGGCCAAAAGTCCCATCGAGGACACGAGCAAAATCATTTACCGGATTTGGCTTGATAAGGAGCAGCTTAAGCGTCTGAAAGACGGGAAATATTTCGCAACAATTCTACGGAAAGAGGAGTCCTGTTGGATCAGGGGGGATCTGGATAAAGACAAGGTCTTTTTCATGGACAACGTCAATCCGCCGGCGGATGGACCGGACGCCGGGTCGTTTTACAACAAGGCGCCGCGCTTGAGCGTGTTTCAGGGCGATGCTTATGATTGCAAGGCGGTAAAGTGAAGGAGCCGATGTCTGCCGGTGAGCGCACTAGCGACGGTGCCGCGGACAGTGGTAGTCCAACGGCCTGGAAATCATCAGCGGCCCCGCCGACGTGAATTTTGCCAGCGACAATACCGCGCCCGTGGCGCCGGCCATTTTGGATGCGCTGACCGCGGCAAATACCGGCTACGCGCTGGGCTACGGCAATGACGATTGGACCAAGGCGGTCGAGGGCCGCTTTGCCGCGATTTTCGAGCGCGAGGTCGCGGTGTTCCTGGTGCCGACCGGCACGGCGGCCAATGCGCTGGCGCTGGCGCATGTCTCGCCACCCTGGGGCGTCGTGCTGTGCCATGCGCAATCTCACATCGCGACCGACGAATGTGGCGCGGTGGAATTCTTCGGCGGCGGGTTAAGACTCGTTGGCCTCCCTGATGACGGCGGCAAGATCGCGCCGGCGACGCTGAAAAATGCGCTCGCCGGTTATGGCGGCCATCGTCCGCACCAGATGATCCCCTCGGCGCTGTCGATCACGCAAGCGAGCGAGGCCGGAACCATTTACCGGGCCGGCGAAATTGCGGCCTTGGCCGAGATCGCGCATGGACGTTCATTGGCGCTGCATATGGACGGCGCGCGCTTCGCCAATGCATTGGTGAGGCTCAACGCAACGCCGGCGCAGATGACCTGGAGATCCGGCGTCGACGTGTTGTCGTTCGGGGCGACCAAGGGCGGGGCCATGGCGGCCGAAGCGGTGATTGTCTTTGATCCAACGCGCGCCGCTTATCTCGGCGAGCGGCGCAAGCGCGCCGGGCATTTGCTGTCGAAACATCGCTTCATCGCTGCGCAAATGTTGGCTTTTCTCGCCGATGATTACTGGCTGACGCTGGCGCGCCACGCCAATGCCAAGGCCGATCTCCTCGCGACCCAGCTGACCGCGATCGGCCTCAAGCCGGTCTGGCCGGTCGAGGCTAATCTCGTTTTCGCCGTGCTGCCGCGTGCGCTCGATGCCAAACTTCGCGCCGCCGGCGCCAGCTATTATGTGCGCTCGAGCGACAGTTTGGACGTTGGCGCCGGCAATGTTCTGGTCCGGCTGGTCACATCCTTCGCCACCACTGAAGAGGACGTCGCGCGTTTTGTCGAGTTATGCAAAGAGTCCTGAATTGCGCCCAAAGGCCGCTCCCAATGTCGCCCCAATTTAAGTTAACTTCGTACGGGCGTTTGAGCTAACCTTGGTGTTGAGCCAAACCTTGGGGAAGTCAGGGGGAGGAGCCCGAAACGTGCGTGTGAGCGTATTCGCCGCGTCCGCTTTGTGCATTGCGCTTTTGACTGGTTCCGGTCATGCGCAGGTTTCCACAACATCTTCTTCGCAATTCGCGCCTTTGCCGTCGGTCGGTTTCATGCCGCCCTACGAAATCGCGCGGAATGTGCGCCGGGCGGGCTTCGATCCGCTGGCGCCGCCGATGCGTGAAGGCGCCACCTATGTGGTGCGGGCGACCGATTTCCGCGGCATCTTGATGCGCGTGGTCGTCGACGCGCATTCCGGCGCCATCCGCGACGTCAATCGCATTGTGCCGGGTCCGGGCTCGTACGGGCAGCAGGTCGGGATGATGCCTTACGGCATGAGGTCCGACGGCATGCCGCCGCCTTACGACCAGCCGGCCGGTTACGACGCGCCGCCGGGGCCGCTCGACGACAGCGAGATGGCGGGCCGGCCGTCGACCGCGCATCCGCTGACGCGGACTAGCGTGACGGTGCTGCCGCCCTTGCCGCGGCCGCGGCCGCCGGAACTCGCTTCGCGCAAACCGCTGGACGACGCCAAAGCGATCGCGGCGAAGCCGGTCACTGACGGCAAGCCGAACACGCTGGCCGCCGAGGCTAAATCGCCGGACAAGCCGGACGGGAAACCTGAAGTGACCGGGTCGTCCGCTCCCGCCGGGGCCCCTGCGGCAGCCACGCCGGCAATTGTCGCGGCAAAGCCGGCCAAATCGCTGGCGCCGCCGCCGATCAACGATTGAATTTCGGATCAGGCTCAGAAATGAAAAGCGCCCCGGCAAGCCGGAGCGCTCCCTTTATTGCATTGCTTTGGCGTGATCTCTTCGGGGCCGCTTAGGCAGCCTTCTGGTTCTCGATCACGGCCGAGCCTTGGTTCTGTTCTTGGCCCTGCACGCTAATCGGGATCGAGCGCGGCTTTTTCGCCTCAGGAATCTCGCGCACGAGGTCGACGTGCAGGAGACCGTTTTCGAGGCTCGCGCCTTTCACCAGGACGAAGTCGGCGAGCTGGAACACGCGCTCGAAGGTGCGAGCAGCGATGCCCTGATACAGGACGTCACCGCGCTTCTCCTCATCCTTGGCGTTTTTCTCGCCGCAGATGGTGAGCGTGTTCTCTTTGGCGACGACCGTAAGTTCGGGCGCTTCAAAGCCCGCAACCGCTACCGACACGCGATAAGCGTTGTCGCCGGTCCGCTCGATATTATAGGGCGGATAACCGGGAGCCGCGCCCTCGATGCCTTGGTCGAGCAACGAAAACAGCCGGTCGAAGCCGACGGTGGAACGATAAAGGGGAGCTAGATCGAAAGTTCGCATGGCATATCCTCCTTGTGAAGCGACATGCGGATGGCTCGCCCATAGGGGCCAAGCCTATGAATGTGCAGCCCTATTGGCCCTGCACAAAGAGACATGTGGGAACGGCGGCGAGGCGCCGCAAGAGGCGGAACACTGGAAGGCGGAATACCCGGGTAGGAAACCCCGCGATATCCTCCACAAATAAGCACGAATGCTTGGCTGTTTGGTTGAGCGGCAATCGCGGACTGTTATAAGCAAACAGCCGCCTCAGCCCGACTCCCGATGAAACTCGTTTCCATTCCTGCCAATCCGGTTCCGGACAATCACATCGTCGGCGCGATCAAAACGCCGGACGGGGTGAACTTGCGCTATTCGCGCTGGCAGCCGCCGGCCGGACGCCGCGGTACGGTGTGCATCTTCCAGGGCCGCAGCGAATGGATCGAAAAATATTTCGAGACGGTCCGCGATCTGCGGGCGCGGGGCTTTGCGGTCGCGACGCTCGATTGGCGCGGGCAGGGGCTGTCCGACCGCATGCTGAGCGACCGCCGCAAGGGCTATGTGCGCGACTTTTCCGATTACGACGTCGATCTCGAAACCTTCATGCGCGAAGTCGTGCTGCCGGATTGCCCGCCGCCGATCTTCGCGCTCGGCCATTCGACCGGGGCCACGATCCTGATCCGCGCCGCGCATAGGGGCCATCGCTGGTTCGACCGTATGGTGCTGACCTCGCCGCTGATCGCGCTTGGCGGCGTCGATTATTCGAAGGGAGCGGGCGCCATTATCGTACGGGCCATGCGCTGGGCCGGCTTCGGCTCGATGTATGTGCCCAAGGCCGATACCAGCATCGTCGAGTCGCGGCCGTTTCTCGGCAATATCCTGACCTCCGATCCGGTACGCTACGCGCGTAACGCGGCCGTGCTCGAGGCCGAGCCGACGCTGGCTTTGGGCGCGCCGACGGTGGCCTGGCTCGATTCCGCCTTCCGTGCCATGGCGGAATTGCAGCAACGCAGTTACCCGGCGCAGATCCGCCAGCCGATGCTGATCGTCGCCGGCGGCAGCGATCAGGTGGTGTCGACATCCGCGATCGAGGATTTTGCCACCATGCTGCGCGCCGGTTCGCATCTGGTCATTGTCGGCGCCCAGCACGAAATCCTAATGGAGCAGGACCGCTTCCGCTCGCAGTTCTGGGCGGCGTTCGACGCGTTCGTGCCGGGCACGCCGCTCTACTGAGCGCACGTCACCCGTTGAGCAGCGCCAGCGCTTCGGCGTGCACCCGCTTGTCGCCGGCGGCGACAATGCGTCCGCCTTTATGCGCCGGCTCGTTCTCCCAGGTGGTGATGACACCGCCGGAGCCTTCGATGATCGGGATCAAGGCGAGAACGTCATAGGGCTTCAATTCGGTCTCGATGACGAGATCGACATGGCCGGCGGCGAGCACGCAATAGGCGTAACAGTCGCCGCCATAGCGCGACAGCCGCACGTCCTTCTCGACCCGGGTGAAACAGGCCCGATCGGCCTCGTTCATCAACAACGGCGAGGTCGTGCACAGCACTGCATCTCGCAGCGAGGTACAGGGCCGCACCCGCAGATCGCGATCGCCGGCCGGCCCGCGATAACGCGCGCCGCGGCCGTCGCCGGAGAAATGCTCGCGGGTGAACGGCTGGTGCATCATGCCGTAGATCGGCTCGCCGCGGCGGGTCAGCGCGATCAGGGTGCCCCAGACCGGCATGCCGCTGATGAAGGATTTGGTGCCGTCGATCGGATCGAGCACCCAGACATATTCGGCGTCGGGGCGGTCGGCCTCGAATTCCTCGCCGATGACGCCGTGCTCGGGAAAGGTGCGCTTGATCAGCGTGCGCATCGCCACTTCGGCGGCGCGGTCGGCGGCGGTGACCGGATCGAAGCCGCCCGAGCGGCTCTTGTTCTCGACGTCAATCGCGCTGCGGAAAAACGGCCGGATGGTCTCGCCGGAGATGGTGGCGAGTTCGTCCACGAATGCCGTGAAATCGATGGCCGTCATCAAATCGCTCTGTGTGGATCGAGTATCGAAGCTTCAGACCTTGATCCAATTGAATCGGATCAAGGTCTAGATTTTTCGTTGGAGCATGATCTTTTTCGAAAACCGGTTGCCACTTTTCGGGATCATGCTCTGGAAGAGCGGCAAATCACCGTGTTTCCGATGGGTCGTGGCGATTGGCTATCGCCATGCAAAAGCAGCATGCCCCTTCGGCGTGGAGCGGCCGCCTGATGACGTATTTTTGAGCAGGCCCGGAACTCGTGACTAAGCGATTGAAATCTAATAAACATTTCTCACGTTCCGGAACAGCGAAAAATTCGGCCAGCCGCTTTTGCCCGTTATGCGGCAACTTCATCGGGAAAACCCGCGGTCAATAGGTCAACAGCACTTGCGTTTTGTGCGACGCGGTGTATGTTGTTGCAGTGCGGTAGCGAGAGGCTCTCTCCCGTTACCGTTGCCCTCCTTGGGCGTTTCCTCCCTAGACTTGGGCCGCTCCCGGAAGGTGAGCGGCCCTTTTTCTTTCGGCCGTCTTTCGCCGATCTTTTCGACGGCTGTTGTGAACGGCGGCCGGTTAGGAAGTTCTCAACGCCTATTCCGCCGCTGCACGGTAAGGCCGTAACTCTTCGGCAGGGATGGCCGCCAGGCGATCGGCCAAAATCTCGAATTCGGCGGCGAGCCGTGCGAACGATGCCGAGCGCTCATAGCGCCGCTCGTCCATATAGAGCGCCCGGTTGATCTCGAGCTGGATGGCGTGAAGCCCCGTGGCCGGGTTGCCGTAATGCTCGGTGATGAAGCCACCGGCATAGGGCTTATTGCGGCTGACCACATAGCCGAATTCGTGTAGGCAGTGCTCGATGGTTTCGGCCACGAGCGGCACGCAGCTCGTGCCGTAACGGTCGCCGAGCACGAGATCGGCGCGCGGCCGTTCGTCCCGGCCGCCGGTGCTCGACGGCATGGAGTGGCAATCGACCAAAATGGCGGCGCCGAATTCGTGGTGCAGCCGCATGAACATGCGGCGCAGCGAGCGGTGATAGGGCTTATAGAGCCCGTCGATCCGGCGCATCGCTTCCGCGACCGAAATGCGCTGATCGTAGATTTCCTGGGCGTCACCGACCACGCGCGCCACGGTGCCGAGTCCGCCGGCGACCCGCATCGAGCGGGTATTGGCGAAGGACGGCAGCCGGCCGTCGAACATGCGGGGGTCAAGCTCGTAGGGCTCGCGGTTGACGTCGACATAGCAGCGCGGGAAATGTGCCCGCATCACCGGATGGCCGCGGCCGACCACGCCCTCGATCAATTCGCCGACAAAGGAGTCCTCGGAGCGGCGCAGCGTCGTGAGCTCCAGCCGCGAAGCCTCAAGGAAGGCTTGCGGATAGATCCGCCCGCTGTGGGGTGAATTAAAAAGGAGCGGCCCGCGGATTTCCGCGGGCTCGAGCGCTTCAAATGGCGGATCGAATTCGTCTTCGATGTCCATGACGCCGAGAGGGCTGACCAAGAGGGCTAAAGCGGGGCTAACCTTGAGAGTCGCGGCCCAGGGGCCACCGTCCCCTAACGGCTGTCCATTGTCCATAGGTTCATTGCCTATTGCCTTATTGTCCATAGCTGCAAACGCTTGCCAATACGGTTCGGCGAGGCACGTGGACGCGAAGGGCAGATTGGCCGCGAAAGACACACGGCCGCGAATTTCGGCTAAGCCCGGAGCCGGATTAAGGCTGACTTTCACTCCATGTTTACCGGACATCCGGCTTATGGGAATGTATGGGGGCCGGCGCGCCAGCCGGAAACGATTGCCATGAACACGCCAATGACCAAGATTCTTCTCGCGGAAGACGATATCGACATGCGCCGCTTCCTGGTGAAGGCGCTGCAAAACGCCGGCTTCGACGTTATTTCCTACGATAACGGCCTGTCCGCGTATCAGCGGCTGCGCGAGGAGCCCTTCGAGCTGTTGTTGACCGATATCGTCATGCCGGAAATGGACGGCATCGAGCTCGCCCGCCGCGCCGCGGAGCTCGACCCCGACATCAAGATCATGTTCATCACCGGCTTCGCCGCGGTCGCGCTCAATTCGGATTCCACGGCGCCGAAACATGCCAAGGTGCTGTCCAAGCCGATCCATCTTCGCGAACTGGTCAGCGAAGTGCAGAAGATGTTGGCGGCCTGATAGCCTGGTCGTTTTGTTTGGAACTTCGCGCGCGGTTGCGTGCCAGGCCTGAGAATTTCTCAGGCCTTGAACACGTCGGCGATCCAATCCCACATGTAATGGACGCCGATGGTCACATTATCCACTTGGCAGTGGTGAAAGCCGCCTTCCTCGCGCGTGAACACTTTCAGCTCTTTTTGTTTCGAGCCGACGGCGGCGTAGAGCTTCTCGGCAAGCGGCAGCGGAATCTGTTCGTCGCCGGCGCCATGCAGCAGCAGGAACGGGCATTTCATTTTTTGCACGATGCCGTCGAGGCGGAAGCCTTCGAGCTTTTTCAGCGCCGGAGCGCGGTCGTCGACGCCCAGCACCCATCGCAGATGCTCCGGCGGCACCGAGAGCGACAGCACTTTTCCTGAATCCAACGCTTCGAGGCGGCGCGCCCAGATGTCGTGATAGTCCCACTGCGCGCCCCATGCGACGCAGCAGGCATAGCGCGGCTCAAGCGATGCCGCGCGCGGCGCGTAATAACCGCCAAGCGAGAGCGCCATGACGCCGATGCGCCTGGCGTCGAATTCGGGACGCGCGGCGAGATAGTCATAGACCGGTGTCGCATAGCGTTCCGTCTCCGCGATCAGCGGCAGATTGCGAAAGCGCACGCTCTCGCCGTTGCCGGGCCCGTCGACGATCAAGCAGCCGACGCCGCGCGCGGCGAGGTCGGGAATGCCGTAGCCGTATTGCAACTCTTTGGTGACGTCGAAGCCGTCGAAAAATACCATGGCGGGTGCCGGGTTCTTGGCCGGGTTCTTGCCGACGGCTTCGGGATCGGGATGCACCAAGAGGCCCGGCAGGGTCGTGTTCTCATAGGGGATTTCGACCGGCTCGATGCGCGGGCGATGCATCAGCGCGGCGGCTTCCTGGAAGATGCGCACTGATTTGGCATAGACGTCCATGCTAGCTTGCGAGCGCGGCTGGATGAAACGCTCGCCGGTCTGGTAGTAGCGGCTGGCGCGCATGAAACACGACGCCGCCGTGAGCTTGTGGCCTAAGCGCAAAGCCTCACGGCCTCTGGCCTCGATTTTGTCGCCCATCCGGGTCCACTCATTGAACCAGGCGGTGTCGTCGCCGACCTTGTCGGCGAGCGCCCGGCCGACCCGATTGACCTCGTCGATCTCGATCCCGGCCCAGGGCGCCCCGGACAGGCAGATCAATAGCCCCATCGACCAGCGGTAATTGGTCGGAAAATACAGAAACGCCGGATCGTCGTTTTTGCCACCTGTCACGCCATTTCTCCTGCCGCTTCGCGCGTCCATTCCCTAAATACAGTCTGCCCCGGACGGCACAGGCTGCTGCCGTGTTTTTTGAGTGCCGGCCTTGATACCAGGACCTTGATACCTGGATCCTTGATACCAATACCGTTGGCGGTTGTCGCCGGGGACCACCCGTGACACCATCGATGATCTGTTACGGCCAGAACGGCACGCCCACTTTGAGAACATGTCGCCTGAGAAAGATGCCGCGTAAGAAATATTTCTGGACCTCGCTGTCTGACGACGAGTTGCTGAACGTCCGCATCAAGGACCTCAAGGTGACGGTCGAGGGCACGTGGCTCGCGAGATGCCTGCACACCCTTTATGCCGAGCTCGACGAGCACGACATCCGCGTGCGGCCGCATGCCTGGATTTCGAGCGAATGGTTCAGCCCGGAAAACACCCCCGGCATCGCCATTCCGTTTTATCTGGCGCATCCGCGCCTGATGCGGCTCGAGAAAAAATTGATCTTCGATGTCGAGGGCGGCACCTGGTCGGAATGCATGCGGATCATGCGGCACGAGGCCGGTCACGTCATGGCGCATGCTTATCAGCTACACCGCCGCCGGCGCTGGCAACAATTGTTTGGTCCGTCGTCGAAGCGCTATCCGCGCTACTACCGGCCCAATCCGGCGAGCCGTCATCACGTGCAACATTTGCGGATGTGGTACGCGCAGAGCCATCCGGACGAAGATTTCGCCGAGACCTTCGCGGTGTGGCTGCGGCCGCGCTCGCATTGGCGCAGCCGTTACGCCGGCTGGCCGGCGCTCAAGAAGCTCGAATATGTCGACGAGCTGATGCAGGACATCGCCGGCAAGCGGCCGATGCTCACGCGCCGTGAGAAGGTCGATCCGGCCTTCAGACTCACCCAGACTCTTGGTGAATATTATAAGAAGAAGCGCGCGCTCTACCTCGTTGATACACCGAGAACTTACGATCGCGACCTGCGCCGGCTGTTCTCGGAAGACCCGAAACATCGGCATTCCGAGGCGGCTTCATCGTTCATTAGGCGGAATCGGGCTAAAGTACGGGAATTGGTGGCGAAATGGACGGGCGAATATCAGCTCACATTTGATGTCGTGCTTGAGGACATGATCCAGAGATGCCGCGAGCTCAATTTGCGCGCCGTCGGTCCCGAGCGACAACTGCTCATGGAATTCACCGTCTTGTTGACCGCAAAAACCATGCATGCACTGTTAGGCCCGTCACGGCGAAGGTGGATCGCGCTATGAAGCCGCTTCGCGTCCTGGTGCTCATGCATCCGGATCTGATCCCGCCGGAATCGAAGAAGGGTCACACCGAGGCGGAGATCAACGTCTGGAAGACGGAGTATGACGTCGTCTCCACGCTGCGCGCCGCAGGTCACGAGGTGCGTCCGCTCGGCGTGCATGATGAGCTCAAGCCGATCCGCGAGCAGATCGACAGCTTCAAGCCGGACGTCGTGTTCACTTTGCTCGAGCAGTTTCGCGGCGAGGCGATCTACGACCAAAATGTCGTCAGCTATCTCGAACTGATGCACATGCCCTATACCGGCTGCAATCCGCGCGGCCTGATGCTGGCGCGCGGCAAGGATCTGTCGAAGACCCTGGTGCACTATCACCGCATCCCGGTGCCGGACTTCGCCGTGTTTCCGATGCACCGCAAGGTCAAGCGGCCGAACCGGCTGGCGCTGCCGCTCATCGTCAAGAGCGTCAACGAGGATGCCTCCATGGGCATCTCGCAGGCCTCCGTCGTCGACAGCGACGAGAAGCTGATCGAGCGCGTCAACTTCATTCACGAGCGCATCGGCACCACCGCCATCGCCGAGCAATATATCGAAGGCCGCGAGATCTACGTCGGCATCGTCGGCAACGAGCGGCTCCTGGCATTGCCGGTGTGGGAATTGCGCTTCGACAACATGGCCGACGGCGACTGGCACATCGCCACCGAGAAGGTCAAGCACGACACCGATTATCAGGAACGCCGCGGCATCAAACATGGCCCGGCCAAGGATCTGCCGCCGGAACTCGTCGCTCGTATCCAGAACATGGCGAAGCGGATCTACCGCACGCTCGAGCTCGACGGCTATGCGCGCATCGATTTCCGCCTCGCGGCCGACGGCACGCCGTATTTCCTGGAGGCCAATCCCAATCCGGAAATCGCCGAAAGCGAGGAATTCGCCCACGCCGCCAAACATATCGGGGTCAGCTATCCTGACCTCTTGCAGCGCATCGTGGCGCTTGCCATGCGTCGTACCGGGACGGCCCGGGCAGCGGCGGCGTGAGGCGCGTCCTCATCCTGTCCGGCTTGTCTCCAAAAGCCGACATTGTTCAACCGGAGTGTGATGCCTGCTTTTTGCCATTAGGCGACATCTCCACGCCCGCACCGCTACGCAAAAAAAGGATGGGGCGGCCCGCGCGTTCCTCTCCGCTCAACATTGGTCAGGGCGGTTCGCAAATCTTCATCGGACAATGCGACCCCGAACACATCCCGCAGCACGGTCCGATACTCGTCCACGCTTTCGAGCGTGCGACGTTCGACTTTTCCTGAAGGGTGTCGAACATTGAACCGCGCGTTGAACAGGGTAAGCCGTGTGCGGTTTGGACCTGGCAATGCCGCGATCATGTTGTTGAGATATGGACTCTGCGGATGAGTCCCGGTGAACCAATTGCATATCTCATACTCGGCATCAAAGCGGGGAAGAAGCACGACACGGTAGATGTGCTCCCATCGGTCTCCGAGGCGGGTTTGCAGCGTCAGTTCATCTTCCATTGCACTTCGTGCGGTGTATCCTGCTCCACGCCGGGTGAGAGACGAAGCGGTGCAGTTGGTGCAAGATTGCCAAAGCCGACGTCGGCCAGAAACGGCCCCCGCGGAAGATCGATTCGAAGGACCATGTGAAGCATGGGACGTGGCGCATCGATTTCGAGTCCACGCACGACGCGCGCCTGAAGACTGGTCACCTTGTACCCGAGCGACCGTCGGCCGCCCCGAAAGAGCATGTTCTGCTCGAAGCAGTACCCGCCCCGCCCACCGGCGATCATCTTGTCCTGGTGCGATCGAAGGTCCAACTTCGGCGGTCGGTCCAGCAGGATATCGATGCTCTCATAGGCGATGGTCGACGAATGGGAGCAGACGAGCGCCTGTAGAGTTTCGAGGTTCGGCACGCGAGAGCCGCGGTAGCCGATACGCGCTAGCCACGCGTCTTGATCAAAATGCTCTTCCGACAATGGAGTCCCCCGTCGGTGCAAGGGACGATGTCACAGCATCGGATGTTTTTTATCAAGAGCGTCGTGTCTGCTTTGGGTCACAGGAGAACCTTGAGGCGCGTCCGTCCGTTATCCGCTATTCGTCCGAAAACGGAATGCGACTCGTTATTTTATAAGAAAACCTGAGTCGCCCGGGGTTGCTGTCAAACGGCGATGATCAGACGCGGCGCTTCTCGGGCGCGGCATGCGGGGTGCGGTCGACCTCGCGCTTGCCGCCATGGTGGTCGGCGTTGCGCTCGGCGCGATGCGCATCGTGCGTGTCGAGGGCGCGCGCGGATTTGTGCGCGGCCTTGGTGTCGGCGGCTGGCTCCGGCATGTCGAGCGAGCCGGTGATGTCAGGATCGTCGGACTTGCCTTCGGAAATGTCGAGCTTGACCTGCTCGACCTTGGCCGCCGTCTGTGCCTGCTGCGCCTGCTCGACATTGGCGAAAGCCGGCATGCTGCGGCAGGGCAGGTGCTGCACGAAGGTCAGCGCATCGCTGCTCACCCGCATGGTTCGCCAGGCGTCGACCGAAAGGCCGGTGACGCGGACGACGTAATTACGGGTCTCGCGCGGCAGGCTGACGCGACGCTCAAGCCATCGGGTGACGCGGCCCGGGCCAGCATTGTAGGCGGCGGCGACAAGGCCGAGATTGCCGAATTCGCTGCGCAACTCGTGCAGCAAGCGCGCCGAGGCCGGCAGCGCCTGCATCGGGTCGAACGGATCGTCGAGGCCCTTTTCGGCGGCGACCTGCGGCATGAATTGCGCGATCCCCATCGCGCCTTTCTTGCTGACATCGTCGACTTTGAGCCGGCTCTCCTGCCAGATCAGATTGGCGAAGAACTGCACCGGGATGTCGTTATCCTGTGCCGAGTTGAACAAAGCCTGACAGAGATCGTCGAGCGACACTTCGGTGCCGCGATTGTCGGTCGAAAGCATGGTGGTGTTGAAATCGGGATTCGCCGAGGCAAGCCGCAATTGCATATCGGCCGCGGTCGGCCGGAAAATCTCGAGCGCCAAAGCGCGCGGCTGCAGCGAGGCGACGGTGAGCTTGTCGGACCGGCCGGTCGAGGAATCGATTTGTACGACCGAAGACGCGGATATGTCGGTAACGGAGGCGAAGCGTTCGGAAAATAGCGCGCCGTATTCCTGCTCGTGCGCGGTGCCGTTCAGGCCGAGCAGAATGAGCCCGCACGCAATGATCGACCGCACCGCGCCCCCCGTTCGCACCACGTGCCCAAAACACATGCTTAGGACGGCGCCCGAACAGGTGCCGTCCACATGGTTAATCGGCAGTTAAGAATCCCTCGACCTTCCCGACATGGCGGCCGAAGGGGGCGGCTTTGGGGACGGATTGTGCCCATTTGCGGCAAATTGCGGCAGCGATTACCGCCCCGGAACGGCGTTTGCAGCTTGGAAGGTAGGTTGGAATTTGCTTTGCTGCGGCCGCGGAGGACGCTGGAAGTGCAGAAAATACGGGGTTTAAGCTTGGTTGGCGTAGTGTTGGCGCTGGCTTTGGGTTCGGTCGGCGGCGGTGTTGCCCAGGCGCAGAGCGCGTCACAAAGTATCCCCGATTATCCCAATCGGCAGATTACCGCGATCGTCCCATTTGCCGCCGGCAGTGCCAGCGATGTCGTCAGCCGCATCCTGTTCGCGCGAATGGCCAAATCGATGGGCCAGACCATCGTGGTTGAGAACCGGCCCGGCGCCGGCGGCAATAACGGCACCGCCGATGTTGTGAAAGCAACGCCTGACGGCTACACGCTAGTCGGCAGCGGCTCGGGTCCGATGGCCGCCAATGTCACGCTGTACAAACAGCTCGGCTATGATCCGCAAAAAGACTTCGAGGTCGTCTCGCCGTTTGCCAAATTCACCATCGTGGTCGCGGCCAGCAACAAATTGCCGGTCAACACGCTGCAGGAACTGATTGAGTACGGCAAAAAGAACCCCGGCTTGAATTACGGATCGGTCGGCATCGGCAGCTCGCAACATCTTGCCGGCGAGTTCTTCAGTCAGCTCACCGGCGTGCAGATGACGCATGTGCCTTACAAGAATATCGGCCAATACGTTCCCGACATGATCGCCGGCGATGTGCCGCTCGGCTTTCAGTGGTACCCGAATGTTGCCGCGGCGCTGAACGCCAAGGGCGCCAAGGCGCTCGCCGTCGCCGGCGCCGACCGGCTCGATATTCTGCCGGACACGCCGACGGTCAAGGAAGCGGGGCTGCCGGATTATCTGGTCTCGGGCTGGTTTGCGCTGTCGGCGCCCAAGGGCACGCCCGAAGCGATCGTCAACAAGCTCAATGACGAGGTGAAGAAAGCTTTGGCCGATCCCGACGTGCGGTCGCGGTTCCAGCAGCAAGGCGCCGAGACCTATTACCTGCCGCCGGATCAATCGAAGAAGTTCATCGCTGACGAGATCGCTAAATATCGCGACATCATCACCAAGGCCGGCATTCCGCAGATCGATTAAAGCTGCGGTGCGGCACGCCCCGCAAAGGGTGATCTCATGAAAGGGGTCGGCCTGGCGCTCGTCGGCTTTTTTGCTCGGCGCCGCCGGTCTCGCCTATGTGGCGTCGCGCGATGCGATGCCGCCGCAGCAAAACGTGGAGTGAAGGTCGAAGGGCGCGCCGATTACGGGTCGAGCGCACCGCCGCGGCCGGTGCCGAGCCCCTTCATGAAGCGGCTTCTGATCAGCGCCGGATCGCGCACGGTCTGGCCTTGGCCGGGCGCATCGTCGATCTTCACCGCGAAGAGACGCGGGCCACCATCGTCGAAGCGGCGATCGATCAGCATGTCGAAATGCGCGTCGTCGCGCACCCATTCGCTGGCCGCGATGCCTGAGCCGCGGGCGACCGCGACGATGTCGGTCACGCCGCTGGTCGCCGCCTGCTGCTTGCCGGTGATCTGATAGATGCCGTTGTCCCAAATGATGATGGTGAGATTGCGCGGCTTGAGATTGGCGATGGTGGCGAGGCAGCCGAGCCCCATCAGGATCGAGCCGTCGCCTTCGAGCGCAATGACGCCGCGCTCCAGCTGCGCCAGCGCGACGCCGAGCGCGATCGGGCAGGCGAGCCCCATACTGCCGAGCATGTAGAAATTCTGCGGCCGGTGGCCGGCGGCGAACAGATCGAAATTGGTGTTGCCGATGCCGCCGACGACCGCTTCATCAGCTTTAAGTTTCGCCACCAGGCGCTTAGTGAGGGCGGTGCGGCTGAGCGTTTTGACTGAGGCGCGTTCGTTGCTGGCGCGTTCGATGCTCATGTCAAAACCTCTTTAGACTTTCAGCTTGGTGTGCGCCGCCGGATTGCCGCCGGTGAGGAGCGGCGACAGGATGAAGGCGACCGGCGCCTGCGTCGCGAAGGCTTGCTTGATCGAGCTGTCGACGATGAACGGCATGGTCGCCTGATCGCTCAGCGTGTGGTGGGTGATGCCGAGCGCTTCGAGCGTCGGCCGCATGGTGCGCGCCACCAGCGACTGGCCGATATTGAATTCGCCGAGCGTGCCGCGCTCCGAGATCACCATGACGGTCGGGATCTGATAGGGCACGGTCAGCGACGCGAGCGCATTGGCGATCAGAGCGAAGCCCGACGTCTGCATCATCACCGCGCCGCGCAGGCCCGCCATATAGGCGCCGGCCACGGTGCCGATCGCCTCGTCCTCGCGGGTCGCGCAGGCGGAGAGGAAATAGTTATCGGCAGTCACGCCCTTCAGCAGCGGGGTGAGCACATTGTCCGGCACGTAACTGATCAGCCGAACGTCATTGTCTTTCAAAATGCCAAGGAATTTATCGGACCAGGTCATGAACGTTTCCCTGCAGCCGTTTCTTTGGTTTTTACGGCCAAGCTCGCTTTCTTGCCGGCCTTTCACATGATGAGAGTTCTGCGGCGGATGATCGCACGGCGTGACAATAGACCGTGTCGACGGATAGGCTTGCGGACTATTGGCCCTCGATGGCCGGTGCGGCAAGAACAAAAC
Organism: Xanthobacteraceae bacterium; assembly: GCA_049677525.1. Lineage (GTDB taxonomy): Bacteria > Pseudomonadota > Alphaproteobacteria > Rhizobiales > Xanthobacteraceae > BOG-931. The sequence goes on from JBAUCK010000275.1 coordinate 17,526, forward strand.
GGGAGGCGCGCTTGGCGAGGCAAATGACGCGGCGCATAACGCAACGCATGACGCGGCAAATGATGCGGCTTTTGCCGCTGCTTGCGGCACTAGCGGCCGTCGCGCTCTTCGCGCCAGCAAAAGCGGGCGACGATTATCCGAATCGGCCGATCACGCTGGTCATTCCGCTGCCGCCGGGCGGCACCAACGACATCATGGCGCGTTCGATCGCCGACAAGATGAGTGCGGTGCTCGGTCAGCGCGTCGTCGTCGAGAGCCGCAATGCCGGCGGCAGCGGCACGGTCGGCACCCGCGAAGTCGCCCATGCCGCGCCCGACGGCTACACGATCATCCTCGGCTATACGTCGACGCTCGCCACCGGGCCGCATCTTTACAAAGACGTCGGCTACGATCCGCGCAAGGATTTTGAGCCGATCGGGCTGATCGCGTCGGCGCCGGCGCTGCTGCTGGTCTACAAAGACCTGCCGGTGCATTCCGTCGGCGAACTCATCGCGATGATGAAGAGCGCTAAGGAGCCGGTGCAGGTCGCCACGCCGGGCGCCGGCACGGTCAATTATCTCGCCTCGATCCTGTTCGCGCAGCAGGCCAAAGTCACCGTTCAGCAGATCGTCGAGAAAGGCTCGAATCCGCTGATCACCGACATGATGGGCGGCTTCGTCAAAGTCGGATTCAATCCGATCCCGGTGTCGCGCGCCGCGCTCGACGGCGGCTATATCCGCGCGCTCGCTGTCACCTCGGCCAGGCATTCGACCTTGATGCCGCAACTGCCGACCTTGGCGGAATCGGGCTTGCCCGGCTTCGACGCCACTTTGACCTACGGTCTGCTCGCGCCCGCCGGCACGCCGAAGCCGATCGTCGATCGCCTAAACAAGGAATTGCGCGCCGCGCTTGCTGACGCCGACGTGCAGAAACGCATCATCAACGAAGGCGGCGAGCCGGCGCCGACCACGCCTGCGGAGCACGCCGCGGTGATCGATCGCGAAGAGACCAAATGGTCGGCAGTGATCCGCGACGCCGGCATCGAGCCGCAATAGAAGTGGGAACCGGTTTTGCCGCCGCTTGCCGACCGCAAGCCTTGACGGCGCATTTCAGTCATCACCCGATCTAAAAAATTCGGCCGTGCGGAAGAGACTTCCGCACGGCCGCTGCACATAAAAAGCCGCTTGCGGGCGCCGTTATAGGCCGCGGCGGAAACCGCCACGCATACCGCCCGCGAGCAGCGAGACCAGAAAAAGCACCAGCGCCACAAAGAATACGATCTTGGCAATACCGACTGCGGCGCCGGCGATACCGCCAAAGCCGAGTACGCCGGCGATAAGCGCAATAATCAACAGAGTAACAACAAGGTTCAGCATATCCGGACTCCCGGTTGTTCGATGTCGTGCAAATAACGCACGAGCCCGGACGTGGTTCCGTTGCCCGATGCCGGGAGGATGCTTCAGACTTGATCGAGATCGTTTCTGGGCGGGAACAACAAAACGCCGAGCACCAGAAGAGCGCCGAGTGTCCCGTAAATCTGCAATTCGTAATTGTGCAAGGCAGCCGCGAATTGACCGCACAGGTGGTCGACCTGATGGAGCATAGAAAGTGTAGTGATAATCCAGGCGCCCTCACCATTCTCGGCAAATTGCGCTATGACCTCGCCAGCGGCCCGTCTGCCGTGCGATCCGAGCGTGTGGCTCGTGACGATGAAAGAAGAATGAGCGCTAGCGGAGGAACAATGAGGGTGCGCGGATTTTTGTTGCCGGTCGTGGGCTTTTTTGCAGCTTCGCTGGCATGCTTTAGCACCGCGTCGGCCGCCGCGGACGATTATCCGGCGCGGCCGATCCTCTTGGTCGTGCCTTATCCGGCCGGCGGCGGCAACGACGTGCTGACGCGCATGGTCGCCGCCAAGATGAGCGTGACGCTCGGCCAGCCCATCGTAATCGAGAACCGCGGCGGTGCCGGCTCTACGATCGGCACCCGCGATGTCGCGCGCAGCACGCCCGACGGCTACACGCTACTCATCGCGACGAGCTCGCTCGCCATCAATCCACAGCTTTATCCCGACACGGCCTACGATCCGGTGAAGGATTTTGCGCCGCTCGGGCTCATTGCCAAGAGCCCCAATCTGGTCCTGGTGAATCCCTCGGTGCCGGCGCAAAACATTGCCGAGCTGATCGCGCTGGCGAAGAAGGATCCAGGCAAACTCGATTTCGCTTCGACCGGGATCGGAACTTCGACGCATCTCTCCGCCGTGCTGTTTGCCACCATGGCCGGCATCAAGATCAATCCGGTGCCGTACAAGGGCGTGGCGCCGGCACTCACCGATCTGATCGGCGGTCAGGTGCCGTTGATGTTCTGCCCGATAACGAGCGCGGTTGGTTTCGTGAAAGCGGGCAGTGTGCGCGCGCTTGCCGTGACGGGATCGGCGCGTTCGCCTTCATTTCCGGATCTGCCGACGGTTGCGGAAGCCGGACTGCCGGATTACGCGGCGGAACTGCACTACGGCCTTCTCGCGCCAGGCGGCACGCCGGCGCCGATTATCGCCAAGCTCAACGCGGCGCTCAATGCCGCCTTGGCCGAAGACGATATCAAAAGCCGCTTGCGCGTCGATGGCAGCGAGCCGCTGCCGTCAACGCCGGAAGCCTACGCCGCCGACATCGCCAGCGAGCAAGCGAAATATTCCAAGATCGTGCAAATGTCCGGCGGCAAGCCGGAGTGATTAGACCGTGCACATCCCATCGCTACGACAGGGCGGAGCTTTGATTGTCGCGGCCGATTAGACGATGAAATTAGATCAATACCTCGCAGCGACGGGGCCACCAAAGCGGTAGTTCACCCGAACTGTTCCCATATCGACATTGCCCATGAAGAGGTGGTCGTATTCGCTGAAGAAGCTGCTGTAACTGTTATCGGTGACCGCAGCGCGCGGTTTCATTGAGCATGATCTTTCGGAGAACCGGTTCACGCTCTAAGGCCGGCGGCTGCGGACAAAGCTCAGCAACAGCCATGCTACCAAAACGGCGCCCGCGGTCAGCGCGCCGATATCGAACTCACGGCTTGGCCGCAGCACCGTCGCAAGCGCCAGCGCCGCGAGCAGCAGATTGACGACAAAGACGCGCCGCACGATCTGAATGACGGTGAGGCCATGATCCGTCGCGCGCTGATAGAAATGCGAACGATGCGCCTGCCACACCTTCTCGCCGTTTAAGACGCGGCGCAAAAGCGTGATGGTTGCATCGGCGAGGTAATAGAGCGGCAGCAGGATCGCCGCCACCGGCGCGCCATTGCCGGCGACGAGAACCAGCAGCCAGCCGAGCATGAGTCCGATGGGCAGGCTGCCGACATCGCCGAGAAACAGCCGCGCCACCGGACGGTTGAAAAATGCAAAGCCGATCATCGCGCCGCATAGCGCGAGGCTGACGACGATGGCCCACGGCGGCAGCATGTCCTGAAGCCCGATCGCCGCCACCGCCGCGCTGACCGGCACGACTTCAGCGACCGTCATCCAGTCGAGCCCATCCATGAAGTTCACAAGATTGACGAACCAAAGGCCGCCGAAAACGAGCAACGCGCGCTCGACCCACCACGGCAGCAACGGCGCAACGCGCAGCCCATCGGGCAAACTGAAAATCACCGCGGCAACCGCGATCGCCTGCAGCAGGGATCGCGGCACGACATAGTCTGGGTAAATGTCGGCGACGGTGCCGACGATCGCGATCAGAACGATGGCGGAAAACACGATGGCAAGCGGAATGGTGCCGGCTTCGTCCGACGCCGTATACAATATGCCGACGGAGACCACGATCGTCGCTGCGACCACGGCAATGCCGCCGCCCTGCCGTGTCGGGATCGTGTGCGAAGAGCGCGCATTGGGGCGGGCGAGCGCGTAACGCTTGAACACCGGACGCAGGAAGATGATCAGCGCTATGCACATGAGCATCGCGCTCACGACGATCGCCGCCGGTATTGTGATCGCGTCATCCAGCATTCCGGGCCGCCTTCATCAGGTCCCTGGTTCGCTTGCAGGCTCTAGCATAGAAATTTGGCGGGGCCATTTCACGGCGGATTTCCTTATGATGTTGATCGAAGCCGCGGAAACCGCGTAAGGCTTGGCGGATGACCCCCAAGCCGACCAATATGCCTGCCACCAATGCCCGCTTCGACCGCGCGTCCTTGCAATGGCTCGCCGACTGGCTCGCCGTCGGGGTTGCACTGGCGCTGCCGTGGTCGACGTCGCTTGCCGGCGTCCTCATCGTCGCCTGGCTTCTCGCCGTGCTGCCGACACTGGACATGGCGGCGGTCAAACGCGAGCTCATGACGCCGGCGGGCGGCCTTCCGGTTCTGCTGTGGTGTCTCGGCTTGATCGGCATGTTGTGGGCGGATGTCGATTGGGTGGCGCGTTACAAAGGTTTGGACAGCTTCAACCGGCTCCTGATCATCCCGTTGCTGTTGGCGCAATTCCGCCGATCTGAGAACGGTATCCGGGTCATCTGCGGCTTTCTTGTCTCTGAAACAGCCGTGCTGATCGTGTCTTACATTTTGATTTTGACACCAGGACTAACGTGGCGCGGTCATGTTGACGGCGTCCCGGTGCATGACGACATCTACCAGGGCTCGGCCTTTCTCGTCTGCGCCTTCGGTGCGATGGGCTATGCGGCCTATTGCGGTAGCAAGAGCCGGGGCACCGCGCTCGGCTTTCTTGTGCTTGCGGCCCTGTTCATCGCCAATTTCGCCTTCGTCGTCGTCAGCCGGATTGCGCTCCTTGCCGCGCCGGTACTCATTCTGTTCATGGGCTGGCGGCTATGGCGCTGGAAGGGAATCGTCTCCGCCTGCCTGGCGGCAGTGATGCTTGGCGGCGTGCTGTGGGCCTTCTCGCCCGGCCTGCGCGATCGCGTGCACGACTCCTTCGACGAGATCGCGCAATACCGCGCCAGAAATCAAATAACGTCGATCGGTCTGCATATGGCGTTCTTCAAAGAGTCGATCGAGATCATGTCGTCGGCGCCGATCCTCGGCCACGGCACCGGCACGATCGCCGTGCAATTTCGTAAGGTGACGGCGGGCGCCAGCGGCGCCGACGCGGTCGTTGCCGACAATCCGCACAATCAGACTTTTGCTGTCGCGATCCAGATCGGAGCCGTCGGCGCGCTCGTGCTCTGGGCGATGTGGATCGCCCACTTTCTGTTGTTTCGCGGCGAGGGTCTTGCCGCCTGGATCGGCCCGGTCGTGGTGGTGGAGAATATCGTCTCCTCTACCGCGCATTCGCATCTGTTCGATTTCACCAATGGCTGGCTTTATGTATTCGGCGTCGGCGTGCTCGGCGGCATGGCGCTCCGAGAGGGCGGATATTCTTCGGACGAGCCAGTGCGCCCGGCGGTTCGATCCTAACTCGGCTCCGCTACGCGAGCGTTTGCGCTCAGTTTATCGTACCGGGGGAGGGGGTAATCGGCTTTTAGATTTCGGCTACGGCTTAATCAATGACCTTATTAGCATAGCTTCTCGCGACGAGAAGATTGATGAGCCAAAACTCAATTTTATGCTTTCGATCGTTAAGGGCATTCACGGACTGGCCATTGCGGGAGACACGATAATCGAGAATTTGACCGGGATTTGGATTAAGAAAATTGCCGGATGCCTTGGGATTTCACGATGGCAGTTCCAGCGGACGTGCCAGCAACTGCCGGTAAAGCCCTACGGTTTGCTGTCCGATCAGGTCGGACGCGAATTTCTCGACTGCGAGCTTGCGCGCGGCCCGAGCGTATGAAACGCGCAAATCCGCAGCGCCGACAAGCTGCTCCATCGCCGCCGCCAAGGTCGACGCGTCGTCGACCGGAAAAAGCAAGCCGGTCTGGCCGTGGATGACGACTTCGCGGCAGCCCGGCACGTCGCTTGCGATCATGGCGCGGCCGCAGGCCGCCGCTTCCATCAGCGACAGCGGCAGGCCCTCGCGGCGCGACGGCAGGACCGCGACATGCACGCGCGCCCACAGGCCGGCGATGTCGCCGACATGGCCGAGCCAGGTGATGCCCGGTTCTTTGTTCCAGGCTTGCGCTTCGGCCTCCGTCACTGAAGCCGGATTGGCCGGGTCGGGCGTGCCGGCAATCAAGAGCCGCGCGTCCGACCCGCGCCGGCGCAGCAGGCGAAACGCTTCGACCAAGGTGCGCACGCCTTTGTCGTCGAGCAGCCGTCCGACAAAGCCGAAAGTCAGTGGCGGCGGCGGCTCGGGCAGCGGCTTGAAGCGACTGATGTCGACGCCGGATCCCGAGATCAGCGCGATGCGGCTCTTCGGAAT
>JBAUCK010000276.1:0-3445 GCA_049677525.1 Xanthobacteraceae bacterium
CGGCAGCACTGCGCAGCCCTGCGCATTCTTGAACGCACCACCGATCTGTTTGCCGCTGGCTCGCGCGGCTATATCGGCGACCAGATCGTGCTGTTCGACGACGTGCTCGGCGAGCTTGCCGCCGATATCGAAGTTCAGGCGCGGGCACGGCTGGCGCAGCGGCTCGCCCATATCAATACCAGCCGCCCGCGATTATCCGCTCGCTCGCCGACACCATTGTCGTCGCCGAGCCGCTCGTCTCGGGCGGCCGTGACGGCAAAAGCTGAACGGCGAAACTAGTCAGCGCGACAATGAGCGAGAAGAAGCTATTGCCTTCATGGCTTTTTGCTTTTGCGTACTGTCGTTCGCGTAGGCGCGGGCGGTTTCTTCTTCGATTTGCGCTGATTGAAATCGACCGCGGCGCGGATGAGATTTTTCAGTGCCCGCTCATTGATCTTGTCGTCCTCATGGATATCGATCGCGCGTCGCGTGTTGCCTTCGAGGCTGGAATTGAAGAGGCCTGACGGGTCTTCCAACGCGGCGCCGTTGGCGAAGGTCATCTTCACGACACTCTTGTACGTCTCGCCGGTGCAGATAATTCCGGCGTGTTCCCACACCGGAACCCCTCGCCACTTCCACTCCTCGACCACTTCGGGATCGGCCTGCTTGATGAGGTTTCGGACCTGAGCGAGCGTCTCGCCCCGCCAATCACTCAGCTCCTTGATTCTAGCGTCTATAAGTTGAGAAGGGGATTTGCTGTTCTGCGATGCACTCTTCGTCATGGCCGCTTCTCCTCGCTGGTCACGACCTTCGCCGACTTCTCGGATGTCTTGCCGGCCACGCAATCGATCCTATCCGCTGGAACGTTGTACGCTGCGCCACCTGGTGGCATAGGGCAGCGCGAACAAGTACAGACCGGTGAACAATAGCAGGAAGAGCGGCAGCAGTGGCGAGTAGACCACCCAGGATGAGGGAGGTTTTCCCAATCCCATAGCGAAGAAGTTGGCGATGACGGCCACTGTAAAGACAATGGACAGCCAGCGGTGGACTTGCCGAATACAGTTTTTCGGGTTGAGCGCAAGGCGGCAGGCATCAATCTGTCCGCGCCAAGATATGCTCCAGTTTGCCGATGAAATGCTGCCACCCGTATTTTGCGCCTTGATAATTTTGCTTCTGATCCGGCCGGAAGCCGGTCTGCTCCATGCGCAGAAGCGTACCTGCGCCCTTAGGCGTGAGAGACAACGTAACGACACTCTTGACGGCGAGGTCGGCCTCGCCGGAACTCCATGTATAGGACAGCGTTTTGTTCGGCTCGACGACAAGGACTTCGCTGTCAACAACGCCGTTCCAGCCAGGCTGAGGGTCTGCGCGAAGATTGAAACGGTGGCCCACGACGGGCTTGAAGTCGTTCTTCATCAGCCACTCCTCGATCAGGTGCGGCTGCGTCAGCGCGCGCCAGACCTTTTCAGGCGGAAAAGCGATATCTCGTTCGACGATGACGGAAAGCATTTCCGTCGTGGGCTCGCTCATTGGTCCATCCTGTTCAACAAATCCTCCAGCCGGTCGAAGCGTTCGCGCCAGAACACGCCGTAGTGATTCATCCAGTTGATCAGCGGCTTCAGCCCCTGCGGCCGCGCGCTGTAATGGGTTTCGCGCCCCTGCCGCCGGTCGTGCACGAGACCAGCCTGCTTGAGCACGCCGAGATGTTTCGACACCGCCGGCTGCGACACGTTCGAGCCTGAGGTGAGTGCATGCACGGTGTGCTCGCCGCCGCGGCTCAACCTCTCGAACAGCGCGCGGCGCGTCGGATCGGCAAGACTCTTGAAGACATTGTCGGCTACGCGCTGCATGACATAATTCATAATCAATTAGTTATGGATTAGTCAAGCCGCTTTTGCGCCAAAACCGGCCGTTTTGTCGGAATTTGTTGTCGGGAAAAGAAAACGGCGCGGCCCTGCAGCCGCGCCGTCCGGTCTTGGAACTCGAAGCTGTTTACTGGAACAGCTTCATTGCATTCTGCAGCGTCGACAGCACGCCCCAAGCGAGGGGGATGCCGACGAAGCCCCAGGCAAGGATGAGTTGGAGCGCCGACGTGCCGGTGTGATTGTCTTCCGCCATGGTCTTCTCCTTAGGCTTTTGCCGGTTGGCCGGCGGCGCCTACCCGGCCGGCATCGCGCAACCCGTCGTGGTCCGGGCTCATGTGGAAGCGCTTATCCACGGCCTTGACCAGAAGGTTGCAGATGAAGCCGATCACCAGGAGCCCGGCCATGATGTACATGGTGACGTTATAGGCCTGCGCCTTCGGCACGCCGTTATCGATCTGATACTGGCGGATATAGTTCACCAGCACCGGCCCGAAGATGCCCGCCATCGACCACGCCGTGAGCAACAGGCCATGAATGGCGCCGACATAGCGCGTGCCAAACATATCTTTCAGATAAGCGGGCACAGTGGCGAAGCCGCCACCATACATGCTGATGATCACGAGGAAGCAGCAGACGAAGCCGACGACGCTGCCGATCGAACCGGTATAGGGCACCGTGCAATACAGCAGGAAGCCCAACACCATGAATATGAAGTACGTATTCTTGCGTCCGATATAGTCCGACGTGGACGCCCAGAAGAAGCGGCCGCCCATGTTGAACAAGCTCATCAAGCCGACAAAGCCTGCGGCAGCGATCGCGGTGATATGGCCGGGGAACATTTCCTGGCTCATCGCGGAAGCCTGGCCGAGCACGCCGATGCCGGCGGTCACGTTGAGGCAGAGCACCCACCAGATCAGCCAGAACTGCGGCGTCTTCAGTGCGTCATAGACGAACACGTCGTTCCGGGTGATCAGCTTCCGCTCCACCACCGGCGGCGTGTAGCCTGCCGGCTTCCAGCCCGGCTCCGGCAGCCGCACGATGAACGCGCCGACGACCATGAAGATGAAATAGACGACACCGAGCACGATGAAGGTCTCAGCGACGCCCACATGCGTCGGGCTCGAAAATCGGCTCATCAGCCAAACCGACAATGGCGAGGCGATGAAGGCGCCACCGCCGAAGCCCATAATGGCCATGCCGGTCGCCATGCCCGGACGGTCGGGAAACCATTTGATCAGCGTCGAGACCGGCGAGATGTAGCCGATGCCCAAGCCGCAACCGCCGACGATACCGTAGCCGAAATAAACCACCCAGATATTGTGGATGTAGACGCCGGCCGCGGAGATCAGAAAGCCGGCGCCCCAGCACAGCGCGGCGGTAAACATCGCCCGGCGCGGTCCGCCTTCCTCGACCCAGCGGCCGAACAGCGCCGCCGAAGTGCCGAGCACGAAAATGGCGATCGAGAAGATCCAACCGAGATCGGTCAGCTTCCAATCATCCGGAGTAGATTGTGTGATGCCGAGCAATTTGCTCATCGGCAGATTGAAAACGCTGAACGCGTAAGCCTGGCCGATGCACAGGTGAACGCAGAGTGCCGCGGG
>JBAUCK010000277.1:0-4864 GCA_049677525.1 Xanthobacteraceae bacterium
CTGCCACACGGTGTGCGAGGCGTAGAGGATGTGATCGTCAGCCGCAGGTCCTTTGAGGAGGTGGAATTCGACAAAGCCCGGTACGCGATCGAGATAGGAATCGCGGTCGCGCCAAACTTTCTCGAAAACTTCTTCTGAGCTGGGCTTGACCTTGAATCGATTCATCGCGATGAACATTTGCTGTCTCCCCTTTGCTGTGGCGTCTGCACCCGCAAACATCCGCCCCTGAACACCTTCATGAATCGTCGGTGAGCCCTTGAAGGTTATGCCTGGGTTCGGCACAATATAGCCCGCTTGCGTGCTGCAGCACATCTACTTCGTGTAATTCTCATATTCTCAGATTGAGACGACGTGTCGGGACCGCCACTATTGTCCACCGCCCTTCCAACGCCATTTCCCATCTTTCTGAAAGTCGTCCCAGCGAAGCCATTCCTCAGCGCGAGTGTCGACGAAACGCACCAAGCCTTCCTGCCCATCGTTCCGGATGTGCAGGACGATCGCCTGTCGGCCGTCACCTGTCTCAAAGACTTGCCCGAAATGAAAGGCCATGTGCATTCCTCATTGCGCCGCAGGCGGCAGCTGAATTTCCAAACGTCCGACTGCGGGATGCCGACCAATGATGGTTAGCAGGCAAGTCTGGCAAGACCGTCAGCAACTGATAAGGAAAGTCTGAGTTCTTAGCCAGGTGGGCGCTCTAATCCGGCACCGCGCTCGATCGCTCAAGTTCCTGCCACAACGTACGGTCTCACCATTTTTTTCGGATCGACGACACGGTCGAATTCCGCCTCGGTGACAAAACCTAATTTCAGCGCGGCAGCTTTAAGCGTGAGATCATTGTCCATAGCGTAGTGGGCGATCTTTGAGGCCTTGTCGTAACCGATGACAGGTGAAAGAGCGGTCACCAGCATCAGCGAGCGCTCGACGTATTCGTTAATCTTCTTCAAGTTGGGCTTAGTGCCCTCGATCAGGAATTTGCGGAAGTTCACGCAGCCATCCGTCATGATCCTGATGAAACGAGCGATATTGAAGATGATCAGCGGCTTGTAGACGTTCATCTCAAGATAGCCGCCCGCGCCGCCAAAACCTACAGCCACATCATCTGCCATCACCTGCACGGCGATCATGGCGCGCTCGACTTCGCGGCTGTATGGTAGAGCCGGTACGCTCCCGGTTTTGTTTGGAGGCGTCTGTCCGTTGCGATCGTCAAGGACGGCGATGCCGGGCTGGCAATGACTGCGATGAACGTCTTCTCGAAGCCGACCAAGTCCTTCCAATCCTCGCGGGCCGCGGGCGACAGCCACCTCGCCGCGGTTTGTCGCCTCAGGGTCGTCGATGCCGCGAATGAGGTCCATCATCCTCTTGGAGATGGGCAGCGCGTCGATACCGGCGCCGTCACCCGTGCTAACCTTGTGCTCATGGCCGTTCGGCTCCGGCGCCGGAGATGCGTCCAGCGAGTCACCGGGCGTTTCAATTCGCACTGCTTTGGCACCGTGGCGCAAGCACCGTCCGGGTCCGGTTTGTTGATGCTCCGAGAAGCTCACGTAATGAATTAAATTCGTGACGCTTTCCGTTCAAGTCCATCCACTACTCACCAGACATCGTTTCATTACCGGCGCGACCGGTTGTCAGCTGCCTGAAAAAAGTGCGGCCTTCGTCTGTCAAGACGATGTGGCGTGCTTCGCCAGACTTGGATTGCCGAATCGCGTCGATGCCCTGGCGGCGATGAGCGAGACGGCGCATTTGGTGCAGATGTTCGATTCCACCGTGCTGCCACCTGGGTGAACAGCCGAAGCTTTGAGTTTATCAGAGCTGTCGGCCTCGACCACGAATGTCCGCGTTGTTAGCGGTGCGCCGACGCTACGCGAGATCATCCGCTGGAAAAGGGAAAGACCACAAGCTTCGCACTGGCGGCGCCAGGACCGGGCACCTGGGTGGTCCGTAGCTACCAAGGCTTGGGTACACCGGTAGCGGCCATGGCCGGTTGCGCACGTAGTTGCGCACCTTGATGGGCTCTTTGCCTTTGAACTCGAAGATGGGGACCTCCCTCGTGCTGCGCGGCAAGATGGGCACGAGCGAGACCAAAGTTGGCGAAGTCTTCGGCTGGATGTATCATCGTCGGCGCCGAAGCGATCATCGCGACATCCCATATGCTGCAGCGGATCGAGTGCGTCGTCAAACGCGCAACAGTACCCGTTCCAGAAATTGCCGCAGGGAACTCCGCCGCTGCGGAGAGAGGAGCTTCCAGTTCTGAGTCAACATCGCGATCATCCGCAGCAGACTCCAAAGTGAGAGCAGCATCATGCCATAGCAGGCTTCCCGACGACTAACGGCGAAATCTTTTAGGTACGAGCAGAGAACGATGGCCGCGCTCAGCCTATGACGACTTTTCCTGGGGCCCCACCGGCCGCTGGTGCTCGTCGGGTAGAAGCGTTTTTTACAATGACATGACGGAACAAAGTAAAAGCGCCCTTTCAGAGCAAGTCCAAAGAGCCAGTATGCGTCGGAATCCGACGTTTCATACGTAGGGCGGATAAACAATTCTGACTGCATCACGACATCTCTCCTGAAAACACCCCGACATGGCACCCAAATGTTCCAAGAGAAGAGGAGTTTCAGCGCGATCCGTAGCGACCACCGCTCCTCAGGCGTGACTGGAAGATCGGAACGAAACCATTCGGTCAACGGGCGACCATCGAGATCGACAGCCTCTAGACGTCCGTACGCCAGCACCACGTCAGGCCGGTTTTCCAGGCAGGACACCAACTGTGATACATAGTCAGAAGGATAATAGTCATCGTGCGCCATCCACATGAAGTACCGACCGGAGGCAATCCGCAGAAGCAGGTTGAAGTGCTCAACCCAGTTCAGCCGATCCGAACCTTTTAGACACCGTATGCGACGGTCGGACGCGAACCTCTCCGCAAGCAGCTCGATGGTATCGTCAGCACGGTGTCGATCGGAAATAATGACTTCCAGGTTCGGGTAGTCGATAGCGACGATATTGCCGATGATATCGTCAAGGAAACGTCGCGACTGAAAAAGCGGGATCGCAACCGAAACCAGCGGGAGCTGTGGCGCGGACATGCATCACCGGATAGCGTTCAAGAAATTCTGGGCAAAAAAAGGAGCACAGGTAAATTTGCCCGTGTCGATCGAATAATATCCGTCATGCGACTGCACCCCGACGTCGAATCTTTCGTGAAGCTCGCTCTCTGGATCGCTGATGTCGCTCTCCCCCCATGAGCAAATGATCCCGGCATCCACAGCCTCGATCTTGCTGCTCAGGATCCCTGGAACGATGCAGTCGAAGGCAGCAAGCGCTTCCTGCACGATAGGAAGGGTCAGTTCGCTGTCGGCCTCTCCATTGCAAACGCTTTCCCAGGCTGGCGGAGGCGTGAGGGTGGTGCACCACCCCCTCATGCAAGCGGGATACCAAGACATGTAGGCCTGTGCTGACGGATAGACGACGATATCCCCATACGGTCCCAGGACCATAGTGAACGAAGGCAATCCGACGAGGTTGCGGGAAAGCTTTCCTAGCAGCCGATATTTGAGACGATAGACCCACTTTCGCCGCGGAATCACGCCCATCTGGTGATCGAGTGCAAGACGTCCCTCCCAGAGGCAATTCACTACGATCCCCGCCTCGCATGTCCAAGGGGAGCCATCAGCCTGCACCCCCTCGACCCGAAATCCGGCTGATGTACGCACTATCGATTCCACTGTGTGGTTGTACAACTTCTCCACCTTGCGCGACTGATCAAGTGCAGACCGCATAAGTCGCCGGAACGTCACAAGGTCAAGAGCAACTTCAGCAGTTTCGGCGGCTTTGGCCGCAAACTTCTCCTTGATCCACGGCAAAGTGCTCGTCGGGATTTCCTGCCACAGGGAATTCGGGCGGGTACCAAAGTAGTCCGATCCCTCGTTATCAACTGCTGCCTGGTAGGTTGTCTGCAATTTCTCATAACTGGCGAAGAGGCTTTCAGGAGAAACCAATGAATCGTGAGCGATGACGTACACAAACGGGTGGGACATAAGCGACAGCCAATCGAGGCGGGCCTTGAGCCATTTTTCAATCAGTCCGGCAAAGGCAAGGGATGAGCGCAGCATGAGCCCGGAGGTGCGAAAGCTCGCATCATTTGCATAGACAAATCCAAGATGAATTTTGCCTTCGTTACGCAGACTTGCGCGAGTCATGCAGTCGGGTGCTTTATCGATCAGCGTCACTGCATGGCCTTGGCATTGCAACGCCAGCGCTACGCACACGCCTTGGAACCCGGCACCAAGGACAATTGTGTTCTCAGCCGGCATAACAGGTTTCGGTCAGGCCGCACGCGTGGCTGCTGGATCGGAGCCATGGGCGATCGAACCAGAGAGCAGGGCCGCTTCTTTCCGGGCTTGCTCGGGCGTCAGAGCGCCATGGCGCCCTATGGTGACGCGCTTGGTGGGCGCCCCGCGTCCACACTTGCGATATTGCAGGATGTAGACTTTGCTCCCGCCCGCGGTGACTTTCAGGCCGAAGCCTTTCAGTTCTGTATCTCACGGGAATTGATCAACGCTCTTCGGGTGAAGAGCGTCAACCGCGCGTTTCGTGATCTTGCTCAGCATTCTTCAGCCGTTCAGCAATCACATAGCAATCACACAAGCGGCAACCAAAGGCAAGACCTGATCAAACTAATGTCTTATTTACGGGGATTTTCGCACTAGGGGCAACGGGCAGAAAGGTCGGATCACAGACTTCGAATCTGAGGGTCGGGAGTTCGAATCTCTCCGAGCGCGCCAACACTGCTCTCTCACTGGTAGCACTTCACTTGCAGCGAAGGATTTTGGGACGCAGCTATGGTTTCAGTTGAATGGCATGCGG
>JBAUCK010000278.1:0-7274 GCA_049677525.1 Xanthobacteraceae bacterium
GGGCCGAGGCAAAACTCTCACTGTAGCCGGCCTCGCGCATACGCGGGTAAGTTAATGTGCCGATCGCCGCGGTGGCGGCTGTCGTCACCCCGGAGGTGGCACCGAACAAGGCGGCAAAGCCGAGCGAGGTGAACGGAACGTTGGCGCGAAGTCCGCCGATTAGCGATCCGACCCAGCGTAACAACCGCACCGAGATGCCGCCGCGCGACATAAGACTGCCGGCAAAGACGAAGAACGGCACCGCCAGCAGCGCGTATTTGTTGAGGCTGTTGAAAATATCCTGCGCAACCACGGTCATCGGCAAATCAAAAAATCCCAGCAGGATCACCAGCGACGTGATCAGTAGCAGGAGAAAGATCGGGAAGCCGAGCAGCAGCAGCATGAAGGGAAGAACACCCATGACCCAATACATGGCGTTTCCTGCTCAATCGAATTTGCCGGTGATGTAGGAACGCAAACGCACGATCGCTGCCAGCGCCATGAAGCTGAAGCCGAAGAGTAGGGCCGAGTGTGGGATGACCAGCGGAATATTCGTTCCCGCCGTGACTCCGCCGGTCAGGTAGTGGAGCTGCACCACCTTCCACGACTGCACCGCCGTATAGATCGCACCGGCGATAAGCGCGAGTGCGATCGCTACCCTGACCGCGCGTTGCCAGTCGGCTGGCATCCTGGAAAACACCAGGTCCATGTTGAGATGAGCGCCGCGATAGGTGATCGTGCCGACGACCAGGAACACGATCCAGATCACCGTGAATGTCAGCGCCTCTTCGGCCCAGAATACCGGCATTCCGAACACATAGCGGCCGATGACGTTGACGATGTTCAAAAGGACGGCGATCAGGAACAGTGTGCCGGACAGCAGGTACGGAATCCGAACGAAGATAAACTCTTCGATCTGCTTTTGCCGGGATGGTGGCTTGGCGTCCAACATTTCGCTACCCCCGCACCCCGTGTGCGCGAAGCGTCGCAGCGTGACGCCCGTCTTATGGGTACTTTGCCGCGAGCGCCTCGACCTTTTCGTAGAATGCCTTGAGCACTGGATCATCTCTGGTGATTTCGGCACCGATCGGTTTCAGGCGCTTCTCTAGCTCAGCCTGATCCGCCGGCGCCAGCGTCACGATCTCGCCGCCGCGATCAATCCATTTCTGGCGCAATTCGGCGACCTCATCGACCCCAACCTGCCGCGACCATGGCTGCAGCTTGCGCGCTTCGTCGACGACAATCCTGCTCAGATCCGGCGGTATTTTATCGAGCCAGGGTTTGCTCAGAGCGCCAAACGAGACCAGAAGCGTGTCATGCGTTTCGAGCAAGGTCTTGCCGATATTTTGGAGATTGAAATTGGTAAAGATGGAGATGCCGCTCATCGTGCCGTCGATTACGCCGTTTTGCAGCGAGGTGATCATTTCCGGCAGGCCCATCGGTACTGCCGTGGCGCCAAGCGCAGCCATGCGTGCCCGTTCGGCCGGTGTGGCGTTGACACGCAGCTTTAGGCCTTTGAAATCGTCAAGCGTCCGCAACGGCTTCTTGGCGCCGAAGTAGAGCGATTCCGCCGCGACTGCGAGATTGACGCCGACGAGCCCCTTCGCGGCCGCTATGTTCATCACGTAGTCGTTGAATTCCGGATCGGCGAGAACCTTGTTGGCCTGGGTGGTGTCTTTGAACAGGAACGGAATGCTGAAAACGCCATAGCGCGCATCGACGCCGGTAAAGAAGTCGGCGGGATTTTCGTAACCCTCGACGGTACCGAGTTGAAGCCCTTCGATCATCGCCGCGGGGCTGCCGAGCTGGGCGCCCGGGAAGACTTGGACTTCGACGCGGTCGTTGGTCGCCGCGGGCAACACCTCGGCGAGCTTGCGACCGAACTTTTCCTGCATATCGCCACGGGTGACCACGGCCCATTTCAACGTGTAATCGGCCGCCGTTGCGGGCGCCGGCGTCATCGTGCGGGCAAGTGCAACCGCCAAAGCGCACGTGGTTATAGCGACGGGAATTCGAAATGCCATCTTGTCCTCCCGGGACCGCCGTTATTTTTTGCGATCGACTTTTCTATCGCCGCCGCGCCAATTAAGGGGCGGTGCTGACCTCGACACACTATCCCAGCACAGAAGGCTGTCAATTATAGTGCGGCAAAAGTGCTATCTAGTACTGCGTCGCGATTGTTCGTTGTGTAGACAGGGAGGGCGTCATGAATCTCGGGATTGTCGGGCTGGGCCGGATGGGCGCGGCGATGTCGCAGCGGCTGCGGCAGCAAGGTTTCGACGTCGTCGGCTGGGACCAAAATCCGGGGGTCAATCAGGCGCTCGCCGCGGCTGGATTGCGGATCGGCGCCAGCGCGCGGGACGTCGCCGCGCGGTCCGAGGTGGCGATCTCAATCATCACTGAGGATCACGGCGTGCGACGCATTTTCACCGGGACGGACGGCTTCCTCGCCGGCGACGTAACGGGCAAGCTGTTCATCGAAATGAGCACGTTGCAGCCGATGACCGGCCGCGAGCTTGCGCCGCAAGTCGAGGCCAAGGGCGCGCGATTGATCGAGTCTCCCGTACTCGGGACAATTCCGCAGGTCCGCGATGGTAAACTTTTCGCGCTGGTCGGCGGGCGCACCGAGGATCTCGACCGCGCGCGCCCTGTGCTTGAGAAGATAACGCGCCGCATCGCGCATATGGGCCCGAATGGGGCCGGCTACGCGATGAAGCTCGCCGTCAATCTCGGGCTCGGCGCCTATATTCAGGCGGTATCGGAATCTCTGGCATTGGGGATAAAGCAAGGTCTCACGCTCGACCAGATGCTCGACGTGTTGCAAGAGGCGCCCTATGCCAGCGGCTGGCTCAGGAGCAAGATTGACGTGATCAAGGGTTCTCCGGCCGAGATGACCCTCGACATCCGCACCTTGCGCAAGGATCTGATGTCGGCGGTGGCAACCGGCGCGCTCACCGGCGTGCCGATGCCGTTGTCGGCGGCAACGCTGGTTTCGCTGTCGGCGGCGGTCGCCGACGACTATGGAAGCGGCGATCTCGCCGAACTACCGAAATTTCTGCGCGAGTCGATGCTGCAGAATTTCGCATAGTTGAGAGAATGAGATTTCCTTCCGAGTCACTTGCTCGCTCAGCTGTGTTCATGGACCTGACTAAGAAAAGACGCCTTTCTTAGCAAGTCGAGGTTCCGGCCAATTGAAGTCGCGTTTTGGGTAGGTCTGTGGGTAGGCTAAGCGCAGCGTCGAAAACCGCCCGCGCCAGCTGCTGCTCGTTCAAGCGGCTTCCGGGCGCGAGGTCCCGCTCGATCGGCGTGTTCACCACCCGGGTCGTGCCGGGCGACGTCGTGGAGGCATCGGCGTGCTTGAAACGCGCATCGCGTAACGGATCTATGGCGGTCTGAGAGCCTTGCGCATCCTCTCCTTCCAAATCTTATCGTCCCGTTGAAAACAAAAGATTGCCGATGAAATCCAGCAAAGCTCCTCAAGTTGGAGCAGGGCAACCACCCATCGTTACAGCAGAGCTCTATGACATGTATCCGCGGCAAGTGCGGGTGTGCGAATTCCATTTCGGGAGGTGTTCTTGTGGTCTCCAAGAAACACCCCCATGACGCGGTCTCCGTCGAAACTGCGCACTTGGCCGCCATGCGACCGGATCAGGCGCGAGGAGGAGGCGAGAAAAGCCTTGCATAGTCTTGCAGCAACTCTTCGGTCCCACATTGCAATTTGAGTTGAGTCTGCGAGGTCCGCATAAAGCATCGTTGCGGTTAGTCGCACGCCACCGCCCGCCAACGCAACTGTATCGGAGGTGGGGACGACTTCTCCATCCCGCAGTTCCCAAGGTTGGTTGAGAACTTGGTCGACATCGCTCTTTAGTTCGTCGACGGTAGCCATTCGATCACTTGAGGACTAATCCGGCAGCATGAACGGCGGCTGCCGCGCTGAGGAAAATGCTCCAGGGAATGATCGTGAATGCCGTGAGGATGAACGCAAGCTTCACTGCATCGTATTTTATTGTCAGGATTTCTGAATTGCGCCAGACCTGCCCCATCACATCTCGGACATACGCGTCGGTCTGCTTCGTAAATGCGTCAATATATTTTGCCTCGGTACGCTTGGCGATCTCGCGAAAATATATCAGCGACTCAGCACCGCCTTTGAGCGAGGGATAGGCTGAGCGGTAGAGATTAATGAGGCTGGCGGCGAGGGTGACGATGGCGACCCCGGCCGGCAAGGCCAGGAACCAAGCGTTGAGGTCGGTCGGGCGCAAATTCAAGAAAAGGAACGCGAGCATGCCGGTATTCAGTGCAAACAGAAACGAGCCCTTCGCGTCTACGCGCGGGAAAAAGCCCATGATGCGATCGAGTTGTTTTTCAGCTGTTTCTTTGGTGATTGCCATCTCTTTTACCTATCAATAAACAATCGAATAGCTGGTGCTGCGGCCGCCGCCTTCGTCTTTGTGAAGGACGCCTTTATCGACAAGCTCGTTGATGTCGCGCAACGCCGTATCAGTGGAGCATTTTTCAACCGTGGCCCATTTGGAGCTGGTGAGTTTGCCTGCAAAGCCATCTAACAGGCGGTTGACCATGTCGCGCTGGCGCTCGTTGAAGGCCCCAGTTTCGTGCTTCTTCCAAAAATCGGCCTTATTCAGAACAGTGAGGAGGATTTTCTCAGCGCCCTCGATGGCTTTGTCGAGACACGCCAAAAACCATTCCAGCCAATGCGTGATGTCGATGTCCGCCTTCTGCGTCGTTTCAAGGATGTCGTAGTATTCCTTGCGCTCTAATCTGATTTGCGCCGACATGCTGTAGAAGCGCTGCGAACTGTTTTCTGATCTGGCCAGAGCCATGTCGGCGATTGCCCGCGCGATACGACCGTTTCCGTCCTCGAAGGGGTGGATGGTAACAAACCACAAATGGGCGAGGGCGGCCCTGATAACGGAGTCTGTTTTGTCGGTGCCATTGAACCAATCCAGGAAGGATTTCATTTCGGGGTCAAGGCGGCCCGCCACGGGTGCTTGGTAATGAACCTTCTCTTTGCCGAAGGGACCCGAGACCACCTCCATAGGGCCGTCTTTATCGTCGCGCCATGCGCCAACCGTGATCTTTCTCATGCCGCTACGTCCCGTAGGAAAGAGCGCGGCGTGCCAGCCGAACAGGCGTTCGGCAGTCAATGGTTCATTAAAGTTCTGGGTGGCGTCGAGCATCATTTCGACGACACCTTCAACATGCCGGTCCGCGGACGGTAGACCGCCGACATCCATTCCGAGTCTGCGGGCGATGGAGGAGCGGACCTGATCGCGGTCGAGAACTTCGCCCTCGATCTCACTGGATTTGAGCACATCCTCGGTGAGCGTCTTGAGGACGGCTTCTTTCTGCAATTGAAAGCCCAAGCCTTTCATCCGGCCGAGCAATAGCCCTTGAAGGTGGCGTACCGCCGCCAGTTGGGTAGTGATGGCCTCGTCGGACCACCTGAAGTGGGGCCAGGCAGAAAGCTCGTGGATGTAAGTGGTCATTCTCCGCATCTCCTGCGGTGATTATGGGGCTCATTTGCCGCGAGCGCAAGTATTCACCGCATAATGTGCGGTAAATATGCGATTTAATCGCCGCAGGGTCTGAACGCCTGGAAGCAGTTCCACTTTTGTTCTATGCCGGCCGTCAGCATGATGATGTTCTTCGGGTGTCCCGCACGTCCCGTCCGAGAGGCGTTTGGGATGAAATCAAGAGGATACGCGGAACGCGTGTTCTCGGTCTTCGAGGCGTCATCGAAATTGCAAATTTTGGTTTCTGGATCGAATACGACGTTTTCGATCACGGTACCGAAGCGATGTGTGGCTGCGTAGATCTCGGGCTCGGCCTCAGCGGACAGTTGGATGCACTTGGCGTAGCACCCACCTTCGAAGTTGAACACGCCGTCCGTGCCCCAGCCGTGCTCGTCGTCACCGATAAGGATGCGATTTGGATGGGCCGACAGCGTTGTTTTGCCGGTACCGGAGAGACCAAAGAATAGCGCAACGTCACCGTCACTGCCGACATTGGCCGAACAGTGCATCGGCATCACGCGTTGTGGCGGCAGATAGAAATTGAGCGCGGTGAAGACGGACTTCTTGATTTCGCCCGCGTAAGACGAGTTACCAATCAGAATGATCTTGCGGGTGAAGTCGATGGCGATGACGGTTTCCGAGCGCACACCGTGACGTTTAGGATCGGCCTTGAATGACGGCAGGTCAACGATTGTGAACTCCGGGACGAAGCTCGCGAGTTCGGAACGATCGGGACGGATCAACAATTGGCCGATAAACAGCGAATGCCATGCCAGTTCAGTAAACACCCGCGTTTTGATTTGGTATTTAGAATCGGCGCCAGCGTAGAGGTCCTGGACGTACAGCTTTTTCCCTCGCGCGTGCGCGACGAAATCCGCATGCAGGAGGAGCAGGAGGCGGTCAGGATCGGCCGGCCGACTGCCTTCAATTTCACGTTGCCGCATCGACACATCTCGGAGAGGTGTTTTTGCTGTTTCTGTTTCACTACGACCGCCAGTTCGTGGGTCCTGTCTATCAAGTTATTTTGGCGTTAGTGAGCAATGTCCGCAACGGGTCATTAACTGCCGCGCCAGCTGATGGAAGTTGTGTCCGCTTTACCCCTGAAAGCGGACATTAATTGCGACTGCCGGCATGTCCGCTTCTCTAATCGGCCGTTTGGGGTCAAGCGCTTCAGACTACCCACCACTGGAGTGTCGATGTCGCTCACGGGCTCGTGCTTCTCTTCGGCGGTGCAGGACGCCGATCTGCTGGCGAAGCACCCGCCGGACAATCAG
Organism: Xanthobacteraceae bacterium; assembly: GCA_049677525.1. Lineage (GTDB taxonomy): Bacteria > Pseudomonadota > Alphaproteobacteria > Rhizobiales > Xanthobacteraceae > BOG-931. Next base: position 6,788 of record JBAUCK010000278.1, read on the forward strand.
CAGCGGCTCAACCAGCGCAGCCAGGTCGGGCAGCTTCTCGACCAGCTCCTTGATGCGGGCCTCAAACTTCACCGTCCCGACCATTCCGACCTTGAGGCCGAAGTTGCGTAACGTACCGCGCAGGTCATCTTCGATGGCGATGGCCTTCGACTGCAGCAGCTTGCGATGGGTCAGCAGCATCCGTAGTTTCTGACCGCGTAGTGTCTTCACATGGACCGGACGGTAAAGCCCCACCCGCATCATCTGCGCGATGCCGCGCGCATCGTTGCGGTCCGTCTTGTTGATCTGTGCCTTCAGCACCGCCTGCATGTGCCGTGTTTCAGACCGCCGGTAGCTCGGCTTCGGCGAGAGCGCTGAACAGCCACTGCGACAGCGGTCCAGCTTCTAATCCAATTCGTTTGAAGTGATAGGCGGGGTTCTTCAGCATTGCCAACAGAACTTCAGGTTCGCTCACCACCTTCACTTCCCGAATGATCTTGCCCGTGTC
>JBAUCK010000279.1:0-3592 GCA_049677525.1 Xanthobacteraceae bacterium
CTTTCGCGTGTTGCGCGCCAACCTAGTCAGGAAGCCCCAAAAGTCAAGAAACCCCTCTTTTACGGCTCAGAACAGCTCGGATGGTCGATATCGGCGAGCAATCCGGGCTGGTTCGGCTCCCAGCCCAGGAGCTTCCGGGTCCGCGACTTTATCGGGTGAGCTAATTCGAACACGAAGTGCCGTCGATAATCTTCTGGGTCAGTTCGTCATATTTCTTCCCGGGCGTTGATGCTTGCCACCCGATGGAGCCGTAGTGACGAGGCTCGAACTGCTCGGTGTCGATAATTTTCTGAGTCAATTCGTCAGGTTTCTTCGCTTGCGCAATTTTTCCGCTCGCAGCGATGTCGCAATGCGGCTGATCTTTGGTCTTGTCGCCGTCGACGGCCTTCGCGTCATTCTGAATTTCTATCGCCGGCTTCGCAGGATCCGGCTCTGAAATCTGGCTTGATGGGACCGGCTGCTGAGGCAGTGCAGCCTGCGCTGTGCCACCACCATTGTCTTCAACGGAAAGCCTGGCGATTTCGCTTTTGACCAAATTGCGGAAGTCCGAACTGAATTGCGTCCCCATATGGGAATCATCGTTGGCGATATATTCGATATTATCCCCGGCGAGTTTCTTTGATCCCATTCCGCCGAGAGTCTCCTCCGGCTTCGGGTTGTAGATTTCAACGATCCGTCCGACTTTTCCGGTCAGATCCGGATTCCAGCTCAGCATGGAGGGCTGCAGGGCGATGATGGAATCGATGTGATCGACCTTGTTGGCCACAAAGACCGTGGCGTTGGCGCCCAAACTGTAGCCGACAACGAGCGTGGGCATTCCCTTCGGCAGGTGATTGAGATCATCAACCAGGGACGGCCAATTCTGATGCAGATAAGTCTTGACCTCGACATCGGGCATCAATTTGATCTCGGCGACCAGTTCGACGAGACCGACGGCGAGAAAAGGCCCGAACATCGGCCATATTACGCCGACGAAGGTTTTGGTCTTGGCGGATGCAGGCGAGCAGACGAGCAGGCAGCACAAGGCAAGCGCGATGGATCGTTTCTTCACGTGCCGATGCCCTGTCCGCGCAGAATCACGCCGCAATCGCGATTTTCAATCTGATGGAGCGTCGGTGTGAATGGTTAATAATTCTTTATTTCTGCGTCACTTGTCACGCCAGAGCAGGCCGACGATGAGATTCCGAATGGCGGCAATGATCGAAAAAGCGAGCGCCGCGATCATTGCCGAAGCGGCCCATTCGCCGGTGACATAAGCCCAATGAACAACGATCCCCGGCGGCTCCGGGTTGGGGGGAATCAGGCCGGCAGCTTTAAACAGCAGGCCGACCGCGAAGCCGGAGAGTGCGGCCCGCGAAATTCTCCATCTGGACGCAGCCATTCATTCCCCGGTTTGTTGCCGTCGCTGCATACGTCAGAGAATCTCCCGCACGAACCTCTTGTGCAGCATGCGGTAGAGCGGGGCAGGGTGATCGAAACTCATGCCCGAGGCGATGCGGTCCTGCAGCTCTTCGAGCGCGACCGCGGTGATGCCCGGCATGTCGAGCCGCGAAGCTTCGGTGATCGGCATCCAGACCAGCTCGACGAGCTCTTTGTCCGAGCCGACAAAGCCGGCGTCGCGCCGCGCAATCGCGCTGACACCGGCGGCAAAGAAGCGGCTGTCGAAACGCAGCGGCCGCTTCGGCGGCGTGATGGCGCGGGCGATGAAATGAATCCCGCTCAAGTCGGGCACGATGCCGGCTTTGGCGAAGGGCTCCCAGGCTTCCGGTGCCGCGACCGGCTTGTCGGACGCCACACCGAGCATGATGCCGGTCTCTTCGTGGGTCTCGCGCACGGCGGCGAGCGCATAAGCGGCGGCCTTGGCGAGGCTCGGCCGTTTGACCTGCCGCATCAGCCGCTCGACGTGCCTTTTATTGAGCGGCGCGGCGAAGGGCATCTTGCCGTCCGCGGGCTCGATGCGGCCGCCGGGGAAAACGAATTTGCCAGGCATGAAGCGATGCCGTTCGTGACGGCGGCCAAGCAGCACTTTGGGAACGCTCTCGGAGCGGTCGATCAGGATCAGCGTCGCGGAATCGCGCGGCTTGACGGTCGGATAGTTCAGGTCACGGATGACTTTGCTCAGCCGCTCGGCGCGATCCGCCGCGCTGCCGCCGGCGCGCACGTTTGATATGTCGTCTTCTTCCAAAGCCGGTCCTTTTGCTTTTATCTCGCGTGTCGCGGGTCTTACACTTGTTACCGGCGGTTCATTTGGCTTTGGCGCGAAGCCAGGGCGTCATTTTGATGAGATCGCTTTCTGCGGCCTCGAAGCTCCTGTAGGTGCCGGATCGCAAGCCGGGCGTCGTGTTCACCGCGGGTCCATATTCCGGATCATTGGGGGCGGCGTCTGAGAATTCCTGAAAATAGAACAAGCCGTCGGAGCGCTGGCGCAACTCGATCCAGCGTTTGCCTTCGGGGCTCGGATAAGTTTGCAGCACTTTGTCGTCGGCCATCTTGTTGTCAGCCATCGTGTTGCCAGCAATGACACCGTCGCCTGTTGTTGCTGAAGCCGTTTCCTTGCTTTTACCTCATCGGCGCCGGTCGCGGCGTGATTTCGGTTTGAATTTCGGCCGGTGCTTCCCCGGATGCGAAGCCTTTTGCGCCGAGGCGCCGGCAGACTTCCCAGTATGGCCCACAAGCGCGAAACGCAAAGCGCCCGCGACAGGTGCGGCTTCGACCAGTTCCACCGTCACCGGATCGCCGAGCCGGTGCGTCACGGACGAGCCGACAAAGGCGCGGCCCGCCTCGTTGAAACGGAAATATTCGTCGCCGATGAAGCGCGCCGGGATGAAACCGTCGGCGCCGGTCTCGTCGAGCTCGACGAACAGGCCGGCGCGGGTGACGCCGGAAATGTGCCCGTTGAAGGTCGCGCCGACGCGGTCGGCGAGATGATGCGCGATCAGGCGGTCGGCGGTCTCGCGTTCGGCCTTCATGGCGCGGCGTTCGGTTGCCGAGATATTTGCCGAGATTTCAGCGAGCGCGCGCAGGTCCGTGTCGCCGGGAAGGCCGTCGGGGCCGAGCCCGCCGGCGCGGATCAGCGCGCGATGCACGACGAGATCGGCATAACGGCGGATCGGCGAAGTGAAATGGGCGTAGCGGCGCAGATTGAGGCCGAAATGGCCGAAATTCTCCGGCGAATATTCGGCCTGCGCCTGGCTCCGCAGCACCACTTCGTTGACCAGCCGTTCGACGGTGAGGCCTTTGACGCGCGCGAGGATGGTGTTGAAATTTTCCGGCTTGAGCGCGCCGCCTTTGGCCAGATTGATGTCGATCGTGGAGAGAAATTCGCGCAGCGCATTGAGCTTTTCCGGCGACGGCTCTTCATGCACGCGATAGATCAGCGGCACGCGCGCTTTCTCGCAAGTCTCGGCGGCGGCCACATTGGCGAGGATCATGAATTCTTCGATCAGCTTATGTGACTCGAGCCGTTGCGGCATGATCACGCGATCGACGGTGCCGTCGGATTTGAGCACGATCTTGCGCTCGGGAAGATCGAGGTCGAGCGGGCTTCGCTCCGCGCGCGCGTGCAACACGGCGCGGTAAGCGGCATAGAGCG
>JBAUCK010000280.1:0-2178 GCA_049677525.1 Xanthobacteraceae bacterium
GTGCGGATTTTGCCGGCTCTGCAGCGGCGCGGCCTTGATGTGGCGCTCTATCTCATGGAGCGGGGAGGGCCGCTCGAGGCGGAGATCGCCGCTCTCTGCATTCGCATCGCCGGACCGCTGCACCGGGGCGCGCCGCATTGGCCCATTCTGCATTGGCCCATTCTGCATTGGCCCATGGCGAAGCTCGATCTCGCGCGCTGGCTGCGCCGCGAACGTCCGGCGGTCGTGCATTTCTTCCTGCCGCGCCCTTATCTGTTCGGCTCCTTGGCCGCCGGGCTCGCCGGGCACCGGCGCCGGCTGATGAGCCGCCGGTCGCTGACCGATTACCGCACCAAATATCCGCTGCTCGGCGCCGTGGAGCGCTATCTGCATCGGCGGACTTTCGGCATTATCGGCAATTCGCAAGCCGTGACCGATCAGCTTGCAACGGAAGTCGACGATCGGCGCAAGCTTGCGCTCATCTATAACGGCATCGAAATGCCGTCGCCGGTTTTTACCAACGGCCGCGCGCAGACGCGCGCTCTCTTGCAGATCCCAACCGACGCCCTTGTCGTCTCGGTCATCGCCAATCTGATCGCTTACAAAGGCCATCGCGATCTGATCGAAGCGCTGGCGCCGATCAAGGATTGCCTGCCCAAGACGTGGCGGCTTCTGGTGATCGGCCGCGACGACGGCGTCGGCAGCGAGCTTAAAGGCTTGGCGCAACACTTCGGCATGGCCGGCAATATAATGTGGCTTGGCGAGCGGCCCGACGTCGAGGAACTGCTCTCCGCCAGCGACATTTTCGTTCTGCCGTCGCATCAGGAGGGTTTTTCCAACGCGCTCCTGGAAGCGATGGCCGCGCGTCTTCCTGCCGTGGCGACGGCGGTCGGCGGCAATATCGACGCTGTCGCCGATAACGAAACCGGGCTTCTGGTGCCGGTGCGCGATCCGCGCGCCTTGGCGGCGGCGATCCTGCGATTGGCGCAAAACCCCGATCTGCGCCGCAGCTTCGGTGACGCCGCGCGCCGGCGTGTCGAACAGTGCTTCTCGTTGCAGGCTTGCGTCGATCGTTATGAGACACTTTACCGGGCGTTGGGCGAGGCTAATCCGCCACCGCTCAGTGAGATTTTGTCCGATAGCGCTTCCGACATTCGCAGCGGTACGATTGCCGTCGCGCGGGAGCGCGTCACCTGATGGTGCAAGTCAGCGCGGACGATCAAGTTAGCGCCGATAATAATGTCGATCAGCGGGTCGCCCGCGGCTTCGGCGAGGAATGGTCGACCTTCCGCCAGGATGAAGACCATCTCTCGGACCAGCAGCGCCGCGATATTTTCGCCGATTATTTCCGGATTTTTCCGTGGGCGATGCTGCCGCCCGGCGGCGGCACCGGCATCGATGTCGGTTGCGGCACCGGGCGCTGGTCGATGCTGGTGGCCCCGCGCGTCGCCCATCTGCATCTGCTCGACACCAGTGCAGAAGCGCTAGCGGTGGCGCGACAGAACCTGAAAGCGGCAGCCAATGTCACGTTTCATCGCGCCAGCGTCGCCGATATGCCCGTGCCCGCGGCGTCGCTCGATTTCGCCTATTCGCTCGGCGTGCTGCATCACGTGCCGGATACGCAGGCCGCGATCGACGCCATCGCCGGGAAGCTCAAGCCCGGTGCGCCGTTTCTGGTTTATCTCTATTATGCGCTGGACAATCGTCCCGCGTGGTACCGCGCGCTGTGGCGCATCAGCAATACCGGCCGCCTTGTGATGTCGCGCTTGCCGCATCCGCTGCGCTTTATCCTCAGCCAGATCATTGCGGCGCTGGTCTATTGGCCGCTGGCGCGCACAGCGACACTGATGTCGCGGCTTGGCCGCTCGCCGCGCGCTTTGCCGCTCGCTTACTATGCCGATAAATCGTTCTATGTGATGCGCACCGATGCCTATGACCGCTTTTGCACGCGGCTCGAGAAGCGCTTCACGCGCTCCGAAATCGAGACGATGCTGACACGCGCCGGTTTCGCCAATATCCGGTTTTCCGACAGCGAACCGCTCTGGTGCGCGGTCGGCTTCAGACAGGCGGCAAAGTAATGGACGTGGACAGTGATTACGCCCAGCGTTCGCGCCAAGCTTCGAGCATCAGCACGTCCCAGATCAGATATTGCCAATTGCGCCGGCCGTCGAGATGATCGGCCCAGTAGCGGCGCACCAT
>JBAUCK010000281.1:0-2256 GCA_049677525.1 Xanthobacteraceae bacterium
TTTTACGCCGCCACACTGCGGTCCAGAACGAGCTTGTCGACCCTCGCGGTTGGCAGTGCGCTGGTCTATCTGCTCGTCGATACGGGTCAGATACAGTTCCTCGCCCGGCTTTTGTTCAGCGGGGGCAGGTGCGTCTATGCCGCACTCTCTCCCGCTATGGAGGCTCTGGGTGGCATTGCATTTGGGCAAGGCCTTCCAGCAGATTTTCTACTCGCATCGATGCAAGTCCCGGTCGCGCCGGCGCTTGGGATCCCGCTCGCAGTTCTCGTCGGAATCGTCACGGTTATGTCAGAGGGGCCGCCCAATCCCTTGAAACCTACACAGATTGCTTACACGCAGTCGCTCGCACACGTAGAGGGCAAGGACGGTGAAATCTTCCGTACTTGTCTGAAATGGCAAGTATTGGCGCTCGTGATTGCAACGATTTTCGCGGTCGCTCTCGTGTTAATTTCGACATAGGGGAGTCAGGCTGGGGTGAGAAGCCGAAGCGCGACCGCTCTTCGCGGATGAGCTTCGCGCACAAGCGAATGACTCGGTTTGGGTCTCGAGAAGTCTTCATCGATCAATACTTCAACACCCCGTAGGCGCGCTGTAGCATGCCGAACGAGCGTCAAAAGCTGTTTCTTCAGGGACCGATTGGCTCTGCGCTACTTCGGCTCGCAGTTCCGATCATCCTCGGCAACGTGTTGCAGACCGGATACCAACTGACTGATGCCTTTTGGGTTGGGCGATTGGGCGGTGCGGCCGTGGCTGCCGTCGCCGTAAGTTTCCCCATAACATTCCTCGTTATTGCGCTGGGGGCCGGCCTCGCAATCGCCGGGGCGACCTTGTCGGCGCAGTACATGGGCGCCGGCCGGCAGGACATGGTCAATCACGTCGCCGCCCAGACCATGCTGATGGTCGCCATCACATCGGTAGTCATGGGCGCGGCGGGCTATGTGCTCTCGCCGTATTTGCTTCAGCTGATCGGGGTTGCACCGGATGTCTATCATGGCGCGCTCGGATTTATGCGCGTCTCCTTCATCGGCATTATCTTCGTCTTCCTGTATGGGATGTTCCAAGCGCTGATGCGCGGCGTCGGCGAAACAAGAATGCCCCTGATCATCGTGCTCGGGACGGTGATCCTGAATTTTATCTTTGATCCGCTCTTTATTTTCGGGTGGGGTTGGATCCCACCACAGGGCGTGATGGGCGACGCGCTCGCCACGTTGTCGACGCAAGGGCTCGCCGCGGTGCTCGGCAGGGTCATCTTCCTGCGAGGCCGCCACGGCATCGCGCTTGGATGGCGGGATTTCCGGCCCGATCCGCAATATATCAAGCGCGCATTTTTCTTGGGGTTGCCGGGCTCGATCGAACTTTCGACGCGGGGGCTTGGGCCATTGCTAATGACGTTTTTGGTGACGGGCTTTGGAACCGTGACCCTAGCCGCCTACGGCATCGGATCGAACATCCTGCAGTTCATTGTCATTCCGGCGATGGGGTTGTCGATGGCGGTGTCGACCCTCGTCAGCCAAAACATCGGCGCAGGCAATATTCAGCGAGCTTCACGCGTGACGCTACTTGGCGCGGTGTGGGGTTTTGTCATCCTCACCGTAGTCGGCGTGATTGCCTACCTGTTCGCACCCGCTTTGGTCGCCTTCTTTGTCCCGCGTGATGCCGCAGTCATTGCCGAGGGCGCAAGCTTCATCCGCGTGATGTGCCTGTCGTGGGGCGCTATCGGCGTGCAGCTCTGCATCGTGTCGGCGTTCCGCGCTTCTGGGAACTTGCTCGTCGCCATGGTGATCGCAATAGTCTCCCAGTTTATGTTCCAGTTTCCTCTTGCTTACGTTCTGTCAAAGCACACAGGCCTTCAGGCAACCGGCCTGTGGTGGTCGTTTCCGGCTGCGAACATTGCTTCCGCCTTAGTGTCGGCTTGCTGGTTTGCGCAAGGCGGCTGGAAGAAAACGGGACTGACCGAGGAAGACATACAAACGGCAAAAGTGACCGAGGAGACCGTTGCCGAGGAAGGGATCCGGTGACGCCCGCCCACGAGCACATAACTTCAGGTTGGGCTCAGGAGCCGGTTCGGCGGAGAGCGTTTCCGACCAACATTAGAACCTCATTCGCGTAATTACTGATTACGAAATGAAGGGGTGGGGTTACTCCCCGAACCGGCGGACTTAAATGGCGGCGAGCGGGCGTGAAGTTGCGGATGCGGTGTTTGTCCGAAGGTGCGCAGAAAGCTACAGCGCATCCGCAAACTCTACGTGCGCTTCT
>JBAUCK010000282.1:0-28907 GCA_049677525.1 Xanthobacteraceae bacterium
TCCCCAATCCGCAAGACCCGCCAGAGGCTTGGCCAGGGATCTTGGCGCAGTCGGCAAATCACTGGATGGCTGCTGATTTAGGGCAATTTCATCCAGTTTCCAAGCCTCAAGTCGCCACCGGCGGAAGGCGGCGGCAGCTTTCGGTCTTGGGCTGCCTTGGGCCGGAAAGGCCGTCAGCGCCGCTTCGGCCGCGATTTTCGCAGGATGCGAGTCTTTTTCTCGGTGCGAACGGCGGCGGCCATGCGGACCGGCGTCTTCTGCGCCGGCGTCTCGGTCTCCGGCGTGTTCGGATGCGTGCGGTTGGGGCTGTGCGACATCGGCCCCCACCAGTTCGACAGCGTGCCGTCGCCCCAGACCTTCGGCCGCTGCGGGCGGTCCTGATGCCAGGGCCGCGGCTCGAAGAAGCCGAGCTTCTCGTCACACATCTGATCCATCTCGCAATAGAACTCGATCACCACGCCGTCCGGGTTCTTGTGATAGATCGCGATATTGTGCCCGATAATGTGGCGGAGCGGTCCCCAGGTGAGATGGACATTGCTCTGCGCCAGGAAATCCGATGCGCGCTTGATATCGGTCCAATCGCGCACTTCGAACGCGATGTGATGGATCCCGGTCTTTTGATCGCGCAGGAAATTCACGGTGTGATGGTCGCGGCCGCAGCGCAGGAAGGCGAAGAAATCGCCGCGCCAGTCGGAGACGCGGAAGCCGAGCACATCGCAGTAGAATTTCACAACGCTCTGCACGTCGGGGCAGGTATAGGCGACATGACCGAGCTTGAGCGGCATGACGCCGTTGAAATTGTCGTCGCGCGGCGCAAAGTCGAAATCGGAGAAGACCTCGATCATGGTGCCCTTCGGGTCGGTGAAGACCGCCGCCTCCTTGATGCCGGGCGTGATGTCGCTCCGCCGTTCGCTTTTGACGCCGGCCTTCTGCAGCCGCGAGGCGACTTCGCCGGGATCGCTGCCGGGCGTGATCTGCAGCGACAGCCGCGGCGCGCCGGCCTCGCTGCCGCGCTCCAGCACGATCGATTCGAGGCCCGATTTGGTGGCGAGGATCACCCGGTTCTTCTCGCGCGCCGCCACGCTCAAACCGATAATGCGCGTGAAATGATCGAGCGTGCGCTCGATATCGGGCGTGGTCAGCGTCGAATGGCCCGCGCGCTTGATGTCCAACATGGTGCGTTTCCTGTTCCTGTCTGTATCCCGGTGGCGGATCTTTCATTGAGCATGATCTTTTCGGAAAACCGGTTCCCACTTTTCCGGATCATGCTCTAGGCGGCTTCGCCGAGCTTGTGCGCCCGCACGTCGATCTTGAGCTCGCCGAGCACCGGCGCCGAGCGGCAGATGATGACGTCACCGGGCTTCACCGGGCCGACGCCTTCGGGCGTACCGGTATAGAGCAGGTCGCCCGGATAGAGCGTGTAGAACGACGAGGCGAATTCGATCAGGCGGCGGCAATTATAGATCAGGTCACTGGTATTGCTGCTTTGCCGCACTTCGTCGTTGACGGTAAGCGACAGCGGCACCGCGTCAGGGTCGGGAATTTCGTCGGCCGTCACCATCCACGGGCCGGCGACGGCATAGCCGTCGACCGATTTGCGAAAGCTTCTGTCCTCGCGGCCGCGCACGGTGATGTCGAGGCCGAGGCAGTAGCAGGCGACATGATCGAGCGCCTTGGCCTGCGGAATGTCGCTGCCAGCCTTGCCGATCACTATGACCAGTTCGACCTCGTGATCGTTGCGGCGGTCCGGAAAGCGAATCGGAATTCCCTCCGAGGGGCCGACCAGCGCCGAATTGGATTTCAGAAACATTCCGGCTTCGAGAATTTTCGGCGAAGGGTGGGCGACGATCTGCGAACCGGGCTGTGCGGCTGCTGCCTGCATTTCGTTGATATGCGCCTGGTAATTGGTCGGCGCGCAGGTGAGCTTCGACGGGCGTGCGACAGGGGAGAGCAGTTTCACCTGGGCAATCGGCTTGCCCACCGCTTTGTCCGCCATGCGCTCGATGCGCTCGCGCCATTGCGGCAGCGCGGCGACGACAGCATCGCCCCGCATCGTATAGGGCGCGGACTTGCGGATTTCGGTCTGCGCCTCGGTGACGTCGTGGACGAGGTCGCCACGGACCACGCCCAGTCGATCGTCGTCATAGCGGCAGAGCTTCACGGGGAACTCCTTGATCGTTCTCAAATCGCGATTTTGTTGTTGTGAAGATTAGCAGAAGACGGCGAGCGGTGTCATCGCCGGCTGTTATTTTAGCGCACTTTCCGGCCGCCGAAACCGATCGTGACAGTTGAAACGCAGAGCAGACTCACGGCGGCGGAGACGATGAACACCGAGCGGGGCTGCCCGTGGTCCATCAGCATGCCGTACATGATCGGCGCGATGCTGGCGCCGATATTGAACCCGGTCGAGACAAAGCCGAACACTTTGCCGAAGGCGCCGGGCGGGGTGACCGCGCGCACCAGCATGTCGCGCGAGGGGTAGGTGATGCCGGCGCAGAAGCCGCTGAATCCCATAATAGCGATGAGCAGAACCGAGCCGAAATCGAACAGCCCGACCAGCGCGGTGACAATGCCGCCGACGGTCAAGCCCGATGCGGCAACGAGCGCGTGGCGCGAGGTGCGGCCGGCAAGAATGCCGCCGACAAGAACGCCGAGAGCGCTCATCGCCAGCAGCGCGGTCAGCGCCATATTGGCGATAGCGGTCGGTGTCCCATGCAGCGCGCCGAGCGCCACCACGAGATAGGTGTTGAGCCCGCTGCCCATGAGCGAGATCAGGACGAAGAAGCCAAGGTTGAGCAGGATCGGCGGCGACAAGAGGAGTCGCCAGCCGGTGTCGGCCCGCGACTTCGCGGCGGCCCTGGCGTGCTTGGTTTCGGCCGTCGGCTCAGGTTGCGCGACGAGCGCAATCAGAACGATCAGGCCGAAAATCGCTGCGCCGATATAAGCGCCGCGCCAGCCGAATTGGCTCTGCATGTACAGGAGCGTCACCGGGGCGATGGCCGAGCCGACCATGCCGGCAAAGGTGTGATACGAGAACACCTGGCCGACGCGATCCGTCGGCGCATGGCGCGACAACAGCGAATAATCGGCCGGGTGATAGACGGTGTTACCGAGCCCGGCGACGCCGTACATCGCGATGAACACCCAGAAGGAGCCGACGACGCCGGCGATCGCGAAGCTGATGCTGGAGAGAAACAGGCCCACCAGCAGCACGCGCCGCGGGCCGATACGATCGACCAGGAACCCGACCGGCGTCTGCAGCACGCCGGAGACGACGTTGAATACGGTCAATGCCAGCGCCAGTTCCGTATAGCTGACATTGAAATCGTCGCGGATGAACGCCAGAAGCGGCGCCAGCATCAGCATATAATAATGACTCATCATATGGGCGGCGCAGACGCCGGCGATGAGCCGTGACTCGGCCGGCCCCATGCTGCGGGCCGGAAGGACTTCTGTGGCTTCGGTCATTGCTTGGATGCCGAGCTCGATTTCGCTTCGGCGTCGCGCAGCGCCTGCCAGATGATGGCCGGAGTGACCGGCATGTCGATGTGGCGGATGCCGCGCTCGGCAAGCGCGTCGATCACCGCATTCATGATCGAGGTCAGGGCGCCGGCGCAGCCGGCCTCGCCACAGCCTTTCACGCCGAGCGGATTGGTTTTGGCCGGCGCCGGGTGGTCCTCGAGCACGAAGGAGGGCACATCGACGGCGCGCGGCATGGCGTAATCCATGAACGAGCCGGTGAGCAGTTGGCCTTCTCCGTCATAGACCGTCTTTTCCATCAGCGCCTGGCCGATGCCTTGCACCACGCCGCCGTGGAGCTGGCCGGCAACGATCATCGGATTGACGACCACGCCGAAATCGTTGACGCAAGCGTAGCTCGCCACTTCGACGGCGCCGGTCTCCGGATCGACTTCGACTTCGGCGATATGGCAGCCGTTCGGATAGGTCGAAGCAGACGGGCCGTCACTGATGTGATCGACGTCGAGCGTTTGCGGCGCGTCGGGCGGCAGGTTTGCGCCGTTGCGTAGCTTCTGCGCCAGTTCCATGATCGAAATGCTGCGGTCGGTGCCGACGATGGTGAAATTGCCGCGTTCGAAGCTGATGTCGGCGGCGGCGGTCTCCAGCACGTGGCTTGCCGCCTCCTTGCCTTTCTCGATCACTTTCGCGGACGCCTCGACGATCGCGGTGCCGCTATGCATCAGCGATTTCGAGCCGCCCGACCCGCCGCCGAAGCTCAGGCGATCGCTGTCACCCTGCAGCAGCGAAATCTTGTCGAAGGGAATGCCGAGCCGCGCGCTCAAGACTTGCGCGAACGGTGTGGCATGGCCCATGCCGAAATCGAGCGTGCCCGTAGTCAAGGTCACGGTGCCGTCGGCATTGAAGGTGATGCCGGCGAGCTCCTTCGACGGCGGCGCGGTGACTTCAAGGAAATTGCCGACACCGAACCCGCGCAGCCTGCCACGCTTCTTGCTCTCGCGCTTGCGCTTGGCGAAGCCTTTGCCGTCGGCGAGCGCGTAAGCTTGTTTGGTCAGCGCGACAAAGTCGCCGCTGTCGTAAGTGGTCGCGGCCGCGGTCTTGCGCGGCAGTTCCTGCGGCTTGATCTGGTTGCGCTTGCGCAGCGCCATGCGGTCGAAGCCCATCTCGGCCGCGGCGGCGTCGATCAGCCGCTCCATATAATAATTGCCCTCCGGCCGTCCGGCGCCGCGATAGGCCGACACATGCGACGTGTTGGTGAACACGCATTTGGTCGAGACTTCGATATGCGGCGTGCGATACATGCCTTGCACGTTCTTCACCGCATTGATCGTGCCTGGCATCGGCGCGACCGGCGACAGGAACGCACCCACATTGGCAAAGCTGGTCAGGCGCACGGCAAGGAAATTGCCGTCGGCATCGAGCGCCAACTCGGCATCGACATCGTGATTGCGGCCGTGACTGTCGGAGACGAAACTGCCGGAGCGCTCATCGGTCCATTTCACCGGGCGGCCGAGCGCGCGCGCCGCGTGCAGCAGACAAATATATTCGGGAAACACCGCGGCCTTCATGCCGAACGAGCCGCCGACCTGGCCGGCGAGCACATGCATTTCCTTTGGCGTCACGCCCATGGCTTCGGCAAGATTGGCGCGCATGCCGAACACGCCCTGGGTGCCGACATGCAGCGTGAAGCGGCTGCCGTCATAGGCGGCGACGGCGGCGCGCGGCTCCATCGCGGCGACAACGAGGCGGCTATTGACGAGACGAAGCCGCGTCACATGCGCCGCCTTGGCGAAGGCCGTGTTCACCGCGTCGGCGTCGCCATAGTGATAATCGAGCGAGACGTTGTTGGGTACGTCGCTATAGAGCTGCGGCGCGCCGTTCTTTGCTGCGTCCTCTGCCGACGTCACGGCGGGCATTGCTTCGATATCAACCGTGACGGCTTCAGCGGCGTCCTTCGCCTGCAGCACCGTCTCGGCGACCACGAAGGCGACAGGGTCGCCGACATAGCGGACCTTGTCTTTGGCCAGCGCCTCGCGCAGCGGCTTCTTCATCGGCGAGCCGTCGCGATTGTTGAACGGCACGACGCATTTCAGCGGGCCGTAGCCCTGCAGGTCACCGGCTATATAGACGCCGAGCACGCCCGGCATTTTCAGCGCGGCGTCCTTGTCGATTGAACGGATAAGGCCGTGTGCGACTTGGCTGCGAACCATCACCGCATAGGCCTGGCCGGGCAGGCTGACATCGTCAGTATAATGTCCGAGGCCCCGCAGCAGCATCGGGTCCTCTTTGCGCGGAACCGACTGTCCGACGGCGTATTTCTCGACGGCCAGTCTGTCGGTGGCCAATTGACCCGCCGCGTCCTGCGCCGGTTTCGCGGCGGGCTGCTGAAAAGTCATAACGATTCGATCCCGGTAAGGCTGATAACGCTGAAATAATGGAGTTGGCGGCCCCCGGCAACTGGGCGGCGAACATGGCACCTAAGCCCAAACGGCACGGTTTTGGGCAGAAATCGCCCAGTATTTGCCCCCGCTGCCACCCCTGTTACAGTTTGCCCGATCTGGGCTCGGTTATTGACCGTGCTGTCGAGCCGTTTTGGACAAAACGGGCTCCGGCACGGCGGAAAGGCATAGATGAACGACGAGGTTCCTCCGCCGGGCGGCCTCGACGCCCGGGGGGGTGCGAACAGGCCTCGCTGGGGTCGCCGATCACCGTATGGCTTTCGGCGCGATGCCCATCGCAACGACGGGCGCGCGCCGGATCGTTCCGCAGCGACTTACGCGGCGCTCGATCTCGGCACCAATAATTGCCGGCTTCTGGTGGCGCGCCCGACCGGCGATGGCTTCCGCGTCGTCGACGCATTTTCCCGCATCATCCGTCTGGGCGAGGGCGTCGCCGCGTCGCGCCGTATCAGCGAGGCGGCGATTACGCGCGCGGTCGAGGCTCTGCAGGTCTGCCGCGACAAGATGCAGGCACGCGGCGTGATGCGGGCGCGGCTCATCGCCACGGAAGCCTGCCGTGCCGCCGAGAACGGCGAGGAATTCAGAAGCCGCGTCGCCAAGGAAGCCGGACTAAAACTCGAGATCATCAATTCCGCGACCGAGGCGCGGCTGGCGGCAACCGGCTGCACCGAACTGTTCGACCCGGCTGCGTCGGGCGTCATTTTGTTCGATATCGGCGGCGGCTCGTCCGAACTGGTGCGGCTCAACCGCTCCGGTCCCGGCCGGCGCGGCCCGCCGGCGCCCGATATCGTCGGCTGGGCCTCGCTGCCCGTCGGCGTCGTTACGCTTGCCGAACGCTACGGCGGCAAGGTCGTGTCGCGCGACATCTATGATGCCATGGTCGATGAGGTGGCGGGCTTTGTCGACAATTTTGCGACCGCCCATCGCTCCGGCCTCGACAGCTTCCATATGCTCGGCACGTCGGGGACGGTGACGACGATCGCCGGCGTCTATCTGCGGCTGCGCCGCTACGACCGCAGGCGCGTCGACGGCTGCTGGCTGTCCGATGTCGAGATTTCCGGTGTCGTCGATGAGCTGATGGCGATGAGCTTTGACGAGCGCGCGGCGAACCCTTGTATCGGCGCCGAGCGCGCCGACCTAGTGCTGGCCGGCTGCGCCATCCTCGACGCTATTCGCCGTGCTTTTCCATGCCCGCGCCTGCGCGTCGCCGATCGCGGATTGCGCGAGGGCATGCTGGTCGAAATGATGCGCGAGGACGGCGTGTGGGGAGAGGCCTAGCGTATGTCCTGGAAAAGTAGGCACCGGGTCGACCTGCGCCAACGCAAGGGTTTTTGATGGCGCGGCTGAAGGATCAGAAACGCCGGAAGCTGTCATCTCGCACCTGGCTTGAACGCCAGCTCGCCGATCCTTATGTGGCGCGCGCCAAGAAGGAAGGTTTTCGTTCACGCGCCGCCTTCAAGCTGATCGAGATCGACGACAAATATCGCCTGCTCAAGCGGGGCGGCCGCGTCGTCGATCTCGGCGCCGCGCCCGGCGGCTGGAGCGAGATCGCCGCGCAGCGCATCGGGCTGTCTGGCCGCGTCATCGCGCTCGACATTCTCGACTTCAAGCCGATGACAGGCGTCGAATTCCTGAAACTCGATTTTCTCGACGAGACGGCACCCGATCGTCTGAAGGATATGCTCGGCGGCAAGGCCGACCTAGTGCTGTCCGACATGGCGGCCAATGCCACCGGCCATCGCAAGACCGATCATCTGCGCATCATGGCGCTGGCCGAAGCCGCAACGCATTTCGCGCGCGAAGTGTTGGACAAGGGCGGTTCGTTTCTCTGCAAAGTGCTGCAAGGCGGCACCGAGACGGTGCTTCTCGCCGAGCTCAAGCGCGACTTCGAAACCGTCAAGCACGTCAAACCGCCGGCAAGCCGCACCGATTCCGCCGAGCTTTATCTGTTGGCCAAAGGGTTTCGGGGCCGAAGCGCGACGGACTCGCGAAACTGATACTGAACTTCAAGCATAGAGCGTGTCATGTTCATGAGAGAAACGATCGTTGCGTGCGCCGCGCTCCTATTCGCCGCCGCCTTCTCGGCCGTCCCGTGTCGCGCAAAGCCATCCAGCCAACGATGATGAAGCCCGCATTGCGGATATCGTGACTGCAAGCCACATTCTGGCGAATGAAGGGATATTGGACAGTTTCGGTCACATCAGCGCGCGCTCCGCCAAGAATCCCGAGCACTTTTTTATGCCGCGCGCCATGGCGCTCGCGCTCGTCACCCGGGACGACATCGTCGAGGTCGGACTCGACCGCAAGCCCATCTCAGCCGACGCGCCGCGCCTGAACGGCGAACGCTATATTCACTGTCAAATTTACAAGGCCCGGAGCGATGTCCAGTCCGTGATCCATACCCACGATTTGGCGGTTTATCCCCTTCGGCGTCGCCGGCGTCGCACTGAAGCCCGTGGTGGCCCAAGCCGGTTTCTTGCCGCCGGAAACGCCGCTGTTCGAAATCCGCGATGCGAACACGTCCGACAAGCAGCGCGGCATGTTGGTCCGCACTTCGCAATTGGGAGATGCGCTCGCCAAGTCGCTTGGTGCGAATCCAGTCATCTTGATGCGAGGTCACGGCGATACGGTTGTGGGACGTTCGGTGCAAGAGGCCACCGTTCGGACCATCTACACCCACATCGACGCGCAGGCGCTAAGCGCCGCGTTGGCGCTCAGTTCGAAGATCACGCCCTTGAACGAATCGGAACTGGAATTCAATTCAACGGAAAATTTTGACGCCGATAGGCCATGGCAGAACTATCTGCAGAGACTACCGGAAAAACACTGACCAGACGACGGCCGGGGCCGATCCATTCCGGGCCCTCAATCAATCGAGATGTGTGTGGCTGTTATGATGTGAGCCCAATGCTGTTGGGCCCCTGCCAGGTAAGACGCGAATTCTTCCGGCGACGAGGGTCGCGCCTCGCCGCCGATGTTCGCGAGTGACCGCTGAACGTCCGCCGAGGCGAGCGCGGCTTTTACGGCTTCGCTCAGCTGCCGTCTGATTTCGATGGGCGTGTTGGGGGGGGGAGCGACAACTCCATTGATCGAGGTCGTGACGAACTGGTCGAAGCCGCTCTCGACCATCGTCGGAATTTCCGGTGCAAGCTTGCTGCGGGTTGCGCTTGAAATAGCCAATCCCCCCAGGCGGCCTTCCTGGATATACGGCAGCATCTGCGTCAGGACGGAGAACATGACCTGGACTTGTCCGGCCAAGAGGCCCGTCAGCGCCTCGCCGCCGCCGCGATAAGGCACGTGATTCATTTCGATCTTTGCGCTCGCCTTCAGCAGTTCGCCCTCGATATGCGGCAAGTTCCGTTCCCGGCGGAAGCATAGTTCAACTCGCCCGGCCGTTGCTTCGCCAGGCTGATCAATTCGGCTACGGATTTGGCGGCCACCGACGGGTGCACGGCGAGAATCTCGCTGGTGTCCGCGATACGGGCGATCGGCGCAAACGATGCTGAGTCGTAGCCGACATTGTCGTAGCCGACATTTTTGTAAACCCCAGGCGCGATGAGCAGCGTGCTCGTGCTTCCCAACAGCAGCGTGTAGCCGTCCGGCTCTGCGGTGAGGACCGTTTTGGCTCCAATGGTGCCGCCGGCCCCGGGACGGTTCTCCACGATGACAGGCTGTCCGAGAGTATTCGCCATCTTGTCCGATACCAGCCGCGCCATGACGTCCGGTGGCGATCCGGCAGGCGACGCGACAACCAGCTTGATCGGCAGATCCGGAAACGCTTGCGCGCCATGAAGCAACAGCAGATGCGCGCCGAGCGCGAGCAAAACCGTGGCTATTTTTAGCCTCATGGCGTCCTCCCGAACACGCGAATCCGGGTCATCAGAAACTGACGCCAGCGAACCGCGGTAGCAATCTATGACGAGTTTCTCCTGCCGCAAAATCCCCATTGCTGGCCGGTGTTGTATACTGGGTCGAGGGGGCGCCGGCGTCTGACCGGAGCGTCAGGGAATCGACAATCGGCTCACGCTATTTAATATTGTGGACCCTTGCGGGTCGTCGCGTGGGCTTTGTTCGGCAGGCTCTTGCGCACGCTGCTCTATGGAGTGATGCACATTATGATACGCATGGCGATTGTTGGGGGCGGTCTCGCTGGACTGGCGGCTGCGAATGCGCTGGCCCGCATTGGAATTGAGGCCGAAGTCTTTGAAGCATCCCCCGCCTTGGGAGAGGTCGGTGCAGCCGTAAATATTGCCCCGAACGCAACGCGGGCGCTTATCGCCATCGGGCTGGGCGAAAAGATCGCCGACGTAGGCCTTGCCTCGCCGGGCATCTACACACGGAATATGCAAACCGGTGAGTTTCTCGAATTCAATGACCGGCGCAAAACCGCGGCCCATCTCGGCGCGCCGTACTACACGTTTCACCGCGCCGACTTGCTGGATGTTTTGGCAGGCGGACTGGATCGCCGCTTGGTCCATCTGGACCATCGACTCGTCGGGATCGAGGAGCGAAGCGATCGCGTCGAACTCGCTTTCGCCAACGGCGCCAAGGTCGAGGCCGAATTCGCGATCGGTGCCGACGGCGTGCGCTCGGTCATCCGCCAAGCTCTCTACGGCCAAGACAATCCGACCTATACCGGGCAAATGGTCTGGCGCGCGCTCCTCAACAGCCGCGATGTTCCGCGTGATGTGCTCGAGCCGACCGGACATATCCAGTGGGTGGGTCCCGGTCGTCATCTCCTGGCATATTACATCCGCGCCGAGAAGCTCGTGAACATCGTCACGCAGGAAGACACCGACAAATGGGTAGAGGAGGGCTGGTCGACCCGTGGCGATCCGGACGAAATGCGGTTGAGCTTTCCCGAACCGGAGCCGCGGCTCGCGAAATTACTCAGTCTCGTGACCGAATGCTCAAAATGGGGCCTCTTCACGCGGCCGCTGACGCAGAACTGGGGACGCGGCCGGATCCAGCTCATCGGCGACGCAGCGCATGCCATGCTACCCAACGCCGGGCAGGGCGCCTGCCAGGCGTTCGAGGACGCCTACATCCTCGCGCGCTGGCTCCAGGCTTCCAGCAACCCGCTTGAGGCCTTCACCAGTTTCCGAGGTGTCCGCATTCCTCGCGTTCATGGGGTGCAGCGACTGTCGTTCTCCAATGCCCGCTTCAAGCACATGCACGATAGCTCGGCGCAGAAGGCGTCAATCGTCGCCGGCAAGGGCAGTGTCCACGGGACCGCCGACTGGGTCTGGGGCTACGATCCCATTGTCGAATGGGACAAAGAGCCCTCCGTTCCCATCGCCTACGCTGCTTGAGGTCGGGTTCGTCGAAACTGCCTGCCAATGGCGTGCCTGCCGGGAACAGCGGATTTAGCGCGTCGCGCATCCTAAGCAGTCTTGTTCGCCACGTCCGCCTCGGCTGCTTTGCGCCCCGAGAGTTCCGATCCGGCATCCGGCGCGAGCTGCATGAAGATGAACATTGCGCTCGCCGCGAAGAGGCCGACCACAATAAATGCCGGCGGAAAATCGGCAGCCGTCATCGTCGTTGAATGCTTCAGCCACAGCGTCGTCTCTACCACCAGCGCGCCGACGGCGACACCGGTCGATAGCGATAATTGCTGGGCCGCGGCGACCATGGCGGTGGCGCGGCTTATTTTCGCCGGCTCGATTTCGGCATAAGCAATCGTGTTGATGCTGGTGAATTGCAGCGAGCGGAAAAAGCCGCCGGATAGAAGAATGATGATCATGGCCCAGAACGGCATGCCCGGCACGAACGTCGCGCAGGCAAGCAGAAAGCCGCTTGAGATCAGCGCATTGTAGATCAGCACATTGCGATAGCCGAAGCGGCTCAAGACGCTCGCGACCGCGGCCTTCATGAAGAACGAGCCGAGCGCGGTGGTGAAGGTGATGAGGCCGGATTGGAACGGTGTCAGATTGAATCCGATCTGCAAAAGCAGCGGCAAAAGAAACGGCAGCGCGCCGATGCCGAGCCGGAACAGAAAGCCGCCGACCACGCTGGCGCGGAACGTTGGGAGCCGCAGCAAATTGAGATCGAGGATCGGTGCCGGCGTCCGTTTGGCATGGATGACATAGGCCACGGCGGACACGGCGCCGACACAGATCAGTATCGCGACCACGCTCACCGGCAGCGATTCAAGCCCCATCGCCGAGAGGCCGAACGCGAGCCCGGCGATGGCGAGGCCGGAAAGAATGAAGCCGACAAAGTCGAACGGGTCGCGATGTTCGACGTGCACATTAGGGATATAGCGCGACGCCAGCACGATGCCGACGAGTCCGATCGGCACGTTGATGAGGAAGATCCAATGCCATGACGCGTAAGTGGTGATGAAGCCGCCGAGCGGCGGCCCGGCGATCGGACCGATCAGAGCCGGCATAGTGACGAGCGACATGGCGTTGAGGAGATTTCCCTTGTCCACGGCGCGCACCATGATGAGCCGGCCGACCGGCGTCATCATCGCCCCGCCCATGCCCTGGAAAATGCGCGCCAGCACGAATTGGTCGAGCGAGCGCGACGCGGCGCAGCCGATCGAGCCGAGCACGAAGATGCAGATGGCGAAGCGGAAGACGTTGCGCGCGCCGAAACGGTCCGCGGTCCAGCCGCTCGCCGGGATGCAGATGGCGAGCGAGAGCAGGTAGGAGGTCACGGCGAGCTTGAGCGTCAGCGGGCTCGTGACCAGCGCCCGCGCAATGGCCGGAAGCGAGGTCGCGATGACCGTCGAATCCATGTTTTCCATGAACAGCGCCGTGGCAATGATCAACGGCACCATTCGGTCGTAGGACTTTGACGGCGGCATCAGCGGTTTTGGGCCTCGCAGCGGTTTAGGCGGCAGCATGTCCGCCGAATTTATGTCAGCCGTTTGGCCGCTTCCTCGACCATGCTCAAGTCGGCATATGTCTTGACGTCGATATCGTCCTTGAGCAAGCCGACCTCCTTCTGCTGCTCCAGGTTGCTTTGCAACGCCGTAAGGTTCGGCAGGCCGTTGGGATCGCGAAATTGGTCGCGGCTGCCGAAGGCCCAACCGACCCGCTCAGGCGGCACCTTGATCAGGCGCGCGACAATAGCTGTGGCTTCGTCGTGGTTCTTCGGATCGGTGAACCAGCGCACCGCGCGGATCGTATCTTCGAGAAAATCGACCAAAGCGGCGCGGTTCTGCGCAATAAAACCGGTGCGCGCCGTCCACATCGTCAGCTGCGTCACGCCGAACGCGTCCTTCTGCGTGAACAATGTGCGGGCCATGCCGCGCAGCTCCGGATCGAGCGAGAATGGCGGCACCGCGCTGACCAGATCCGCCTTGTGCTCGGCCAGCATGGCGTGCATGGCGGGGAAGGGCGCTTCGATGACGGTGTAGTCCTTGTTGGCCTCGAGGCCGCTCCGACGCAGCATCGCCCGCATCGCGATGTCGACTGCGCTGCCCATGGCGTTGGTGGCGAGCACCTTGCCTTTGAGATCGGCGACGGTTTTCACCGGGCCGTCATTGAGCACCATGAATTCATTGCTGCCGTGGCCCGGGACGCCGTCCTGGATTTCGTCGCAGATCACGCGTAGGTCGTCCATGCGCGCGTTCTGGACGGCAAGCCCGAAGGAAGAAAAGGCGAGGGGTCCGACATCGAGCTGGCCGGCGGCGAGCGCCGTGATCACCGGCGGGGTACCCTCGAACCGTGTCGCTTCGGCGATATAGGACTTGCCGAAATGCGTGAGGATGTCCTTTTTCTCCAGCACCAGCGGCGCGGTCGACGCCGGCACCACCACCCAGCCGATGCGAATCTTCACCGGCTCCGCCTGCGCCCGGGCGCCGGTCAGCGCCGCGCCCGACGACGCAGCGCCCATCGTCAAAGCACCCCACGACATAGCACTGCCGAATTGGCGACGGTTGATGCCCCGCTTCATCGCATTTCCCCCTGTTTTTGCCCCGTTTTTCGCCCCCGATCCGCGCAGGGGGCCTATCAATTGCGGTCAAGGCATGCTATCCGCCACCGCCAACCCAAAAGCGGGCCGTGAACGCCTGGAACGAGTCGGATGAAGGTCAAAAGTCCTTCCGTCCGCGAGGCGTTATCCCCATATGCAGGCCCCGGATTGGGGCCATGCGGAGTTGGCAATGGCGGCGATTTCAAAAGACGCTTTTCGCGAAGCATATACCTTCGATGACGTGCTGTTGAAGCCCGGCCTGTCCGACGTCATGCCGTCGGAAGTCGACATCCGCTCGCGGATCACGCGCAATATCCTGCTCAACGTTCCGATCGTTGCTTCGGCCATGGATACGGTCAGCGAATCCGCCATGGCGATCGCCATGGCGCAGGCCGGCGGCATCGGCGTCATCCACCGCAATCTCGAGCCCGACGCACAGGCCGCGCAGGTGCGGCAGGTGAAGAAATTCGAATCCGGCATGGTGGTGAATCCGGTCACCATTCACCCGCAGGCGACACTCGCCGAGGCGTTGGCGCTGATGCAGGAAAATCGCATTTCCGGCATTCCGGTTGTCGAGGGCGGAAGCAACGGCCAGCGCAAAGCTCCCGGCAAGCTCGTCGGTATTCTCACCAATCGCGACGTGCGCTTCGCCACCGACACGCGGCAGAAGATTTCCGAATTGATGACCAAGGACAGGCTGGTCACGGTCCGTGAAAGTGTCGATCAGGTCGAAGCCAAGAAGCTTCTGCACCAGCACCGCATCGAGAAGCTCTTGGTGGTCGACACCCAATATCGCTGCGTCGGCCTGATCACCGTCAAGGACATCGAGAAGGCGGTAGCCAATCCCAATGCCTGCAAGGACGAGCAGGGCCGGCTGCGCGTGGCGGCTGCAACCTCGGTCGGCGAGGCCGGCTATGCGCGGAGCGAAGCGCTCATTCAGGCCGGCGTCGATCTCGTCGTCGTCGATACCGCGCACGGCCATTCCCGGCGTGTGTTGGAATCCGTCAGCCGCATCAAGCGCATTTCGAACGCGGTTGAAGTTGTTGCCGGCAATGTGGCGACGGCGGAAGGAGCGAAGGCGCTGATCGATGCCGGCGCTGATTCAATCAAAGTCGGCATCGGTCCGGGCTCGATCTGCACCACACGGATCGTCGCCGGCGTCGGCGTGCCGCAGCTCACCGCGATCATGGATGCGGTTGCGGTGGCGCGCGAAACCAAGACGCCGGTGATCGCCGACGGCGGCATCAAATTTTCCGGCGATCTTGCCAAGGCGCTCGCCGCGGGCGGCGATTGCGCCATGGTCGGCTCGCTGCTCGCCGGCACCGATGAGACGCCCGGCGAAGTCTTTCTCTATCAGGGCCGCTCCTACAAATCCTATCGCGGCATGGGCTCGGTCGGCGCCATGGCGCGCGGCTCTGCCGACCGTTATTTCCAGCAAGAGATCAAGGACACGCTCAAGCTGGTCCCTGAAGGCATCGAAGGCCAGGTGCCCTATAAGGGCCCGGTGGCGAATGTGATTCATCAGCTCGCCGGCGGATTGCGTGCGGCGATGGGTTATGTCGGCGCGAAAAACATGGAAGAGTTTCACGACAAAGCGGAGTTCGTCCGCATTTCCGGCGCCGGCTTGCGTGAGAGCCACGTCCACGACGTCACCATCACGCGCGAGAGCCCGAATTATCCGAGCCGGACGTAAAGCGCTCCGATGACCGGACCGGCCGCCGATCCGTTCGCGAAAATTCGTACCGCGACCAACGCGCATCGCGCCAAGCACGGCTGCGGCGCTTATCCTTACAGCAACGGCCCGCTGCTCGCGGCTCTGGCCGGCGCCGCCAACGCCCGGCGCATCCTCGAATTGGGCACCGCGCTTGGCTACACGGCGCTGTCGTTTGCGTCCGGTGCGCCCGATGCCACCGTCGATACGGTCGAGCGCGATCCCGATCACGTTGGGCTTGCCCGCGACAATATCGCCGCTGCCGCCATGGATCACCGCATCACCGTGCATGAGGGCGATTTCGCAAGCGTGCTGCCGACGCTCGATCCGGGCTACGACGTGGCGTTTTTCGACGGCGGCACGCCGGTGACGTCGCTGCATAAGACGCTGCGCGGGCTCTTGCGCACCGGCGGCACGCTGATCACCGCCAATCTCAACCATGGTGGTACAGCGGACGCCGTGCGGAAAGCGCTGTTCGACGGCAAATCCTGGCGCAGCGCGCTCATCGACGCTGACGGTGAAACGGCGATCAGCGTAAAGCTTTAAGGTCCGCGTGCCGTCATTGGCAGCAGAACATAGGCCATGTTAGGACGATTTGTTCCATTGGGGGCAAGCAATGTCCGTTCAAGCAATCCTGCTGCCGCTTTTCGCCGAGGTGGTGCTCACCTTTGTGCTACTGTTTATTCTCGCGCCGATGCGCACCCGCGATTTCGGCTCTGGCGCAGTACGGCCGCAGGACATCTCGCTCCGCGAGCCGAACTGGCCGAAACGCACCACGCAATTCGGTTATGCGTTTTCCAATCAGTTCGAATTGCCGGTGCTGTTCTATGTTCTGACAATTCTTGAATACATCACGCATCTCGCCGGCGTTGCTTTTGTCGTGCTGGCCTGGATCTTTGTGATCTTCCGCGTGCTGCATGCCTTCGTCTACGTGACCAGCAATGTCGTGCGGCTGCGCGGCGCGCTGTTTGCGGTCTCGGCGGTGGTGCTCGCGATCATGTGGGGGGTCTACATTATCGAGGTGCTGACGCTGCCATGATGCGATCATGACGCCTTCGGCGCGGCTCTCGGCCGCCATTGAGGTTTTTGGCGACATCGAGACGCGGCGCCGGCCGGGGGCGGATGCGCTGAAAGATTGGGGCCTGTCGCATCGCTTCGCCGGCTCGGGCGATCGGGCCGCGATCGCGGGTCTCACCTACGATGCTTTGCGCCGAAAAGCGTCATCGGCCTGGCTGATGGGCGAGGCGGCTGCGCGCGCGGTACTGATCGGCATGTTGCGCCGGGAACGCAGGCTCTCGACTGCCGACATCGCGGCATTGTGCAGCGGCGCGCGCTTTGCGCCGGATCCGCTGACGGAAGCGGAAAAGTCCGCGCTCGAGAGCCGCACGCTTGCGGATGCGCCGGCCCATGTTCAGGGCGATTATCCGGATTGGCTTGATCCTTATTTCGCGCGCGCGTTTGGCGACGAGCGCGCTGCGGAAGGCGAGGCGCTTGCAAGCCGCGCGCCGCTCGATCTGCGCGTCAATACGCTTGCGGCGAGCCGCGACGATATTACGCCGAAACTTTCCCATCTCCGCGCCGAGCCCGCGCGCTGGTCGCCGATGGGCCTTCGCATCCGGCTCGCCGCCGACGCCAAGAGCCCGGCCATTCACGCCGAGCCGGCCTATCTGAAGGGCCAGATCGAAATCCACGACGAAGGTTCGCAGCTCGCCGCTGTGCTGGCGGCGGCAGAACCGGGCGAGCAGGTGGTCGATCTCTGCGCCGGCGCCGGCGGTAAGACGCTGGCGCTTGCCGCGGCAATGGAAAACCACGGGCAGATCTATGCGACGGATAGCGACAAGCGCCGCTTGGTGGCGATCCATGATCGGCTGTTGCGCGCGGATGCCCGCAACGTCCAGGTGCGCACACCAAGAGGCGAGGCAGACGCGTTGAGCGATCTCGCCAGCCGCGCCGACCTTGTTCTGATCGACGCGCCTTGCACCGGCACCGGGACCTGGCGGCGCAACCCCGACGCCAAATGGCGAATCCGCCCCGGCGCTCTCACCGAGCGCCTCAAGCAGCAAGAGGCCGTGCTGGAACGCGCCGCAAACCTCGTCAAACCGGCCGGCCGGATCGCCTATGTGACCTGTTCGGTGCTGGCGGAAGAGAACGGCGACCAGATGCGGGCCTTTGTCGGCCGCCATGCCGATTTTTCCGTGGAAAAGCCCGCCAATGTGGTCAAGGCCTTGGGCGAGCGCTCCTATCTTTTCGGCCGTGCTGTGCTTATTTCGGAGGAAGGCCTACTGATGACGCCGCGCCGGACCGACACCGATGGGTTTTTCGTCAGTGTGTTGCGGCGTTCTGTTTAGATGACTGTTCTGGTTGATCCAAAATGACATCTGCCCCGGCTCGACAGGCCAGCGCGCCTGCCTTAGAACCCACTATGGCGCAATATTCGCGGCACGATTCGCACTCCCACGACAAGATCCTGATCGTCGATTTCGGCTCGCAGGTCACCCAGCTCATCGCGCGGCGGGTGCGCGAGGAAAAAGTCTATTGCGAGATCGTGCCGTTCCAGAAAGCGGAGAGCGCGTTCCGCGAGATGAAGCCGAAAGGGGTCATCTTGTCCGGCGGTCCGGCCTCGGTGCTCGACCGCGACGCGCCGCTCGCGCCGCAGGCGATCTATGACGCCGGCGTGCCCGTTCTCGGCATCTGCTACGGCGAGCAGGCCATGACGCAGCAGCTTGGCGGCAAGGTCGAGGCCGGGCATCATCGCGAATTCGGCCGCGCCGAGATCGAGGTCACCGACACGACGCCGCTGTTCGACGGCGTCTGGGAAGTCGGCCAGAAATATCCGGTGTGGATGAGCCACGGCGATCGCGTCACTGCGCCGCCCAAGGGCTTCAAGGTGATCGCCACTTCGCCCAATGCGCCGATCGCCATGATCGCCGACGAGGCGCGCAAATTCTACGCCACCCAATTCCATCTCGAAGTCGTGCACACGCCACACGGCGCCGCCATCCTGCGCAATTTCGTACGCAAGATCGCGCGCTGCACCGGCGACTGGACGATGCGCGCGTTCAAAAACGAGGCCATCGAAAAAATCCGCCGCCAGGTCGGCAAAGGCAGGGTGATTTGCGGGCTGTCCGGCGGCGTCGATTCAGCCGTCGCCGCGGTTCTCATTCACGAGGCCATCGGCGAGCAGCTCACGTGCGTATTCGTCGATCACGGGCTGTTGCGGCTTGGCGAGGCGGAGAACGTGGTGTCGCTGTTCCGCGGCCACTGCAATATTCCGCTGGTGCACGTCGATGCGTCGGAGATGTTCCTCAAAGCCCTCGATGGCGTCGAGGATCCCGAGGTCAAGCGCAAGACCATCGGCAAATTGTTCATCGACGTGTTCGAGGCCGAAGCCAAGAAGATCGCAAATGATGGAAAAGGATTGGCGAATTTCTTGGCGCAGGGCACGCTCTATCCTGACGTGATCGAGAGCGTGTCGTTCACCGGCGGGCCCTCCGTCACCATCAAGTCACATCACAATGTCGGCGGCCTACCCGAGCGCATGAACATGCAGCTCGTCGAACCGTTGCGCGAATTGTTCAAGGACGAGGTGCGCGCACTCGGCCGCGAGCTCGGCCTGCCGGATGTGTTCGTCGGCCGCCATCCGTTTCCCGGCCCGGGCCTCGCCATCCGCTGCCCGGGCGGCATTACCAAGGAAAGGCTCGAAATCCTGAGCCGCGCCGACGCCGTCTATATCGAGGAAATCCGCCGCGCGGGGCTCTACGACGACATCTGGCAAGCCTTCGCCGTGCTGCTGCCGGTGCGCACCGTCGGTGTCATGGGCGATTACCGCACCTATGATTATGTCGTCGGCCTGCGCGCCGTGACCTCGACCGACGGCATGACGGCCGACTTCTATGCTTTCGACATGGCCTTCATCGGCGGCGTCGCGACCCGCATCATCAATGAAGTGAAGGGCGTCAACCGCGTCGTGTATGACGTGACGAGCAAGCCCCCCGGCACGATCGAGTGGGAATGAAGGGGTGTGGGATAAGGTGGGATAGACCAGCGCGCTCGATGCGATGTTGTACCAGTGATAGTGGCCGATAGTCTTACCGCGTCCGTGAGCTCAAATACTCTCGGCCCACTGAAGGAGGCCCTTATGAATAGCCCCAGCGCACCCGTCACGTCCCTCGCAACGCTGATGTCCGCGCTGTCAGGGGAGCAGAGCCTCGCAATCTCGATCTTCAGACTTCTGTGGCCTGTCCCTATTCGATCACTTTGCCGCCGGGGTTTTCGCTGACGGGGAGGGATAAGAACCGTTGCGTCCTCAGCTTCAGCAACGGGGACGGTATCGGGCTGACCGCCAACAATCAGGTTTCGGGCATCACCATCATAGCGATGCCCAGTGTCTGTGCCATCTACACGCAGGCTGGGATATCGGACATGGGCACCATTGCCCTCAGCGACCTTGCCGTGACGGGACAGGTCTCGATTCTCACTCGCGCGGGCACGGACAATCTGAACCTCGTGGTGGACGGACTGCACATTGCCGCCTGCGATAGCCGCCGCTACAGCGAGCAGCCGCAGAAGTACGGTGTCAATGTGTACCAGGGGGCATTGACCGTCTACAACTTCAATGGCGATGCGAATTCCCGGCTCAACGCGTCCCTGACCAACGTCACTGTCGGAGCGAGGAATGCCGCGAAGGTGGTCTTCCATGCAGGCTTGTAGAAAGCGACACATAGGAGAAGAGCATAAGGCACGGGTAATACGACGTATATTAGACTGAATATTATCAATCGTGCCAAGCCGTCAGCACTCAGCGAACCGATATCGTAAGTGCCTATCGCAGCGATGATCGGGACGGCAAAGAAGGTGGCCGAGATCGCGTACGACCTCACTTGCGGCGACGAGCTCCTCGAAAGCCGTTTACGCGAGAAAGGAACCGTTCGCCGGCTTCGGTGAGGCCAACACTGCGCGTGGTGCGTATGAAGAGTGCGGCGCCGACGCGCGTCTCGAGCGCGCGTACCGCCTGGCTCATCGCCGACGGCGTGACACCAAGCTCCGCAGCCGCGAAAGCTTTTGTGCTGGGCGACCCTCAGAAACGCCTCCACACCGTTGAGCGCGCCTTGCCGCGCGCGACTTGATGGCCAAGGTCGCGGCGACCATCCCGGAAAACTTGCGGCCGCTGGTCATCGACGCCGGCGCGCGCACGCCGCCGGGCTGGAAAATTCCGCCCGACGGGCTCGATGTGGCGCAGGCGCGCAATTGGATTCGCCTCGGCCGCAAGATTGCGCTGACTTATCTCGACGCCGAGAACCGCAAGACCGAGCGCGTCATCTGGCCGATCGTCGTCGGTTATCACGAGGCGGTGCGCCTTCTGATCGGCTGGTGCGAGCTGCGGAAGGATTTCCGCCATTTCCGGATCGATCGCGTGGCCGCCGCGGCCTTTCTCGAGGAACGCTATCCTGGCCGGCCGTCGATGCTGCGGGCGAAATGGCTTGCAAGCTTGCCGAAAGACGACGCGCCGCAGAAGGCGCCAGCCGCATCGAAATGTGCAGTGGATACCTTGTGTAAATGAGGCAAACAGAAGTTGAAATGGTGCTGGATTAGCAGTTACGAAGCCTTTGGCCCTTGCTGTTGACCCATTCTAAAAAAGCTTACCCCGTCAAAAGTCTTCCCCCGTGAACGTCGGAGAAATAAGAATACAGCGTTATCCGTAAGCCTGCTCACCTGGTTCGACGAATAACTCTTTGAAGTTTCTCTCTAGGCTTAGCGCTCCGCCACGCCGGGCGGCATCTGCGATGCGTCCTGCTTTCGCTTCGAAGAGAAAGATCGTATTGCCGATAAGGGCAACGACGTCATTTTCGAAGCCTTTTCCTGTCTTTGGATCGCTCCAGATGACGCGCTCGTAAACCTCAGCGCTCGGCATTACGCGACGTACAATCTCGGCTATTGCGGATTTCAAGTAGCCCGCGCGCGCGTCTTCATAAGCTCTCATGAGGCGGGGATGACCGACCATCAATTCCTCTATAATCGCGAAAGGAAAACTGAGGATCAGTTGAGGGAGAGCAGCAAATACGTCGTTATTGTCGAGGGCAATGAATGGTCGCCGCCACACGGGATTATTCATGTAGATGTGGTCGAGATTGATGTTGGCCAGCTCGCCGCGCCTACCGACGTCTTCATCTGCCATAAGCGAGCGATCACCGACAAATCGATGTTCTGCCAGAACGGGAAGATTCTTAAAGGTGCCTACGACGTATACAAGGCGTTCAAAACCGATCTACCGACGTTCAATAACGACCCATCCGATGCATTGAAGCCGGATTCACGTCTATGACCCTGGCTCGGCCGCATAGAGGGAATCGCCGCGGCGGCACTGTTTTTCGGTCTCGATGACAACAGCTATTCGACCGGAATCAATCTCGCGGTCGACGGTGGTGTCAGGCAGGTCTGACGTTTACTGAAAGATGGTCGATGCAACGGTGGCGGAGACAACTCCGCTGCCGCTCTGCATTGGCCCGCTTTAAGGCAGCGTGCTCATATTCATCGGCGCCATGTTCTGCTGCAGGTGGTACATGATCCACAGCGAGCCGGTGAGCGCGATGATCAAAATGACAGCGGTGAAGATCAGCGCCATCATGTTCCAGCCGGCTTCTGACTTCGCATCCAAGTGCAGAAAATAGACCATGTGGACGACGATCTGCGCTATGGCGAGGATCGTGATGGCGAAGGCCGTTGCCGTCTTGCTTTCGAGCACGCCCGACATCACGAGCCCGAACGGAATGGCGGTGAGGATCACCGACAGCCCGAAGCCTATCAGATAGCCGTCGAGCGTCAGATGAAGCCCATGATCCTCACTATGGCCGTGGCCGTCGCTGCCGTGGGCGACATCGTGAGCCGCATGCGCGTCAATGTTCATCGCAGCATTCCCATCAGGTAAACGAAGGTGAAGACGCCGATCCAGACGATGTCAAGGAAGTGCCAGAACATCGATAGGCACATCAGCCGGCGGCGGTTGGCCTCGATCAGGCCGAGCTTGCCGACCTGAACCATCAAGACCGTCATCCAGACGAGGCCGGTGGTGACGTGCAGGCCGTGGGTGCCGACCAGCGCGAAGAAAGAGGAGAGAAATGCGCTGCGCTGCGGCGTCGCGCCCTGACCGATGAAATCGGCGAATTCGTAGAGTTCGATGCCGATGAAGCAAAGGCCGAAGAACGCCGTGACGGCGAGCCACATCTGCGTACGGCCGGCGCGATTGTCCTGCATGGCCAGCATCGCGAAGCCGTAGGTGATCGACGACAGCAACAGCATTGTTGTGTTCACCGCGACCAGCGGTAGATCGAACAGATCCCTTGGCGAGGGGCCCGCGGCATAATTGCCGCCGAGCACGCCATAGGCCGCGAACAGCACCGAGAAGAGCAAACAGTCGCTCATAATGTAAATCCAGAAGCCGAACATGGTGCTGTAGCCGGCCGGATGCGGATGCTCGTCCAGCACGTAGAAGCTCGGTGCTTCCAGGGTCTTTCGCGGCGCGGTCACGGCGCCGTGGGTCTCGGTTGCGGTGTCGGGGGTGGCGACGAAGGCGTCGTCGGTTGCGGTCAACGTGCTCATGTTACGCCTGCGCCCCGAGGCGGTGCGTCCGCTCGGCTTCGGTGCTGGCGATGTCGTCCGCGGGGAAGTCGTATTCGCGCTTGTGGTTGAAGGTATGAGCGATGCCGACGGCGATGGCGCCGATGAAGCCGAGTGCCGCGAGCCACCAGATGTACCAGATCATGCCGAAGGAGAAGGCGACGCTTAGCCCGCCGAGAATGATTCCGGTCGGCGTGTTGCGCGGCATCGGAATAGGTTTGAAGCCGGCGAGCGGGCGGTGATAGCCGCGCTCCTTCATGTCCCACCACGCGTCGGCGCTGTAGACGATCGGCGTGAAGGCGAAGTTGTAAGCCGGCGGCGGCGAGGACGTCGACCATTCCAGCGTCCGGCCGTTCCACGGATCGCCGGTCGTATCGCGGAGCTCTTCGCGCTTGAGCACGCTGACGACGATCTGCACCAGGAAGCAGCCGATGCCGGCGGCGATCAGCAGCGCGCCGAACGCGGCAATGATGAACCAGATGTGCAGCGGGGGGATGTCGAACACGCGCAGCCGGCGCGTTACGCCCATCAGGCCAAGCACGTAGAGCGGCATGAAGGCGAAGTAGAAACCGACCACCCAGAACCAGAACGACAGCTTGCCCCAGAACGGATCGAGCCTGAAGCCGAACGCTTTGGGGAACCAGTAGTTGATGCCGGCGAACATGCCGAACATCACGCCGCCGATGATGACGTTGTGGAAATGCGCGATCAGGAACAGGCTATTGTGCAGTTCGAAGTCGGCGGGCGGCACGGCGAGGAGCACGCCGGTCATACCGCCGATGACGAAGGTGATCATGAAGGCGATCGTCCACATCATCGGCAGTTCGAAGCGGATGCGGCCGCGGTACATCGTGAACAGCCAGTTGAACATCTTGGCGCCGGTCGGGATCGAAATGATCATCGTGGTGATCCCGAAGAACGAATTGACGCCGGCGCCCGAGCCCATCGTGAAGAAGTGATGGAGCCAGACCAGATAGGACAGGATGGTGATGACGACGGTCGCGTAGACCATCGAGGTGTAGCCGAACAGCCGCTTGCCGCAGAAGGTCGCGGTGACTTCGGAAAACACGCCGAAGGCCGGCAGGATCAGGATGTAAACCTCCGGATGGCCCCAGATCCAGATCAGGTTCACATACATCATCGGGTTGCCGCCGAAGTCGTTGGTAAAGAAATCGGTGCCGACATAGCGGTCGAGCGTCAGCAGCGCGAGGACCGCGGTCAGCACCGGAAAGGCGGCAACGATCAGAATGTTGGTGCAGAGCGCGGTCCAGGTGAAAATCGGCATCTTCATGATCGTCATGCCGGGCGCGCGCAGCTTGACGATGGTGCAGACGAAATTCACTCCCGATAGGAGCGTGCCGAGGCCCGCGACCTGCAAGCCCCAGATGTAATAGTCGACGCCGACATCGGGACTATAGGCGTACTCCGATAATGGCGGATAAGCGAGCCAACCGGTGCGTGCGAACACGCCGACGAACAGCGAGATCATGACGATGATCGCGCCGGCGACCGTCATCCAGAAGCTGAAATTATTGAGGAACGGGAACGACACGTCGCGGGCGCCGATCTGCAGCGGCACGACGATATTGATCAGGCCGACGATCATCGGCATCGCCACGAAGAAGATCATGATCACGCCGTGGGCGGTGAAGACCTGGTCGTAGTGATGCGCCGGCAGAAAGCCTTCCGAGCCGCCGAAGGCGAGCGCCTGCTGCGCCCGCATCATCAGCGCGTCGGCAAAGCCGCGCAGCAGCATGATGATGCCGAGCGCCATATACATGATGCCGATGCGCTTATGATCGATCGAGGTGAACCACTCGCGCCACAGATAGCCCCACAGCCGGAAATAAGTCAGCGCGCCGAGCACCGCCGTGCCGCCGAGCGCCACCATGATGAATGTGACGACCAGGATCGGTTCGTGGATCGGAAGCGCGTCGAGCGTGAAGCGGCCGAAGATGAATTTCAGGAGCGTTGAGTTGTTTTCAAGCATAGTGCGCGCGATGTCAGGTGTTGGACGGCCGGCGCGGCGCCGGTGTCTCCGGCGGCGGTCTCGGCAGCCAAGTGGATGTCGGTCGTTGCGGCGCCGGCGAACCGAGGAGCGTCGCAAACGGCGGCCGCGGCAATCCGGCGCCGCGCAGCGGCGATGCGTCAGCAGGTGCTGCGGCAGCAGGCGAAGCTTGTGTCGCGGCGCCGGGAGAAGCCGCCGCGGCGCTCATGCCCATCTGATGCTCAGGGTCGCAAAGGCTTGCGACATAGGTCGCCTCGGGCCCCAGCGCGCCGCGCCGGGCGAATTTGTCGTAGGCGAGCGGCAGAACATTGTTGATGCCTTTGAGGCCAAGCCCGCCCTTGCGGTCGATCTCGACCATCCGGTTGAGGCACATCTTGTCGGGCTCGATGCATTCATTGACGATCGCGTTGTAAAGACCTGGCGCGACGCTGGCATAGCCGCGCGCCGGCACGTTCTCGCTGGGCTTTTCGAGCTCGAGATAATCGCTGCGGCCAAGTGCGCCGCCGCCGGCTTTGACCTGTGCGACCCACTTGTCGAAGTCGTCGCCGGTGAGACTCTGAAACGGAAAGTGCATGCCGGAGAAGCCCGCGCCGCTGTAATTGGCGGAGAAGCCGTCATAGGTCCCGGTCTGATTCATCACTGCATAGAGTGTCGTCTCCATGCCCGGCATCGCATAGATCTGGCCGGCAAGCGCGGGAATGGAAAACGAATTCATCACCGATGACGAGGTGATGCGGAAATCGACGGTGCGGTTCACCGGCGCGTCGAGTTGATTGACGGTGGCGATATCCAATTGCGGGTAGATGAACACCATTTCCAATCGAGTGCGACGACATCGACTTCGAGCCGCGCATTGGCGCCGCCGAGCGAACGTCCCGAGGCGAGCCGGTCGATCGGCCGATACGGATCGAGCAAATGCGTGCCCATCCATGTCATCGCGCCGAGGCAGATGATGATGAGCAGCGGCGCGCCCCAGATCACGAGTTCGAGCTGTGTCGAGTGGTCCCAGTCCGGCGCGTATGTCGCAGCCTTGTTGGAAGCGCGATAGCGCCAGGCGAAGAGCAGCGTCAGCGCGATCACCGGCACGATGATCAGCAGCATCAGCCCGGTGGATTCGATCAGAAGGTCGCGCTGACGGGCGGCAACGTCGCCGGAAGGGTCCAGAACCACCAGATTGCAACCGCCCAGCAGGGCAAAAACAAGCAGCAGGGCAAGGGCCGGAGCGAGGGTACGAAGGCGCTTCAAGACAGGTCCTATTAACAATGCGGGCATTGCACGTTCCGCGCTTGGTTCCGCGTCTGGCCGCCCCTAACTCAGCCGCTTTAATGCACTGCAATATCAATGGCTAGCTGCAATGCAGCATCGATGATATGGCTGATATTTTACAATGCAATGCCAATTCTACGGCATAGTGCCGCAATTATAGCCGCGTTGCAGCAAAGCAGTTATTGTGCATTGCAGTATGTGGCCTTTCAGTGAGTCGTCACCGGCTCATCGGCGGGCGCGCGGTACAGGCGACACTGGCCTTCGCTCGTCCGACACACGGACGAGCGAGGCATGCTCTCGGAGGGTACATTGGCGTCATCTACGGTGGTCGAACGGGATCCAGGATTTGTGAAGACCGGCCACGACGAGCTTCATCCGGGTGAGATCGCGATCGGCGTCATCATTGGCCGAACGTCGGAGTTCTTCGACTTCTTCGTTTATGCGATCGCCTCGGTGCTGGTGTTTCCGCGGCTCGTTTTCCCCCAGGTCGATGCGCTGCGCGGCACGCTCTATTCGTTCGCGATCTTTGCGCTCGCTTTCGTCGCCCGTCCGATCGGCACTGTCATTTTCACGGCGATCGACCGCACCTATGGCCGCGGCGTGAAATTGACCGTTGCGCTGTTTCTGCTCAGCAGCTCGACCGTCGCCATGTCGTTTCTGCCGGGTTACGCCGACATCGGCGCCGGCTCTGCGGTGCTGCTTGGACTGTTCCGGGTCGGGCAGGGGCTCGCGCTCGGCGGCGCCTGGGACGGCTTGGCATCGCTTCTGGCGATGAGCGCGCCGGAGTGGCAGCGCGGCTGGTACGCGATGATCCCCCAGCTCGGCGCGCCGCTCGGCCTCATGGTGGCGAGCGGACTGTTTGCTTATTTCGTCGCCAATCTCTCGGCGGATGATTTCTTCGAGTGGGGCTGGCGCTACGCCTTTTTCGTCGCCTTCGCCATCAATGTGGTGGCGCTGTTCGCGCGGCTGCGCATCGTCGTCACGCCGGAATATGAGCGGCAATTCGAGAGCCGCGATCTCGAGCCGGCGCCGGTAGCGGACACCGTGAAGGCGGAAGGGCGCAATATCGTCGTCGGCGCCTTCACCCCGCTCGCGAGCTTCGCGCTGTTCCACATGGTGACGGTGTTCCCGTTGTCCTGGGTGTTTCTGTTCACGCCGCAATCGCCAGCGCGCTTTCTGATTATTCAGTCGGTCGGCGCCGCGGTCGGCGTCGTGGCGATCATCGCCTCGGGCGTGCTCGCGGACCGCTACGGCCGGCGCATGTTGCTGAGCGTCACCGCCGGCGCGATCGCTGCCTTCAGCGCCTTTGCCCCGCAATTGCTCGACGGCGGCGAAGTCGGTGAATCGATCTTCGTTGTGCTCGGCTTCATCCTGCTCGGCCTGTCCTTCGGCCAGGCTTCCGGCGCCGTCGCATCGAGCTTCTCCAAAGGCTATCGTTACACGGCCTCCGCCATGACCTCGGATCTGGCGTGGCTGGTCGGCGCCGCCTTTGCGCCCTTCCTCGCGCTCTACATGTCGAGCCGCTTCGGCCTGATGTCGTCGGGCGGCTATCTGTTGTCGGGCGCGGTGGGCACGTTGGTTGCGCTCGCCGTCTTTGCCCGGCCGATCGAGAGCCGCGCACCCGACCAAGCCTGAAAACGCTCCCGGACGGTCGCAATCTGTCGTATCGTTGCGCTGAGATTTGCTCCGGGGGCAGCGCAATATGGCCAAGTCAGGTTCGGCGAAATCCAAGTCGCTCACGATCTACGGCATCAAAAACTGCGGCACGATGGAGAAGGCGCGCGCCTGGCTCGACACGCACGGCGCCACTTACGACTTTCACGACTACAAGACCGCAGGCATCGAACGCGAGCGGCTCGAAACCTGGAGCAAAAAAGTCGGCTGGGAGACGCTGCTCAATCAGGCCGGCACGACGTTTCGCAAGCTGCCTGACAAGGACAAGAGCGGGCTTGATGCCAAGAAAGCCGTCGCGCTAATGCTCGAGCAGCCCTCCATGATCAAGCGCCCGGTTCTTGATCTCGGCGGCGGCAAATTGCTGGTCGGCTTCAAGCCGGACGTCTACGCATCGGCGATCGCGACGCACTAAAATCAAAAATCCAGACTGCTCGCGCGCTTCGCGTTGCCGGCGTGGCAGCGCGACAGGCGGCCATTTTCTCGCCACCAATCAACCATCTGCGGCCACCGATCGACCATGCTTTGTCCGAAGAGCTCGGCTTGTTTGGCGCGACCGGCGCAGGGGTGCGCCGGCCGTTTCGGGCCATGCGCAGCATAAGCGCAAAAGGGTAGTAGTCGGGGATGAAGCTGAATATCCATGTGATTTCGCGCCCGCTCAGCGGGGGTGCCACGCTCATTGCCGCGCTCGGTATGGCCGCTCTGGCCGGCGCATTGAGTGCACAGGCCGCCGATCTGCCGGCGGTGCCACGACCCGCGCCGCTCGCTCCTGTCGCCT
>JBAUCK010000283.1:0-2184 GCA_049677525.1 Xanthobacteraceae bacterium
TTGGCTCCTTTTTATAATTCGCACGCTTTTTGCCATCGGCCGCTAAAGAAGGCGAAAATAAAAACGGCAAATAAAATGTGAAACCACTCGATGGTTTAGCGAACCTTGATGGCGTGAGGATTTGCAATAGCAGGCACTGGATCGACATTGGCTCTAGGGCGAGGTTTCGGTGGAGGTTTTCGGAGCAGGCTGAATCTCAATTCTCAATCCCGCCAGAGGGGCGACGGTGGGTGCCCCGTCTGTCAGGGGTCTCATCCGTGGGATCTCCAGCGCGATCGCCAAAATTCGACCAACGATTGCCAAAATACGATCGCGGACACGACAGCCGCCAGCACCAGCGTTCCAAACCCCATCTGAATGACGGTGAAGCTGGTCGTGTCTTTGGAAACAAACCAACCTGCAACAACGCCGCCCGCGTTCAGGAGCAAATCGGCGGGCCAAGTGAGCCAATCGAGCATGACAGCCTCGCGTGCGTGAGAATCGGAAACCCAGCCTTTTAGCATAGGCGCAAAGGCGACGCGCCCAGCTGCCGAGGGCAGGGCGGACGGTGGGCGCCGCGTCTCGTGCGAGCCGACGACGTCCGGTTGGTTCAGCCCCTTGGCCGATGCGGGATGCCGCGCACAGCCAAATCGCTGCTGCGACGCGAGCATTGCGTCACACGCGTGCATCGCAATGTCTGCAAGAAAGCCAGCAACGGAATCAAATGTAAGCAAGCGAACCGACGATTTTTGTTGGATCATGATTTGGGATAATGGGGTTGCTACGCAGCAGGGTCTTCAGGAAAATCTTATTCGGTCTCGGCGGTTTGCGGGCAGCTTCCCTCCATAACGTGATTGTCGCCATCACATTAACGCCAACGACGACAGCCATCGCTTGGAAACCGGATAAGCGGCGCCCGTTGGGCCTGGCGCTCGTTCCATTCGGTCACGAACCGTAGGGCGTCGGCCCTGACCTGCGGACTGAGTGCGCGCTTGGCCGCGGCCTGCTTCCCGGCCTTGCGGCAGCGCTCATCCTCCATTTTGCGGCCGGATGGTCGCCGACGTAGACAACGGCACAAATGACGCGCGTCCTCTCCTCCGAACCCAGAGGAGAGCTAGGAATGAAAGCCGGAAAAGGTTGGGCGTTCGCAACACGGGCCGCAGCGGCTGCCCTGGCTGTTGGCATTGCCGCTCAATGTGCCGACGCTTGCACGCGAATTTTTGCGAACGACAAGGGCGGCTCAATGCTGGTCGCCCGCAGCATGGACTGGGCGACGACCACGGAGCCGGTTCTCACCGTGTTGCCGCGCGGGCTCGCGCATGATGGCGGCCGTGCTGGTCCCGCAACAGTGATTGGCGATAATCCTCTCAAATGGACTTCCAGGTACGGCAGCGTTGTCACCACGATCTACGGAGTAGGCTCCGCCGATGGTGTCAATGAACGCGGTCTCGCGGCGCACATGCTTTATTTTCCGCCGGCTGACTATGGACCTCGCGACACTTCAAGGCCCGGACTTCAGGCCGCGCTATGGGCGCAATATGCGCTGGACAGCTCGGCGACGGTGAACGAGGCGCTTGCAAACCTTGAAAGGATTCAAGTGGTGAAAATCGAGATTGAGAAGAACGGGCAGACGCAGCACGCAACCGTCCACCTGGCGCTTGAAGATGCAACGGGCGACTCCGCGATTCTCGAAGTCATTGGCGGCAAACTCGTCGTTCATCACGGCCGTCAGTTCCAGGTGATGACCAACGCGCCCGCCTATGATGAGCAGCTCAAACTACTGAGCAAACGCGATTACAAAAATCCGACAATGGAGACCCAGGTTCCCGGCAACGTTAATCCGCGCGACCGTTTTCAACGCGCCACTTATTTTCTTTCTGTTCTGACGAAGCCGAAGACGGAGCGCGCGGGAGTGGCCGGCATGTTCGGTCTGATCCGAAATGTATCGATTCCGTTCGGGGCGCCGGTCAACGGGTCCACATTTGACACGGAGTACAGAACCGTCAGCGATCTGACGAATCGGCGCTATTATTTCGAACTGACCACGGCACCGAATGTCATCTGGATCGATCTGAAAAAGCTCAACTTCGAGGCGGGAGCCCCGGTGATGACGCTGCATCCCGATAATATCGATCTGAGCGGCGACGTGACCGGACAGTTCGAGACAGCGGTCGCGCCGTTTTGAGGAGCGACGGTTCGACACGG
>JBAUCK010000284.1:0-47710 GCA_049677525.1 Xanthobacteraceae bacterium
GCGCAGCAATCGCCCGGCGATGCGCGGCGTGCCGCGGGCGCGGCGGGCGATCTCGTTGGCGCCGTCGCCGGTTATTTTCATGCCGAGTACGCGGGCGCCGCGATTGACGATCTGCTCGAGCTCGGCGACCGTGTAGAAGTTGAGCCGCACCGGAATGCCGAACCGATCGCGCAGCGGATTGGTGAGAAGCCCGGCCCGCGTCGTCGCCCCGACCAGCGTGAATTTCTGCAAGTCGAGCTTGACCGAGCGCGCCGCCGGCCCCTCGCCGATGATCAGATCGAGCTGAAAGTCCTCCATCGCCGGATAGAGCACTTCCTCGACGGCCGGATTGAGCCGGTGGATTTCATCGATGAACAGCACGTCGCGTTCTTCGAGATTGGTGAGGAGAGCGGCGAGATCGCCGGCCTTGGCGATCACCGGCCCCGACGTGGCGCGGAAATTGACGCCGAGCTCGCGCGCCACGATCTGCGCCAGCGTCGTCTTGCCGAGGCCTGGCGGCCCGACGAACAGCACGTGGTCGAGCGCCTCGTGCCGCGCGCGCGCTGCTTCGATGAAGACTGAGAGATTCTTGCGCGCCTGCTCCTGGCCGACAAAATCGGCAAGACGCTGCGGGCGCAAGCTTGCCTCCGCCACGTCGTCCTCGCGGCGCTCCGGAGTCACCAACTTGCGGTCGAGACTGGTTGGGCTCGTGCTCACCGTTCCGACCCCCGGCTATATTTGTTGGGCAGAAGATCGGCGATCGGCACCACCATGGACGCCTCGCCGTTCGGCACGATCACACGCGCTTTGCGGTCATAGTCGAAAATCAGTTCGCGGCAGGCGCCGCAGGGCGACACGACCTTGACGGTCTGGTCCTTCTCATCGGACGGCGGATGCCGCACCGCGACGATCGTATCAATTCCGGCATCGCCGAGATCGACCACGGCGCGGCCGAGCGCGACCGCCTCGGCGCAGACCGCCATCCGTCCGAGATAGGCATCGAGATTGACGCCGGTGAAGATCGTGCCGGAACGGGTGCGCAGCGCAGCGCCGACCTCTTGCCAGTCGTCGCGATAGCGCTCTTTGATCGCCGCGACCGCGGCGGCAATCAGTTCCTGGTCGGCCCTGCCGAGCTTGCCGCCGACCTTCTTGCTGCGCTTCACTTCGCCAGTTCCTTCAAGCCGAGCCGGATCAGCGTCGTCGTCTCCGCGTCCTCGCCAGCGCTGCGGGCGGCCACAGCGATTGCCGCCGCGGCCTGCGGCTGGGCATAGCCGAGATTGATCAGCGCCGAAACCGCATCCGCGACCGGCCGCGGCGCGCGCTTTTCGTCAAGCGCGCCGGACAGCCGCACCAGCGTCGGATCGACATCGGTAAAGGCCGGCGCCTTGTCTTTCAGCTCGGTGACGATGCGCTCGGCGACTTTCGGTCCGACGCCCGGCGTGCGCGCAACCATCGCCTTGTCGCGCATGGCGATGGCCGAAGCGAGATCGGCTGGCTTGAGCGTGCTTAGCACCGCGAGCGCGACTTTGGTGCCGACGCCCTGCACGGTCTGCAGCAATTTGAACCATTCGCGCTCGATGTCGCTGGTGAAACCAAACAGTTTGATCTGGTCCTCGCGGACATGGGTTTCGATCGCCAGCACGGCGGGCTCGCCGGTGCGTGGCAATTCCTGCAGCGTGCGCGCCGAGCAATGCACCAGATAACCGACGCCGTTGACGTCGAGAATGACCGCATCCTCGCTATAGCTGTCGACGATGCCTTTAAGCTTGCCGATCATCGTGCCGCCACCTTCAAGGCCGCAACCTTTAAAGCCGCATGAAGTGCCGCGCTTGTTCTGTGGTGGGCATGTGTCACGGCGATGGCAAGCGCGTCGGCGGCGTCATGCGACGCCGGATCGGCTTTCGGCAACAGCACGCCGATCATCATCCGCACCTGCGTCTTGTCGCCATGACCGGCGCCGACGATGCTTTTCTTCACCAGGTTCGGCGCATATTCGGCGACCGGAACGCCGGCTTTGGCCGGGACCACCATGGCAATGCCGCGAGCCTGGCCGAGCTTGAGCGTGGCGGTGGCGTCTTTATTGACAAAGGTCGTCTCGACGGCGGCCTCGTCCGGCCGAAACTCGCCGAGGATGCGCATCAGCCCGTCATGGATAGTGAGAAGCCGCACGGCGAGCGCTTCGCGCTCATTGGTCAGCACCGAGCCGCAGCCGATAAAACTCAGCCGATTGCCCACGATCTCGACAACGCCCCAGCCGGTGCGGCGGAGGCCGGGATCGATGCCGAGAATGCGAATCGGGCGGGTGACCATGATTGTGGTGATAGCATTTTGAATAGGGAATGGCCGCAATGCCGACGCCTGCCTCGCGCAGCTGCGCTCCGGCTGATAAGGAGGCGCAGCAAAGACCAAAGACCGGCCGCCCGAACACCTATCCAGGCAGAATAGCATGACACCCGGCATCGGTTTCGCGCTCGGCGCCATGCTCTGCTTCGGCTTGAGCGACCTGATCTATAAGTGCGGCGCGGCCGCGGGCTTTACGGCAGAAGAATTCCTGATGGCGCAGGCCTGGATCTTCCGCCCGGGAGTGACGTTTTATGCCTGGCTGACTGGAACGCTGCAGCCACACCTTTCAGCACTGTGGGGCGGGCTCGCCGGATTTTTTCTGTTCATCGCTCTGTTCAATTTCACCCGCAGCCTGCAAGGCGGCGCGGTCAGCACCAATGCGCCGATCTTTCGGCTCAATTTCGCGATCACCGCGGCGCTCGCGATCCTTCTGCTCGGCGAGACACTGACATTTGCGAAAGCCTTTGCTCTCCTCTGCGCGCTCGTCGCCGCGTGGCTATTGCTCGCGGAAGCCGGCGAGCAAGGCGGCAAATCGAGTCTGCCGTCGCTGATCCGCGTTCTGATCGCGACCGCGGCGATGGCGCTGACCAACTTGTTCTACAAGGTCGGCCCGCAGGCCGGCGCGGTCCCGGAAACCATTGTGGCGGCGCAGGCCTGGGTGTTTTGTACACTCGCAACGATTTTCGGTCTGTCGCGCCAAGACGGCTTTCGGATTCCGCGCGCCATCTGGCCCTATGCGGCCTGCGCCGCGCTGGCGCTGTTCGGCGCTTTCGTCGCGCTGATGCACGGGCTCGCGCTTGGGCCGGCAAGCGTGCTCGTGCCGGTGGCGCAGATGAGCTTTGTGTTCACCGCCCTGCTCGGTGCCGTGATGTTTCACGAGCGGCTCGACACCAAGAAATATGCCGGACTCGCGATTGCAGTCGCCGCGGTCGCTTTGTTTGCAATCAGCTAGACGAGGTGGTTACGCGCTCATCTTCTCCACGAGCTCGTCGGAAATCTCGAAATTCGCATAGACGTTTTGCACGTCGTCGTGATCGTTGAGGTTTTCGATCAGCTTGAGCAGCGTCTCACCCTGCTCGTCGTCGACGGCAACGGTGTTCTGTGGCCGCCACACCAGCGATGCCTTCTTCGGCTCGCCGAATTTCGCCTCAAGCGTTTTGGCGACTGAACCGAAACTGTCCGATGCCGCGTAAACCTCGTGCGTGTCCTTACTGGAAACAACGTCGTCGGCACCGGCTTCGAGCGCCGCCTCGAACATCGCTTCGGCGCTCGCGGTCTTAGTGTCGTATTCGATGACGCCGACATGATCGAACATGAAAGACACCGCGCCGGTTTCGGCGAGATTGCCGCCGCTCTTAGTGAACGAGGCGCGCACCTCACCCGCGGTGCGGTTGCGATTGTCGGTCAGGACTTCGACGATCACCGCGACGCCGCAGGGGCCATAACCCTCATAGCGGATCTGCTCGTAATTCTCGTCGTCATTGCCGGCGGCCTTCTTGATGGCGCGTTCGATATTGTCCTTCGGCATGTTCTCGGCGCGCGCCGCGATGATCGCTGCGCGCAGCCGCGGATTCATCGTCGGATCCGGCGTGCCGAGCTTGGCCGACACCGTGATTTCGCGCGCGAGCTTGCCGAACAGCTTCGACTTCACCGCGTCCTGCCGGCCCTTGCGGTGCATAATGTTTTTGAACTGTGAATGTCCGGCCATGCTTTGCTCTTCCGGTCTCCGTATGACGGCGCGCGGCGCTCACGCGCAAGACGGGTCTGATTTGATGCGGCCCGCCTTATAAGACGGAGAGTTGCGAAAATAAAGCCGAAGGCACCACGGCCTCAGCCCCAAAATTCGGGCTTCGCCTGTTCCAGACTGCCGCCGAGCCGCACCGCGCCGACGCGGCTGGCAAGCCCGGTCGCGGGATCGGTTTCGACCGCAACGCCGCACAAGGTCGCCGGGCCCGAGGCCGGCTCGAAGCGCGCCGACGACACCCGCCGGATGAAGCGCTGCAGCGGCTCGTCCTTAGCCATGCCGATCACGGAATCGAAGTCGCCGGTCATGCCGACATCGCTCATATAAGCGGTGCCGCCCGGCAGTACGCGAAGATCCGCGGTCGGAACGTGGGTGTGGGTGCCGACAACGAGGCTTGCCCGCCCGTCGCAAAAGAGACCCATCGCCTGTTTTTCGCTGGTCGCCTCGCCGTGGAAATCCACAATGATCGCGTCGGCGCTATGCTGCAGCGGGCAAGCCATCAATTCGCGATCGACCGCGGAGAACGGGTCGTCGAGCGGATCCATGAAGACGCGGCCCATGGCGTTGACGATGAGGACGCGCGCGCCGTTCTTGGCTTCGACCACGGCCGAACCGCGGCCCGGCGTGCCGGCCGGATAATTGATCGGACGCACCAGACGCGGCGCGCGTTCGATGAAGACAAGAGCTTCTTTCTGATCCCAGGCATGATTGCCCAGCGTGACGGCATCAGCGCCGGCTTCGAGCAATTCGCGGTAGATCGCTTCGGTGATGCCGAAACCGCCGGCGGCATTCTCGCCATTGACCACGACCAGATCGAGCTTCC
This sequence comes from Xanthobacteraceae bacterium, assembly GCA_049677525.1. Classification (GTDB taxonomy): domain Bacteria; phylum Pseudomonadota; class Alphaproteobacteria; order Rhizobiales; family Xanthobacteraceae; genus BOG-931. Next base: position 4,890 of record JBAUCK010000284.1, read on the forward strand.
AGTCGCGCACCAGTTTCGGCAACCGCTCACAGACAATGCTGCGGCCGCTGCGGCCGACGACGTCGCCGATGAACAGAATTCGCATTCTCAATGGCCTCGCAGATCAATCACCTCGCGCTCGGTTAGCACGAGATCGAGGCGGGCGTCGCGGGGCGTCGTCGGCACGCGCGAAACTTCTTGCGCCGCGAATGCAATGCCCACGGCCGTGGTCGGCGTGCGCGCGCGCAAGCCGGTAATGGTGAGATCGTAATAGCCGCCGCCATAGCCGAGGCGATATCCCGCGCGATCGAAGGCAAGAAGCGGCACGAGGAGAATGTCGGGATCGACACGCGCGGCGTCGGGCTTCGGCTCGCGGATGCCCCAGACGCCGGAGCCGAGCTCCTCGCCCCATCGCCACACCCGCATGGTGAGCGGCTTGCCGCGGCCTTCGACCACCGGCAGCGCCAGTTGCGCGCCCGCCTCCGCAAGCTTGCGCATCAGCGGCAGCGCATTGATCTCGGTCTTCATCGGCATGAAGCCGGAGACGATCGTGCCGGGCGCAATCGGGAGCGGAAATTTCTGGGCCGCGATTGCCGCGACCGCCGCCTGACGTGAATCCGCCGGCAGCGCATCGCGCCGCGCCATCGCCTCGCGGCGAAGAGCGGCCTTCGCGTCCTCAATATTGGTTGATGAAATCACTGATGGCGTCATACCGAAATTGAGCGCGGAGCCGCACCGGCCGTAAGAGCTCTGATCCCGGGAACCTACATAAGTAGGTGGGCGCCATGTGACCGAACCCAGGGGCCCGGCCAGGGACAGCTCCCTTCAGGATCGTAAGGCCCCGGAGAATTGGCTCCTACGCACCAGGCAGCCCCGCTTTCGCAATGTAGTGCGCAAAGCGGGCGAACGCGAATCTCCCGCGCACCCGGACGGCAAGCACAGTGAGCTAGCCAAGCGCCACGCCGCTATTGCCGATCGTCTGATTGAGCTTCTTGGTGATGCTTTCGACGCGCTCAGCGGCAGCGCCAAGCGCTGCCGCTATCGAGGCTTGGGCGGCCTTGTTGCGATCTGACGTCAGCACACGGGCGTCTTGCAGCGCGGCAAGCTCCTCTTCCAGGCGCTTGAGCCGAAGACCCGCTTCGGCCAATTCGTCGGCGACCGTGAGCGCCGCCATCACGGTGAGCCGCGTATCGCCAATCTCGCCGAATTTGCCGCGCAAGCCACTGATGCGCATGTCGAGATCGCGGGCAAGCTCGATGAGATGGCCTTCCTGGCCGTCTTCACAAGCCATGCGGAACTGCCGCCCGTTGATGGTGACGTTGACCTGAGCCATTACGCCAAAGCCCCGAGCTCCGTTACGCAAACGCCTACGCCACTTGAATCCGACGTCTCAAGTTGACGCCTGAACTTTACGTCCGAACTTCATGTCACTTGCCAGCTCGCTTCCCTGGGCAAGGTCGCCTCAAAGATCACTTGAAGATCGCACGCAACATCCCTGCTAGGATTAACTGCCAAGATCACTCATTCGCTACCAACATATCGCGAATTGTTTCGATCGCCTGTTCGATGCGCTGCATGACCTCGCGATTGGCGGTCTCCAGCGTCCTGGCCCGCGCGGTCACCTCGTCAAGCTCGCTGGCAAGCCGCGCCCGGTCGCTACCCAGCGCCTGCACCTGGTCGGCGAGCAATGCCTCGCCGCGATCGGCCTCGGATCGCCGTTCCGCCGCCGCGTCCAAGGCGTCCAGTGCCAACGCCAAGCGCCGCGTCGCAACCTCGATTGAATCGGCGTCACTAATTTGGCCATTCACCGCGGCCATCCCCGCCGTCACATTGAGCGCAAAAATTGTGCGACGGCAATCGTTTACCACGAGAACTTTACGTCGTATCGAGGGAACGCGTCAACGATCAGACCGTTTTCCCCAAGCAAGCTTGTGCATGACTTCGCCTCGCATATCGCGCACGGGGTAGCGACATTTGACTCAAGGGCCTCGCATGCTATCTGTCCCCGCCACTTTCCACGATCGCGGCAGCCGATCTTCGCGCCGCGTTTGGCCTGTCCAACGCCGGCTTGGCCGACTTTGAGCCACCTCACTTAGGCCTGTACAATGACGATGCCGGATCGAGTTGCCGCGGCGGGCGCCAGTCTCGCGCAGGCTCAGAATCTTCCCGCCTCCGGCGTGGCCCCTCTCTCACGAGCCGACCACGACCGCATGGCTAATGCCATCCGGGCGCTGGCGATGGACGCAGTCGAGAAGGCCAATTCGGGCCATCCCGGCTTGCCGATGGGCGCGGCCGATGTCGCGACGGTGCTGTTCACCCGTTTCCTGAAATTCGACCCGGCTGACCCGGACTGGCCGGACCGCGACCGTTTCGTGCTCTCCGCCGGCCACGGCTCGATGCTGCTCTATTCGCTATTCTATCTGCTCGGTTACGAGAAGATGACCATCGCCGAGATCAAGCGGTTCCGGCAGCTTGGCTCGCTCACGCCCGGCCATCCCGAACACGGCCACACGCCCGGCGTCGAGACCACCACCGGGCCGCTCGGCCAGGGGCTTGGCAACGCGGTCGGCATGGCGATCGCGGAGCGCCAACTCGCCGCTGTGTTCGGCAGCGACGTCGTCGATCACACGACCTATGTGCTTTGCTCCGACGGCGACCTGATGGAAGGCATCAGCCAGGAAGCGATCGCGCTCGCCGGCCATCTGAAGCTGAATAAGCTGATCGTGCTCTACGACGACAATCACATTTCGATCGACGGGCCGACCTCGCTTTCCGATTCCGTCGATCAGGTGGAGCGGTTCAAGTCCGCCGGCTGGGCGGCAAGCCGCATCGACGGTCACGATCCCGCTTCGATCGCGGCCGCGATCGAAGCGGCGCAGCGCAACGACAAGCCGACCATGATCGCCTGCCGCACCACAATCGGCTTCGGCGCGCCGCACAAGGCCGGTACCGCAAAGGTGCACGGCTCCCCGCTCGGCGCCGAGGAGATCGCGGGAGCGCGCAAGAATCTCGGCTGGACTTCGCCGCCATTCGAAATTCCAGCCGCCATTCTCGACCAGTGGCGCACGGCCGGCGCGCGCGGCAAACCCGCCCGCGCGGCCTGGCAGCAGCGCCTAGCCGCGCTCGATCCCGGCAAGCGCGCCGAATTCGAGCGGCGCCTGCGCGGCGACTTTCAGGATAAGCTCGCGGCTTGCGTCAACGAGGTGAAGCACAAGCTTGCTGACGCGCCGAAGGAAATCGCCACGCGCGCGGCATCCGAATTCGCGCTCGACACACTCACCGCCAAACTGCCGGAAATGATCGGCGGCTCGGCCGACCTCACCCCCTCCAACAATACGTGCACCAAGAGCACTCCGCCTTTGAGCGCTGCCGACTATGCCGGCCGGTACATCCATTACGGCATACGCGAGCACGGCATGGTCGCCGCCATGAACGGCATGGCGCTGCATGGCGGCATCGTGCCTTACTCCGGCACGTTCCTGGTGTTCTCGGATTATTGCCGCCCGGCCATTCGGCTTGCCGCGCTGATGGGGCAGCGTGTCATCCTGGTGTTCACACATGACTCCATCGGGCTTGGCGAAGACGGCCCAACGCATCAGCCGGTCGAGCAGCTCGCGGCGCTGCGCGCCATTCCCAACCTGAAAGTGTTCCGTCCCTGCGACACGGTCGAAACAATCGAATGCTGGCAGCTCGCGCTGCAATCCAAGGATGCCCCGAGCCTATTGGCGCTGTCGCGGCAGAACCTGCCGCAACTGCGGCTCGGCTTCGACGCCGACAACCGTTGCGCCGCTGGCGCCTATGAATTGAGCGCGGCGGAGAATGGCACGGCGGCGGTGTCTTTGTTCGCAACCGGCTCGGAAATCGCCATCGCCATGCAGGCAAAAAAGCTCCTCGCCGATCGCAAGGTCTTCGCGCGCGTCGTGTCAGTGCCCTGCTTCGAGCTTTTCTTCGCGCTGCCGGAGAGCAAACGAGCGGCCATTATCGGCAACGCCAAAGTCAATGTCGCGGTCGAAGCCGGCATCCGCCAGGGTTGGGACGCGATCATCGGCTCGGCCGGAGCCTTCGTCGGCATGACCGGATTTGGGGCCAGCGCGCCCTACAAGGATCTTTACCAACATTTCGGGCTGACGGCTGAAAAGGTGGCCGAGGCGGCGCTGGCTCGATTATGAAGGCGTGATTAAATAAGGCTGCCGCCCGACAGCCATTTCAAGGGCAGCCGAACGTTGTCAGGAGACCGGGATGTCCGTACGCGTTGCCATTAACGGTTTTGGCCGGATCGGCCGAAACATCCTGCGCGCTTCAGTCGAAGCCAAGCGCGAGGATATTGAAGTCATCGCCATTAACGATCTCGGCCCGGTCGAGAGCAATGCGCACCTTCTGCGTTACGACAGCGTGCACGGCCGCTTTCCCGGCGAAGTGACGGTCAAAGGCGACACGATCAGCGTCGGCAACGGCGCCATCAAAGTGACGGCGGTCAAAGACCCCACGCAATTGCCGTGGAAGGAGCTCGGCATCGACATCGCGCTCGAATGCACCGGCATTTTCACCTCGAAAAAATCCGCGTCCGCCCATCTCGATGCCGGCGCCAAGCGCGTCCTGGTGTCGGCGCCGGCTGATGGGGTCGACCTGACCGTCGTCTACGGCGTCAATCACGACAAGCTCGCGAAGGCGCACCTCGTCGTTTCCAATGCGTCGTGCACCACCAATTGCCTCGCGCCCGTCGTCAAGGTGCTCCACGACGCGATCGGCATCGACAAGGGCTTTATGACGACGGTGCATTCCTACACCAACGACCAGCCGTCGCTCGATCAGCTGCACAAGGATCTGTATCGGGCGCGCGCCGCAGCGCTGAACATGATTCCGACCTCCACCGGCGCGGCCAAGGCCGTCGGCCTGGTTCTGCCGGAGCTCGCGGGCCGCCTCGACGGCGTCTCGATCCGCGTGCCGACGCCGAACGTTTCGGTGATCGATTTCAAGTTCGTCGCCAAGCGTCCGACCAGCACCGATGAGATCAATAGCGCTGTGAAGCGCGCCGCCGAACAGCAGCTCAAGGGCATTCTCGGCTTCACCGACGCGCCGAATGTGTCGAGCGACTTCAACCACGACCCACATTCCTCGGTGTTCCACACCGACCAGACCAAGGTGATCGACGGCACGTTGTGCCGCGTGCTGTCCTGGTACGACAACGAATGGGGCTTTTCCAACCGCATGATCGACACCGCGGTGGCGATGGGCAAGCTGGGGTGACCGTGAGCGCGATGAGTTCCAGTGTCGGCGTATTGATGAAGCCCGCCTTTCGCAATCTCGATAACGCCGACGTCAAAGGCAAACGAGTGCTGCTCCGCGTCGATCTCAACGTCCCGATGCAGGACGGCAGGATCAAGGACTCGACGCGCATCGAGGAGATCGCGCCGACGATCGTCGAGCTGTCCGACAAGGGCGGCAAGGTGATTTTGCTGTCGCATCTCGGGCGCCCCAAAGGGCCGAACCCGAAAGAGTCGCTGCGCCAGGTCGCGGCCGAAGTAGCGCGCATCGTCAAGCGCCCGGTCGCCTTCGCCGAGGACTGCGTCGGCCCCAAAGCCGAGACCGCTATCGCCTCAATGAAGAGCGGCGACATTCTTTGCCTCGAAAATACGCGCTTTCATCCGGGCGAAGAAAAGAACGACAAGGACTTCGCCAGGAAGCTTGCGGCACTCGGCGACATCTATGTCGATGACGCTTTCTCGGCTGCGCATCGCGAACATGCGGCCAATGCGGCGATCGTGACCGTGTCCAATCTGCCGGCCTATCCCGGCCGCGCCATGCAGGCCGAGCTTGAGGCGCTGCACAAGGCGTTCGAGACACCCGAGCATCCGGTGGCGGCGATTGTCGGCGGCGCCAAGATCTCGACCAAACTCGATCTGCTCCGTCACCTGCTGGAAAAAGTCGAGATGCTGATCATCGGCGGCGGCATGGCCAACACCTTCCTCGCGGCGCAGGGCAAGACCATCGGCAAGTCGCTGTGCGAAGCCGATCTCATCCCCTAGGCCAAGGAGATCATGGCCAAGGCCAAGGCGATGAACCGCGAGATCGTGCTGCCCGTCGACGTAGTCGTGGCGGAGAAATTCGCCGCGCATACGCCCTCGCGCGTTGTCTCGGTGGATGCGGTCGGTGATCGCGACATGATTCTCGACATCGGCCCACAAAGCGTCGCGCACGTCATTGCGGTGCTCGGCCGCACTAAGACGCTGGTGTGGAACGGCCCGTTTGGCGCCTTCGAACTGGAGCCGTTCGATAACGGCACGCTCGCCGTCGCCGAAGCCGTCGCCGAACTGACGGAGGCCAAGAGGCTCGTCAGCTTTGCCGGCGGCGGCGACACGGTGGCGGCGCTCAACGCCGCTTCGGTCCGCGACCGGCTGACCCATGTCTCGACCGCCGGCGGCGCCTTCCTGGAATCGCTGGAGGGGAAAACGCTGCCCGGCGTCAAGGTCCTGATGGTGTCGTCGTCGTCATCTGATTAGTCTGCGGACAGCGCATATTTGCCGGCTGCCGCCGGCACGAACGTCGAGGAGGACGCGATGAATCTCAGCGAATTGAATAAAGTCGCGGAAGCCATGGTGGCGCCCGGACGCGGCATTCTGGCGGCCGACGAATCGACCGGCACGATCAAAAAGCGCTTCGATTCGCTCGGCGTCGAATCGACCGCCGACAGCCGCCGCGACTATCGCGAGATGCTGTTCCGCAGCACGGACGCGATGTCGAAATATATTTCCGGCGTCATCCTCTACGACGAGACCATCCGGCAGAACGCCAAGGACGGCACGCCGCTGGTCAAGATCATCGAAAAAGCCGGCACGCTGCCCGGCATCAAGGTCGACAAAGGCACCAAGCCGCTGCCGTTCTGCGCGGGCGAGTTGATCACCGAGGGGCTCGACGGACTCGGCGAGCGGCTCGCCGAATACCGCAATCTCGGCGCCAAATTCGCCAAGTGGCGCGCCGTGATCGATATCAGCGCCAACATCCCGAGCTACGATTGCATCATGACCAACGCGCATGCGCTCGGCCGCTATGCCGCGCTGTGCCAGCAGGAAGGCATCGTGCCGATCGTCGAGCCGGAAGTTCTGATGGACGGCGATCACGACGCCGACCGCTGCGCCATGATCACCGAATGGGTGCTCAAGACGGTATTCGAGCAGCTTTATTATCAGCGCGTCGCGCTCGAAGGCATGGTGCTCAAGCCGAACATGATCGTGCCCGGCAAGAAGTCGGCAAAGCGCGCGTCGGTCGAGGAAGTGGCCGAGAAGACCTTGAAGGTGCTCAAAGCCTGCGTGCCGGCCTCCGTGCCCGGCATCGCGTTCCTGTCCGGCGGACAATCCGACGAAGAGGCGACCGCACATCTGGACGCCATGAACAAAATGGGCCCCCTGCCCTGGCGCGTTTCGTTTTCCTACGGCCGCGCGCTGCAGGCGGCGCCGCAGAAGACCTGGTCCGGCAAATCGGAAAATGTCGCGGCCGCGCAGCGCGCCTTCGGCCATCGCGCCATGATGAACGGGCTTGCCACGCTCGGGCAGTGGAAAGTCGATCTCGAGCGGAAAGCGGCGTGACGCGAGGAGAAGCCGCACGCCAGCGGCTTTATCTCGTCACGCCTCGCATCGAAGATCCGGCGTCGTTTGCACGTCATATCGATCAAGCTTTGATCGCGGGCGATGTCGCCGCCGTGTTGCTGCGGCTCGCGGATGGCGACGAGCGCACGCAGATCGAGCGCGCCAAGACGATCGCCGCCATTGTCCAGCGTCGTGATGTCGCACTGCTCATCGAGGGCCATGCCGAGATTGCGGCGCGCGCAGGCGCCGACGGCGCCCACATCGCCGGAATAGAGGCCTTTGTCGCCGCGCTCCCGCTCTTGAAACCTGACCGTATTGCCGGCGCCGGCGGCTTTTTCAGCCGTCATGATGCCATGCTCGCGGGCGAAGCCGGTGCCGACTATGTGATGTTCGGCGAGCCTGATCGGCGCGGCCGCCGCCCGTCGTTCGATGAAGTGGAAGAGCATTTGCTGTGGTGGGCGGAGCTTCTGGAAATACCCTGTGTCGGTTACGCCGGTCATCCCGACGAGGTCGCGGCACTGGCGCGCACGGGAGCCGAGTTCGTCGCCCTCGGTGAATGGATATGGACGGAGCCACAAGACGTGGCGGCCGCTGTCTCGGCCGCAGCCGGACATCTCACAACGCCGGTCGCGCGATGACGGCGGCCAGCGTGCGAACGACGGCTTGCGCGGCAGCGCTTATTGCAGCTCTCGTGCTGGCTCCGCCTCTTGCGCAAGCACAGACCGGCGCGCCGCCGGCACCCGCCGCAAAACCTGCGGCAAAATCCGCAGTCAGACCTCCCGTCGCGCCGGCCGGCAAAGGCGCGGCGGCTCCAGCTGCCGCTCCAATATCCGCGCCGGTGTCTCCCTTCAGCAAGGCGATCTTAGATCCGGCCTATGGCGCGTTTCAGCGCGGCAATTTCCTCACCGCTTTCAAGCTCGCCGAGCAACGCGTCGAGCAGGACAAAGACCCGAAGTCGATGACCCTCCTTGGCGAGCTTTACGCCAACGGACTGGGCGTGCCCAACGACGATACCAAGGCCGCCGACTGGTACAAACTTGCCGCCGCGCGTGGCGACAGCAATGCCATGTTTGCGCTCGCGATGTTCGCGCTCGCCGGCCGCGCCGGACCACGTGACCGTCAGGCCAGCGCCAAATGGCTCGCTTCCGCGGCCAAGCTTGATCATCCCCAAGCCGCCTACGATCTCGCGCTGCTGTATATCGAGGGTCAGTTGTTTCCGCAGGATTTCAAGCGCGCGGCAGAACTGCTGCGCACCGCGGCCGACGCCGGCAGCCCGGATGCGCAATATGCGCTCGGCACCTTCTACAAAGAAGGCCGCGGCGTGCCCAAAGACATGCACGAGGCGGTCAAGCTCTGGAGTCAAGCCGCGCTCGCCGACAATACCGACGCGCAGGTCGAATTCGCCATCGCGCTTTTCAACGGCGACGGCATTGAACGCAATGAAGCCGCCGCAGCTTTGATCTTCCACAAAGCCGCGCTCCGCAACAGTGCGATCGCCCAGGACCGGCTGGCGCTCATTCTGTCCAGGGGTCAGGGCGCCCCGCTAAGCCCGATCAACGCCACCAAATGGCACCTGATCTCGCGCGCCAACGGCGAGACTGATCTTGAGCTCGACGGTTTTGTCGACAAACTCGATCCGGAAACGCGGGCCGCCGGGGAGAAAGCGGCAAAAACCTGGCTCGCCGCGCAGAAACAAGAGGTGCAGGCCCAGCATCCCTGAGCGGCCAGCGGCGCTTGCCGACGACGCTTTCCTCTTGCGTTGAAGCGCCGTCAAGGCTAGGCGAAGCGACCCCATCGGACATTCGCCGGCCGCCAATGCTTCATTCCGCTGTCATTAACGTCATGATCAAAGCGGCGCACCGCGCCGGCCGCAGCCTCAAGCGCGATCTCGGCGAGGTCGAGCAGTTGCAGGTATCGCTCAAAGGGCCGCGCAATTTCGTCACCGCTGCCGACAAGCGCGCCGAGGAGATCGTGCGCGAGGAGCTCGCCAAGGCGCGGCCCGATTACGGCTTCCTCGGCGAGGAAGGCGGCACCCACGAGGGCAGCGATAAGACCCATCGCTGGATCGTCGACCCGCTCGATGGCACGACCAATTTTCTGCACGGCATTCCGCACTTCGCGGTCTCGATTGCGCTCGAGCGCAGCGGCACGATCGTCGCCGGCCTGGTCTATAATCCCGCCAACGACGATGTGTTTGTCGCCGAGCGCGGCAAAGGCGCCTTTCTGAACGATCAGCGCATCCGCGTCGCCGGACGGAAGCGACTAGCGGAGGCGGTTGTCGCCTGCGGGCTGCCGCATTATGGGCGCAGCGATCTTGAGCTTGGACGGAACGAAATCGAAGCCGCGCAACAGCACTTCGCCGGTTTACGCCGCTTTGGCGCCGCCGCTCTCGACCTCGCCTGGATCGCGGCCGGACGCTTCGATGCCTATTGGGAGCGCGATCTCTCACCGTGGGACATTGCCGCCGGCATTATCCTGGTGCGCGAAGCCGGCGGTTTTGTCACCGATCTCGATGGCCACGATGCGATTTTCACCAAGGGCCATATCGCCGCCGGTAATGAAACGATGCACCGTGAGCTGCTGAAGCTTCTCAAGGATGCAGGCAGGAAAACCACCAAAGAAGCGGCCGTGCCGTGACGCGCGAGCCCGGCATTTCGCTTCGGGCTTATCAAACGGATGACGAGGACGCCTCCGTCGCCCTGTGGTTGCGCACCTGGCAGGCGGCTTATCCCGCTTTGGATTTTGCCGTGCGGCTCGACTGGTGGCGGGAACGCTGGCGCCACGAATTGCTGCCGGTCGCCGAAGTTGTCATCGCCGAAGCCAATGGCGGCATGATCGGTTTCGTCACCATCGACACCGCTACGCGCTATCTCGATCAGCTTGTGGTCGCGCCGGAATATTGGGGCGCTGGTGTGGGGCTAGATCTCATCGCCGAAGCGAAGCGCCTGTCGCCGTCCGGCGTCGACCTTGACGTCAATGTCGACAATGCGCGCGCACTCGCCTTTTATCGCAAATGCGGATTTGCCATCACCGGCGACGGCAAAAATCCGATCACCGGCAGACCGATCCACCGCATGAGTTGGCGGCCTTAGCGCAACAACGCCGCGCGATTTATCTCACGCGTCTTGAAATTGCAGCTTGGCGAGCCGCGCATAGAGCCCATTGCCGCCGGCCAGCGTTTGATGCGTGCCCTCCTCGACAATGCGGCCTTCGTTCATCACCAGGATCCGGTCGCACGACTGCACCGTCGCCAGGCGGTGCGCGATCACGATCGTGGTGCGCTCGCGCATCAGGTCGGCCAGCGCCGCAGCCACTTGTTTCTCGCTTTCGGCGTCGAGCGACGACGTCGCTTCGTCGAGCAAAAGCAGCGGCGCATTGCGGAGGATCGCCCGCGCAATGGCGATACGCTGGCGCTGCCCGCCGGAGAGCGTGATGCCGCGCTCACCGACCGGCGTGTCGTAGCCTTGCGGCAGCGCCGCGATGAAGCCGGCGGCATTGGCGTGCTCCGCCGCGCGCGGGACCTCGGCATCGGACGCATCGGGGCGGCCGAAGCGGATATTGTCGCGCACCGAGCTTGCAAACATCACGCTGTCCTGCGGCACGAGCGCAATGCGGCCACGCAATTCCTTGGGATCAAGGTCGGCGAGCCGCACGCCGCCAAATGTAATGCGGCCCGCGGTCGGATCGTAGAAGCGCAGCAAGAGGTGAAAGATCGTGCTCTTACCGGCGCCGGACGGGCCGACGATGGCAAGCTTCTCGCCTTGCCGCACCCGAAACGACACGCCATTGAGTGCAGGCGCATTTTGCCGCGTCGGATAGGCGAAGCGCACGTCCTCGAAAGCCGCCTCCCCGCGCGGCGGCACGGGCAGGGCAAGCGGCTGCGCCGGAGCAAGGATCGCGGGTTTTATGGAAAGAATCTCGAAAAGCCGCTCCGCGGCGCCCGAGGCCGCCGCCACCTCGCCGCCGGTTTCCGACAGCGAGCCTAAGGCGCTCGACGCCAAGACCGCATAGAGGATGAACTGCCCGAGCCGACCGGGCGTGATCTGCAACGACAGGACCTCCTTCGCGCCGATCCAGAGCACGACGACGACGCTCGATGAGACCATAAAGATCGCGAGCGCGGTGAGCAGAGAGCGCGCGCGGATTGATTCACGCGCGGCGAAGAAAGCCTGTTCCACTGCGCCGCGGAAGCGCGCGATCCCGAGCCGCTCATTGGTGAAAGCCTGCAGCACGCGGACCGCGCCGATCAGTTCGGCAGCATAGGCCGACGCTTCGGCAAGCGTATCCTGAGCGAAACGCGAACGGCGGCGCACCGCGCGGCCGAAGGCGTAAAGCGGCAGTACGATGATTGGAATCGCGAGCAGCACGTAGAGCGAAAGCTTCGGGCTCGTCACCACCATCATGATGCTGGCGCCGACGAACAGCACGACATTGCGCAGCGCGACTGAAATCGAAGAGCCGACGCTGGCCTTGATCTGCGTCGTGTCGGCAGTGAGCCGGGAGATCATCTCCCCGGTTCGCGCCTCGTCGAAGAAGACAGCCGACAGCGAGGTCAGATGCGCGAACACGTCGTTGCGCAAATCGGCGACGATACGCTCGCTGAGCGTGGTGACGAGGTAGTAGCGCGAGGCGCTGGCAAAGGCGAGCACGCCGGCGATTCCGATCATCACCAGAAAGTAGCTGTTGATGAGGTTAAGACCGCGCTCAGTGAAGCCGAAATCGATCATGCGGCGGGCGGCGATCGGCACGACCAGCGTGGTCACGGCCGCCAGCACCAGCGCGCCGAAGGCGGCAAGCGCCCGGCCGCGGTAGCGGCCGATATAGGGCAGCAGCGAGGCGAGCGGCCGCAGGCCGGGCCGGGGCTTGGCCGGGGTTTCGGCTGCGGCGGAACCCAAGAGTTCAGCCGTCCCTTCCGGCGTGTCTCGGCCGGCCGTGACCTCGACCGGCTCCACTGCGGCGCCTGCCGTATCGTTTTGGGCGCGCAAATTCATTCAAGCACGCAAATTCATCGATAATTCAGCGCCCCCGGCGATGCGGTCTGGACTTTGCCCCTTGCGCGCCGCCCTGGCAATGCGGGGTCCGCCGCGCAAATCGGCACAGCTTCGGCTTGTCGGGACGTCATTCCCGCGTTATACAGCCGCCAAATTTCCGCAAATCCTCAAGCTTTGAGAAAGCGCCGGAACGACGCCATGAAGCCCGATACGCATCCCGATTACCACACGGTCAAAGTGGTTATGACCGACGGCACCGAATTCACCACCCGCACGACGTGGGGTCAGCCGGGCGATACGCTGCATCTCGATATCGACCCGAAGTCGCACCCGGCCTGGACCGGCGGCCAGCAGCATCTGCTGGACCGCGGCGGCCGTTTGTCGCGATTCCAGAAGAAGTTCGAAGGCTTCTTGAAGAAGTAACGCGCCGAAGCTTCGGGCGGCGACTTCAGGCTTCGGATTCGAAGGCGGCCTTCAACAGCCCCATTTGCCGTTCGACCGGATTATCGACCGGGACGCTCAGGCCCGGCGGCGCGTGCATGGTCGCGTCGAGCCGCCGCACTTCGGTCTGCAACCTGGTCGAGCGCGCGATCAATTCCTGGAGCTTTTCCGGCAACAACTCCAGCGATTTGGCGTCGCCCGGCTCGCAGGCGGCAAGACGCACCTTGCTCTTTTCCTTATGAGCCTGGGCGAGCGTCATCTCACCCTCTTTCACGGCGCGGTGCAGCAGCAGCCACGACGCAAGCTGCATCAGCCGCGTCGTCAACCGCATGCTTTCGGTCGCATAAACAAGGCTAGCGCTACGCTCGAGCTTCTTGGATTCAGTGCGGCCGGAACCGTCGAGATAGCTCGCGGTTTCCTCCACCAGCGCCATGCCATCGCGGAAAAGCGTCGCGAAGACCTGAGAACTCGCGAGCCGTTCGCTGAAAGAAACCGCGCCAACTTCCATCGCACGCTTGTCTGACATATACGCCTCACAACTAGTGCCGCTGATCGAAGCTCCTGCGCCCTTTGCCGCGCATACGTCGAGGGAACTTCACATCGAAAAACAGCCCTAGAACCCCATTTAGCGCCTCAAGCTTTCGAATTTCGTATCGGAGATGGCCGCAACATCTCACGAAATTCGTAAGCGGGCACTGACAACAGCATCGCGCGAGATGCGCAAACTGTCCAGCGCCAAGGGAATGAAGCTGCCGACATAGTTGCCAGCCATCGGCCATCGTTGCCACGCTCTCGCCGCAACGATTGAGAAATCGCAAACCGAACAAAAAAGAGCCGCCGTTGCCGGCGGCTCAAGGTGATAACAGGGAGGCGTCAAACAGAGTGGACAGGAGCCACTCAATGTCCAGAAGATGGACATGCTTTGTAATGAACGAGAAAGCTTAACGAAAGGTCAAGGAATCTCAAAAACTTGGCGAATCTTTTTCAAGCACAGCACGAGCCAGCGAGACGCCAAGCTAAGGTCTTGAAAAACTTATTTCTTAAAGAACAGGTCGGCGGCAGATTTCACCGCGCGCCTTTTTTCGATGTCGGCTTCAAGTCGCGCGATTTCGCCCTTCAACAACGCGATGCGGGCAGTAAGCTCGTCGGCCGAGAGCAGCGTCAGATCCTGCCCGATTTCCTGCGCGAGCTTCTTCTTCGGCGCCTCTTCGTCGTCGAAAGCGGCCATATTCGCTCTCCCTGTGCGAGAATTTTAGCTCCCACTCCCGGCCTTGTCACACGCAGCCGACGCTGCAGCTTCGCCCATAAATTTCACCGCAATTGCTACCGGAGCGTCCGGCAAGAAACTGCCTGACCCTTTGAAAGTAAACGGGAATATTCTTGCTCTGCGGGACCGCAGCCGCTACTAGTTTTGGCTTGCAGCGGATCCGAAGCTGTTCGGATCCCGCGCAGGCAGACGGGCCGTCGCGAAATCGACGTAAAGCCTGTTAGGAAGTCGGTCGGATTCCGCGATTGCGGCGCATTCAGCGCCGTTGCCGGCCTCGGAGGTTGTCTTTGGTATTTTGGCGCGCCGCCCGTTCAAGCACCGCGTCTCCCTGCGCGATGTTGGCGATCGCCGCGGCGCTCTTTAGCGCTGCGCCGGCGCATGCGGTGGACGCGGTTAACGTTCGCACCGACGCCGCCGCCATTGATTTGACCGATGCCGTCGAGTTCCAGCAGACCGACAACGGCCGCATTCAGGTTTCGACCGCGCCCGGTGCCGACGGCATCATCCGCCGCATCGAAGTGCGTGGCCGCGAGGCCGGGCGGAACTGGGCGGTGTTCGCGCTCGCCAATAACGGCGAGGAGCAGATCGACCGCCTCATCGTCGTGCCGCATTACCGCATGGTCGGCTCCGGCCTGATCTGGCCCGACCTCGGCCTCTCGCGCATCGTCTCCATCACCCCTTCATCCGGCGACCCGCCCGACCGCCAGGACAACCCGAGCGCAGATATTTTCCGCATCACGCTTGATCCGGGCACGGTGATCACCTTTGTCGCGGAACTGCGCACCGACAACCTGCCGCAAATCTATCTGTGGGAGCCCGACGCCTATAAAGACAAAGTCAATTCGCTGACGCTCTATCAGGGCATCGTCATCGGCATTGCCGGTCTGTTGGCGCTGTTCCTGACCATCCTCTTCGTGGTCAAAGGCAGCGTGATGTTCCCGGCCGCTGCCGCGCTCGGCTGGGCCGTACTGGTTTATATCGGCATCGATTTCGGCTTCTGGCCGAAAGTCTTCGACATGTCGTCAAGTTCCGAGCGCATCTGGCGCGCCTCGGGCGAGGCGATCCTTGCCGCGACGCTGCTGGTATTTCTGTTCGCCTATCTCAATCTCAATCGCTGGCATGTGCGCTATATCCACATCACGCTGGGCTGGCTCGCCTTCCTCGGCGCGCTGGTCGCGGTGGCGCTGTTCTCGCCGGCTGTGGCCTCGGGGATCGCGCGCATTTCGCTGTTCATGATCGCCATCTTCGGCTTTGCGCTGGTGATTTATCTTGCGACGCACGATTACGATCGCGCGGTGATGCTGATCCCAACCTGGCTGCTGCTGGTGGTCTGGGTGATCGCGGCGGCGATGACCGTGCTCGGATTTGTCACCAACGACATTATCGGGCCGGCGCTGCTCGGCGGCTTGGTTCTGATCGTCATGCTGATCGGATTCACGGTGATGCAGCATGCCTTTGCCGGCGGCGCGACCGGCGCCGTCGTCTCCGACGTCGAGCGGCGGGCCCTGGCGCTGACCGGCGCCGGCGACATGATCTGGGACTGGGATGTCGCCGCCGACAAGGTGTTCACCAGCCCCGAGACCGAAGCCGCGCTGGGCCTGAGCCGCGGCTCACTCGACGGCCCTGCCGCCAGATGGCTCGACGTGCTGCACCAGCTCGACCGCGACCGGTTCCGCGCCACTCTCGACAGCGTCTTGGAGCAGCGGCGCGGCCGGGTGGCGCAGGATTTCCGCCTGCGCACCACCGACGGTCACTATTTATGGTTTGCGCTGAAAGCGCGGCCGGTGGTCGGCTCCGACGGCGAGGTGATCCGCCTCGTCGGCACGCTCACCGACGTGACCGAGATCAAGACCGCCGAAGAGCGGCTGCTGCACGACGCCGTACATGACAATCTCACCGGCCTGCCCAATCGCGAATTGTTCCTCGACCGGCTCGACGCGGTGCTGGGCTTCGCCAAGACCGATTCCGCCATCCGCCCGACGGTCATGGTCGTCGACCTCGACCGCTTCAAGCAGGTCAACGACTCGGTCGGCATGGCGGTTGGCGATTCCATCCTGCTGACGCTGGCGCGCCGGCTCGGCCGGCTGATCAAGCCGCAGGACACGCTGGCGCGGTTGTCCGGCGATCAGTTCGGGCTGCTCCTGCTGTCGGAAAAGGATCTCGCGCGCATCACCGCATTTTCCGAAACGATCCGCCGCACTTTGCGGGCGCCGATCACCTTCCGCGACCGCGAGATTTTCTTGACCGGCTCGGTCGGCTTGGTGCTCGGCGAAACCAACGAGCCGCAGCGCGCCGAAGAGCTGCTCAAGGACGCCGAGCTTGCGATGTATCACGGCAAGCGCGGCGGCGGCGATCGTATCGAAGTCTTCAAGCCCGCGATGCGCGCGCGCAAGAACGATCGCCTGTCGATCGAGTCCGATCTACGCCGCGCGCTTGAGCGCGACGAGATCAGCATCCTGTATCAGCCGATCATCCGTCTCGAAGATCGCGCCGTTGCCGGCTTCGAGGCGCTGGCGCGGTGGAATCATCCGAAGCTCGGCCGCATGTCGCCGATCGATTTCATCAACATTGCCGAGGAGACCGGTCTCATCGTCGAGCTCGGCCTGTTCGTGCTCGATCGCACCGCGCGCCAGCTCTCGACCTGGCAGCGCACGCTGGGCCAGCGCGAGCCGCTCTTCGCCAGCGTCAACGTCTCGTCGCGGCAATTGCTGCGGCACGATCTGATCCAGGATATCCGCACCGTGCTGGCGCGCTCGCCGCTCACCCGCGGATCGCTCAAATTGGAGATTACCGAATCAGTGGTGATGGAGAATCCAGAACACGCCGCGCAGATGCTGCATCGTATCCGTGAGCTGGGCGCAGGCCTCGCGCTCGACGATTTCGGCACCGGTTATTCGTCGCTATCCTATTTGCAGCGCTTTCCGTTCGACACCATCAAGATCGACCAGTCGTTCGTGCGCACCACGGCGAAGGGCACGCGGCCGGTGATCCTGCGCTCCATCATCACGCTCGCCCACGATCTCGGCATGGATGTCGTGGCTGAAGGCGCGGAATCCGATTCCGATGCCGTCGAACTGTCGCAGCTCGGCTGCGAATACGCGCAAGGCTTCGTCTTCGGCGAGCCGATGAGCGCCGAGCGCGCGCGGGCGCTGCTCGAGCCGGAGCCGGCGACAAGCCGGCACGCCGAATCCGGCGTGAAGACCAAGGTGTTCTGATTAAAGCGTTCTGATTATATGGGCCCGGGGTCAGGCGTGACCGGCTTCGCTCGACAGCATGCCGGGATCGATACCGATCTTTTTCAGCGCCATCTCGTATTTTCCGCCGATATCGGTACCGAAAATAAGGTCAGAGTCCGCTGCGCAATGCAGCCAGCCATTGCCTTGAATCTCGTTTTCCAGCTGGCCCGGCGCCCAGCCCGCATAGCCGAGCGCAAGGATGGCGCTTTCCGGCCCGTCGCCGCGGGCGATGGCTTTGAGAATATCGATGGTGGCGGTGAGGCCGATGCCGTCGTCGATCGGCAGCGTCGAATTCTCGATGAAAAAATCGGCGCTGTGCAGCACGAAGCCGCGCTCGGTCTCAACCGGTCCGCCGCGCATCAATTTCACCACACCGGTCCGCGTCGGCAGCCGGATCGCGTCGGCCGACGGGATGACATTCAGCTTCACTAAGAGGTCGGAGAAATTGATATTCGGCGCCGGATGATTGACGACGACGCCCATCGCTCCTTCGGAGGAATGCGCGCAGACATAGATGACGGAACGCGCAAACCGGTCATCGAGCATCGCCGGCATGGCGATGAGCATCTGGCCGTCGAGAAAACCTCGGCGCCGGCTGGTTTGCGACTTGGCGCGCGGCAGTTTCATGATCCAAAGGTTAGCCGATCATTCTGCAATTGCAAACGAACGACGGGGTGAAAAGTTCACAATACCGCTTTTACGCCTGCGCCAAAATTTGGCGGCCATGGGACAGGGCGCGCGTGTCAAGTCAAGTAATAGTCACAATCATGTCAGTGGCGCTTGGCCGCAGACAGACTTAAACAGCGCCCATACCACCATGAACTAAACCGGCCACAATCGCCTTCATGACAGCATTCGTGACAAAGCCCGTGCGCGAGCGTCTTCGATCAACAATCGTCGCCGCGCTGATTTGCGTTCCGGTTGGCGGACTGGTGTCGGCCGTCTGGGCGCAGGATGCTTCCGATTGGGATGCGCAGAATCATACTGCGGCGCGCCTGATCGCGGGGTCGCAGGTTGCCGGCTCCGACACCAAGATTGTGCGCGCGGGTGTAGAAATCAAACTCGATCCCGGCTGGAAGACCTATTGGCGCGATCCCGGTGATTCCGGCGTACCGCCGAAACTGGATTTCTCCGGCTCGGATAACGTCAAGTCCGTCACCGTGCTGTGGCCCGCGCCGGAACGGTTTCCCGACGGCGCCGGCGGTAATTCGATCGGCTATCTCGATCACGTCATTCTGCCGCTGCGGATCACGCCGCAAGACGCGAAGAAGCAATCGTCGCTCAAGCTCAAGCTCGGTTACGACATCTGCGGCAATATGTGCGTGCCGGTCGAATCCGATCTCAAGCTTGCGATCAATGCCGACGGCGCGGAGGAGATGGCGATCGAGAAAGCTGAAATCCGCGTGCCGCGGCGCGTCGCGCTCGGCGAAGGCAGCGACACAAAAGGCGTAAAGGGCAGCGGCGGCAAAGGCCTCGCTATTCTCTCGGTGCATCGCGAGCCCGCCGACGGCCACGACCGCGCAATCGTCGAAGTCTCGGCTCCCGCCGGCACGCCGGTCGATCTGTTTGCCGAAGGCCCGACCCCGGATTGGTCGTTGCCGCTGCCGGAACTCAAGGGCGGCGGCGACGGACCGTCACGGCGATTCACCTTCGATCTCGATGGGCTGCCGCCCGACGCCCAGGCCAAAGGCGCGATGCTGATATTGACCGCCGTCTCCGACGACGACGCCATCGAGGTTCCGGCCCGGCTCGATTAAGCGCACCTATAAGAGCGTCTGCCTCGATTTTTCAGCGCGCAATCTTTGCCGAGAACCGGTTTCCCCTTTGCGCGATGATGCTCTAGTTTAGCGCGCCGCCGCGCGGGTGGCGTCACGTCTACACTGAGAAACGCGAGAGGATTGTAATCATGACTATCAAGGCCGGCGACCGCGTCCCAAGCGGCTCCTTCACGGTGATGACGGCCGATGGGCCGAAGCCGATGACCACGGACGAATTGTTCAAGGGCAAGAAAGTGGTGCTGTTCGCCGTTCCGGGCGCCTTCACGCCGACCTGTCACAAGAACCACCTGCCGGGCTTCGTGAAAAACGCGGCCTCAATCAAGGCGAAGGGCATCAACACGATCGCCGTCACCGGCGTGAACGATGTCTTCGTGATGGACGCCTGGAAGAAAGCGACCGCCGGCGACGCCATCGAGTTTCTCGCCGACGGCAGCGGCAATTGGGCCAAGGCGCTCGGGCTCACCGCCGATTTGACCGAACGCGGGCTCGGCGTGCGCTCGCAGCGCTATGCCATGGTGGTCGAGGACGGCGTGGTCAAAACCCTCAATGTCGAAGACTCGCCCGGCAAGGCCGATATTTCCGGCGCCGATAATTTGATCAAGAGCCTCTGACCCACGGACAGCGCGACGAATAAGCAACCCCTCCCCTTTAGGGGGAGGGTTTTACTTTTCCCGCGGCACGGATTTCGGCGATCGCTTCGCCCACCAACGCGTCGGCGCGCTCGTTCATGTCGTGACCGGCGTGGCCCTTCACCCAATGCCAGCGGATTTGATGCTGGGCGAGCGCCGCGTCGAGGCGCTCCCACAGATCGACATTCTTCACCGGACTCTTGTCGGCGGTCTTCCAGCCGTTGCGCTTCCATTTGCCGATCCACGACATGATGCCGTTGCGCAGATATTGGCTGTCGGTGTGCAGATCGATGCGGCACGGTTTCTTGAGCGTTTCCAGCGCCGAAATCGCGGCCATCAGTTCCATGCGATTGTTGGTGGTCTCGAGCTCGCCGCCTTTGAGCTCCTTCTTGAATTCTCCGAAAGCAAGAATGGCGGCCCAGCCGCCGGAACCTGGATTGGGCGACGCACCGCCGTCCGTGTAAATGACGACATGCGGCAGCGACGTTGCGTCACTCACGGCTCGCTCACTCCGTAATCTCGGAAGCTTTTGATAGTCTGATGGAAGCGAAGCTTGCGCGCATATTCGCGCGGGTCCTTCGGCTTCACCAGAGCCCCTGCCGGCACGTCGAGCCAGTCGACCAGACGCGTCAGCAAAAAACGCACCGCGGCGCCGCGCGCGAGCAGCGGCAGCCTGTCCCATTCCTGACGCGACAGCGGGCGTGTCTTGGCATAGCTCGTCAGCAGCGCCTGCCCTTTGGTGACGTTATAGGAATGATCGGACTCGAAGCACCAGGCGTTCAAACAGATCGCGACGTCATAGGCGAGCGTATCGGTGCAGGCGAAATAGAAATCGATCAGCCCCGACAATTTGTCGGCGAGGAAGAAAACATTGTCCGGAAACAGATCGGCATGGATGACACCCTGCGGCAGGCCGCGCGGCCAATCGCGCTCCAGGACTTCAAGCTCGGCCGCGACCAGCGTCTCGAGATTGCGTTCCACTTTGTGGGCGCGCTCCCGGCAGTTCTCGTAGAGCTGGCGCCAGCCTGACACCGACAGCGCATTGTCGCGGCGCATCGCAAAATCGGCGCCGGCAATATGCAGCCGCGCCAGCGCCTCGCCCAGCGCCGCGCAATGCGCCGCGCTCGGCCGGCGGATCCACAGGCCGTCGAGAAAGGTGACGATCGCCGCGGGCTTGCCGGCGAGCCGGCCCAGAACCTCGCCGTCGCTGTTCTTGACCGGCTGCGGGCAGGTGATGCCGCGCGCCGCCAGATGCTCCATCAGGCCGAGAAAGAACGGCAGATCGCGCTCGGCGACGCGCCGCTCGTAAAGCGTCAGAATATAATTGCCGCGGGCGGTATGGACGAGAAAGTTCGAGTTCTCGACGCCTTCGGCAATGCCCTTGTAGGACAAGAGCTCGCCGACATCGTAAGCGGCAAGAAAGCGGCCGAGATCCTCGGCCGTGACATCGGTATAAACCGCCATGCGAAGCTCCAAGCGATCGTCGCGGCTAACCCGGCATGTGTGTCCGCGTCAAGCCGTGCCGCCCGCGAGCCAGGCGGAAAACCGTGCATAGAGATCGGCCGTCTCGGGGCCGCGGTCGCGATAGACCACCGGCGCCAGCGCCCGGCCCTCGGCATGCGCGATCCGGAACGCCATGTAACGGTATTGCTCCGGATAATGCGAGGTGTCCTCCGCGAACAGCGCGTCGAATTCGGACGACGGCTCGACCGGATCGAGCCGGTCGCGCTCATAGACCGCGGCGCGCTCGGCCGATCAGCCAGGCACTGCCGTGGCGCTCCACCCGGTCGAGGAAGCGCGAGCACGAGGTGAGATCGACATCGACGCCGCCGAATTTCTGCCGGACGCGGATGACAACGCTGGTTTCGACCACGGCGCGGTCCTTCTCGATCTTGATGACCGGCGCCGAGAGATGATGCCGCGACCAGGTATGGCCGGCGGCATGGCCCGCCCGGCAGCGCTCGACGAATTGCTCGAACGGCCCGCGAAACCAGGACACCGAAATGTGCCCCTCGGCGGTGAAGGTCGAGCGCAGCTCCTTCCACTTGCCCTGGTCGCGATAGAGACCCCAGGCATTGATCAGCTCGGCGATGGCGAATTTATCGGCATAGTCCATGGTGACGTCCATGGTTGCTCTTAACGGGTGCTGGACCTCGGATGCCCGGCACCATAGATAGGCGCGCTAAACCGTGCAATTAGTTGCCCCCGCCTCCCCATATCCGGCGTCTCTGCCGGCCCTCGCAATGAAGTCCCCGGAATGAAAGCCATTGTCCTTCACGAATACGGCCCGCCCGACGTTCTGCGTTATGAGGATATTCCCGATCCCCTGCCGCGGGCCGGCGAAATCCGCATCAAGGTGCATGCCGCGACCGTCAATCGCGTGCTCGATGTGAGCCTGCGCGCCGGCAAGGAGACGTTCCGCAATCCGGTGCTGCCGCTCATTCCCGGCGTCGACAGCGCCGGTATCGTCGATGCGGTCGGGCCGGAGGTGAGCAACTGGCACGTCGGCGACCGGGTCGCCGCCGCCGGCATCATGCCGCTCGAGATCTGCGCCGAGGACGGCCACGGCTATAACGGGCCGAAGGGCATGATGGGCATCAAGCGGCCCGGCGGCTTCGCCGAGCGCGTCACGGTGCCGGCCTGCGCCGTAGTCCCGCTACCCGAGGGGCTCGACTTTCATCGCGCTGCCGTCGTCATGCGGCACGTGCCGACAGCGTGGAATCTGCTCTTCCACGTCGCCGACCTGAAATTCGGCGAGACCGTGCTGATCATGGGCGCTAGTGGCAATCTTGGCACGGTCGGCATTCAGATCGCCAAGAACGTGATCGGAGCTCGTGTGATCGCCGTTGCCGGGTCCGACGACCGCGTCGCCGTCGGCATGCAGCTCGGCGCCGATTTCGGCATCAATTACAGCACACACAATCTGCTCGACGAGGTGATGAAGATCACCCACGGCAAGGGCGTCGACGTACTCTACGACAATATCGCCAATCCGGTTGTCCTGCCTGTCGCCTTCCATGCCATCGGCATGAACGGGCGGCTCGTAACCGCGGGCGCGCATGCCGGGCCCAATGTCACGATCGACTTCGCTCACCTCTATCACAAGCAAATCACCATCCGGGGCCGTCCCGGCTACACGCCGTCTGACCTGCCGCATTGTCTTGCCGCCGCGGCCCAGGGAAAAGTCATTCCGCATATCGAGCGGGTGATGCCGCTGTCGCAGGCGGCCCAAGCGCACCGCCTCATCGAGCAGCACGAGAGCCATGGTAAAATCGTGCTCGATCCGACGCTGGGCTGATGGCCGGCGTGCAGCTACTTGCGCAAGATTATTTGATCTGGATTTAGAGAAGGAGCGGTCGCGTCCGGCGCGACGGTCAGCTTTTGCGGCAAGCGCGTTGCCGAATGGTTTCTATTTCGACCGCTTTCGCCATGAGTTCATTGCCGAGCGCCTCGAGATTGGTGACGATCTCAGAGCGTCCGAAATTCGGCGATTTGGCGAGGCGGGCAAGACGAAAGCATTGTTCGGCCTTGTCCACAAACATGGTGCGCACGAAATAATAAGCACGAACGCTGGTTTCAAGTGCAATTATGCATGGCTGAGATGTGATCTAAAAAATTTGTTAGGACTTGCGCACCCGCAAGGCACGCCGACGTCATGCCTGATATCGGGCAAGAGCGAAACCCGAGCAAATAAAATCCAAATAAATCAGGGCACCTCCCAATTATGCGTCGTCGACCGGCAGCGTCGCCCGCACCGAGGGCCGTGCTGAAAATGCCGCGTGCCAATTGGCGATATGCAAATGGTCCTTGCGCCAATCCTCGTCGCTGAATCTGAAGTCCAGATAAGACAGCGCGCAACCGATCGCGATATGACCGATGCCGAATGGTGTCCTGGTCAGCGCCTCGGCCTCGCGTTCCAAACTCTCCAAGATGGCCGCCTTTCTGACGGCAGTGCTCGTGATGTGCCTATTGGAAGGTGTTTCGCGCATCCGCTCATCGCGAAGCAGCACCATCATCTCCAGAAATCCGTCGCCGAGCGCCTGGCGGCGCAGTGCCATCATGCGCGCCTTGCCCGAGCGCGGAAACAATTTCGGCGCACCGTCGAGACCATCGAGATACTCGCAGATGACCGGCGAATCGTAGAGCACCGCACCGTCGTCGAGCACCAGCGTCGGGATTTTCGACAGCGGATTGTCCTTCATCAGCTCGGCATGCGGTTTCGCCGTCGCCGCGATGGTGCGTAGGCAGGTGATCCGATCGATCAGACCGCGCTCATGCGCGACGATCATGACCTTGCGTACAAAGGGCGAGCGCGGCGACCAGTGCAATTTCATGAGCGGCCCGGCGATTTATTTGCGATTTAGGCAAGTGACGGTTCGACGAAAAGCAATTGGAATTTTGCCGCCCGAAACGCTAGCATTCCGCAACCTTGCGGTCGAGCAATCCGCTTAGGCTTTCTTTCTTCCCAATCAGACAATCGGAAAATCTCTCATGGATTACGACCCGCGCAGCGAGCAGCATAATCTCGCGCACGACCCGACCACGAGCCTCGTCGTGCCGCGCCCGATCGGCTGGATCACGACCATCAGCCCGGCGGGCGTGGTCAATCTCGCACCCTACAGTTTCTTCAACATGATCGCGAGCCATCCACCCTTCGTGATGTTCTCGTCGAATACGCGCAAGCATTCGCAGCGCCATGCCGAAAGCGGCAGCGAGTTCGTGTTCAATCTCGCGACCTACGACTTGCGCAACGAGATGAATATCAGCGGCGGCGATTATCCGGAAAATGTCAGCGAACCGGAACTGGCCAAGCTCGTCACGGCGCCGTCGCGCAAGGTCAAGCCGCCGCGCGTCGCGCGCTCACCGATCGCGCTTGAATGCATCTACTCGCAGACCGTGAAGCTCATCAGCAGCAACAGTAAGACGCACAATTACGAGATGGTGATCGGCGAAGTGGTCAATGTGCATATCGACGACGCCGTGATCGTCAATGGCATGGTCGATATGACTCGCATCCGCGCCATCGGCCGGCTCGGCTATCGCGGCGACTACACCGTCGTCGACAATATTTTCGAAATGTCGCGGGTGTCGCCGTCGAGATGATCTGCAAGGCGGCCATGCAGCGGCCTAGCAGGATTTTCTGGGTGTCGGCGCACCAAGAGACTTTCGGTTTAAAATGCAGGCACTTGGCAAAATAAAACCGCAATTCGAAAGCCGAGTTGCACAATGAATTTCCGTGCCCTTCGTTGACGCTGCGGGAGCGGCCGCAATAGTCTTTGCTCCGGATTTCTCAACACGCGAGTGCTTGCCGTGGCCACAACCAACATCGTCGCTCCCTATACCGAAGGCCTGACACGCCGGCAGTGGAGCGTGCTCGGCGTCACCATGCTGTTCTGGCTGTTCGATGGCTATGAAACCTTCGCGCTGTTGCTGACCATCGGTCCCTCGCTGCATCAGCTTTTGCCGGCCAATGAGCTGAGCACCCTGCCCCGCGTCGCAGCCTATCTCATCTCGATCACGCTGTTCGGCTGGGCCGTCGGCGGGGTGATCGGCGGCGTTATCGGCGATCGCCTCGGGAGGCGCTGGACCATGATCGGCGCGGTCGTGCTCTACAGCATCTTCACCGGGACGAGCGCGCTGGCGCCGACTTGGCAGATTCTCGCGCTGACGCGCTTCCTCACCGGCATCGGCATCGGCGCGGAATGGGGCGTCGGCACCTCGCTGTTGCAGGAGACATGGCCGGAGCGGCTGCGCACCAAAGGTGCCGGCGTTTTGCAGGCGGCCTTTTCCGGCGGCTTCGTGGTCGCCTCCGTTCTTTGGCTCGTGATCGGCGGTTCGTTCGGTCTCTCCTGGCGCTGGATGTATGCGGTCGGCATCCTGCCGGCGCTATTCGTCGCGCTGCTCGCTCGCGACATCCCGGAATCCGAGCGCTGGACCAAAGCCAGTCACTCGGCGCAGGCGATCGGCGCGACGCTGCGCGCCAATTCACGCAATCTCGTGCTCGCAATTATTGTCTCGGTCTCCATCACGCTTGGCTTCTGGGCCATCTCATCCTGGGTGCCGACTTATGCGGCGACACTGGCGGCCGATCCCAAGACTGGCGTCTATTACGCCGGCATGGCCGGACTGCTCTACGCCATCGGCGAAATTATCGGCTGTGTCGCGTTCGGTTTTCTTGCCGATAGCTGGGGCCGCCGCTGGACGCTCGCCTTCTATCTCGCCGGCTCGATCGCCATTACTCCGATCGTGTTCCTTTATGTGCGTGATCCCAACACCGTCGTCATGCTGCAGATCGCCAACGGCTTTCTTACCGGCGGGCTCTACGGCTGGTTCGCCATCCATCCGCCGGAACTATTCCCGACCAGCATTCGTTCGACTGCGATCAGCCTGATCTTCAACTTCGCCCGCTTCCTGGCGATGTTCGGGCCGATCCTGGCATCGACCCTGATCGCCTTCTTCGGCGGTTACGGCCCGGCGGCGACGACCCTTGCGGGCATCTTCGTCATTGGGCTAATCGTTCTGCCGTTCCTTCCGGAGACCAAAGGACAACCGCTTCCGGCATGAGCAAAGCAACGGCGATCCTCAAGCCCGGCGTCGCCGTGACCTTGGCGCCGGCGGGCAATATCAGCTTCGAAGTCGAGACCGGCCAGCGGCTGCGGCTCGCCCAGCCCGAGGGCGAGCAAGTCGCCGACCTGATCGCGTTCAATCGCGACGATGTGCGCGAATTGCTGTCGATGCATTCGAGCCGCGCCGTCAATCTCAACTGGAAGCTGACGGCGCCGCACACGCTCTACAGCAATCGCACGCGCCCGATGCTGCAGATCGAGGACGATCTGACGGGCGAGAATTATTGTGGCGGCGGCTATTGCAGCGAGCATCTGAACACCGAGCGTTACGGTGACAAGGGCGTCGGCGCGCCGAACTGCCAATCGAATCTTGAAACGGCGATCCGCGGCTATGGCATGGATCGCTGGAATTTTAATATCGATGCCTGTTTCAACGTGTTCATGACCGTTGCCTATGACGCGAACGGCGTCTGGGAGATCAGGCCACCCAAGGGCAAGCCGGGCGACTACATGACGCTGCGCGCGCTGATGCCGCAGATCGTCGCCATTTCGAACTGCCCCATCCTGTTCAATGCCTGTAATAATTTTCGCTTGAAGCCGCTGACGCTCGAAATCCTCGCCTAGCAAGGCGAAGAACCTAAGCGGCAAATTTCGCCGCCATCGTCACCGCTTCCTCAAGACCCTTGGCGATCAGGCAGCCTGAGCTGGCAAGCGCGTCGAGTTTCGCCGCCGCGCCCTCGCACGTGCTGCCGATCAGGGCGCCGGCATGCCCCATCTGCTTCTGCTCCGGCGCATAGCGGCCGACGACGATGGCAATGATCGGCTTGGCGAAGCCGCGCGCGGCCTCGGCGAAGGCATATTCCTTGTCGCCGCCGATCTCGCCGCAATAGAGCACGGCCGTCGTCGCCTCATCGTCGGCGAGCGCTTGCAGATATTCGTGCGGATTGCGCCCGATCACGCCGTCGCCGCCGACATGCACGACCATGCGTTGGCCGATGCCGGCAAGCGTCAATTGCCGCGCCAGCGCGAGCGCCACCGTGCCGCTCCGCACAATGACCGCGAGCCGGCCCTCCCGGCAAAAGCTCGGCGCAATGGAGCCGAGCAGTCCCCTGCCCGGCACGAACAGGCCAAGAGTGTTGGGGCCGATGAGCCAGCTTCCGGCGGCACGGGCGAGCGCCGCGGCCGCGAGCGCATCATGCACCGGCGCATATTCGGCCGCCGCCATGATGGTCGGGATGCGGGATGCAGCACATTCGGCAATGGCGTCGCGCACGCCTTCGGCCGGCGCATAGATCAGCGCGATATTCGGCTGCTCCGGCAGGTCGCCGATACGGTCATAGAGCGGCAAGCCGTCCATCGCCGTGCCGCCGCGACCGAGCGCGACGCCGCCGACGAGCAGCGTGCCAGCCTCGCGCATGCTGGCGACCTGACTGCGCGCATAGCGGCCGGTCGGGCTGATCACCGCTACACGCCAGGGCGCGGGGTCGAGGAACGGCAGGCGCAAACGATCGGCGAGCAATTGGCCGGACATGCGATAAAGTCCCCAGGAAAAGCATGGGAAGTCTAGACTATGCGT
This sequence comes from Xanthobacteraceae bacterium, assembly GCA_049677525.1. Classification (GTDB taxonomy): domain Bacteria; phylum Pseudomonadota; class Alphaproteobacteria; order Rhizobiales; family Xanthobacteraceae; genus BOG-931. The sequence goes on from JBAUCK010000284.1 coordinate 32,936, forward strand.
CTCGCCGAGGTAGAGGGAAAAGCCCTGCTGCGCCGCCACGGGCTCGCCGTGCCGCGTAGCCTGCTCTTGCCCGCCGGCGAAGACGTGCCCGCGAGCGCCGCGAACTGGCCGGGCTACGTGCTCAAGGCGCAAATCCTCGAAAGCGGGCGCGGCAAGCGCGGGTTGGTGCGTCCTTTCGCTGTCCCGGATGAAATCCGCAACGCCCGGCGGCTCATTCTCGCCAATCTCGAAGATGCCGACACGCCGCTCTTGCTCGAGGAAGCCGTGGCGGTTGCGCGCGAGATTTTCGTCGCGGCCCGCGTCGACGGGACGCGGAAGCGGCTCGAAATCCTCATCGCGCCGCAGGGCGGCGCGAATGTCGAGCAACTGGCAAAGCTCGTGCGCATTCCGGTCGCGACCGCGGCACCAATCACACCCGAAGCGATCTATGCCGCGATCGCCAAACTGTTTCCCGCCGACCTCGCGGCGCGGCTTGCCCGCTATGCCGCGCGGCTCCCGGAGATCGCGCGGCGGGAGGACCTCGAGCTTTTAGAGATCAACCCGCTGGCGCTGACGGCCGACGGTAATCTTGTCGCCTGCGACGCCAAGATCGTCCGCGACGACAGCGCCGATTTTCGCCACGACCCGGCGGAATTTCGCATTAGCCGCGCACTGGCCGAGCGCGCGCTCACCCCGCTCGAACGCTCCGCGCGCGACCTCGGCTTCCAACTCGTCGAGACGTCCGGCGACGTCGTCCTCGTCACGTCCGGCGCCGGTCTCGCCATGATGATGATGGACCTGTTGGCCGATCACGGCTTTCGCGCCGCGAGCTTCATGGACAATCTGCGCGGGGCGCCGGATGAGACGATGACCGAGCGGCTGCACATCGCGCGAGCGCTCGCGGTACGGCCCAATGTCAAAGCCATCGTGTTTCAGACCGTCATCGCCTCGCGTTCGCTCTCGGAGCGGATCGAGGCGCTCGTTGCCTGGATCACGGCCGAGCCGCTGCCGAAGCCGCTCTTCGTCGGGCTCGCCGCCGGCCATGCCGCGACCCGCAAGATGAGCGCTGAGGAAGCGATCGAAAAATTGCGCGCCTTGGGCGTCGCCGCCTTCACCGACCCGGTTGCGCTGGTCAAAGCGCTGTCGCGAGCGGTCGGAAAGGCCTAACCGAGCGGCCGCCGCGCCGAATAAAGCGCGGCATAGAACCTTCTGCACCATTCGGCAAAACTCGCGCCGAGATCGTGCTGACGGCCGGGGACAAGCTCGAAAATGTAATCGCAGTCGTCGCCGACGCAGTAGAAAGAGCCCTTGCCCCGCAGCGTCTGCGCATATTCCGCATTCTCATGTCCGCAATCGGGACAGATCAAAAGAATGCGCGCGGCCGCCCGAACCTGCCGAATGTCGGCACCGTACCCCATTGCGTTCCCCACAGCCCACCGGTCGTGTGCGCGTCATGGCGCGCTCCGAATCACAGTATTTTATCAAAACCTGTTAAACGAACCTTGCCGTCGATCGGACCGCGCGCAGCTTCCCCCACCGGCGCGCAACCGCAATAAGCTTGCGGCGTTAGCCCGATGCCCGACAGAATTGCAACCCTGCGGGAGCTTGTCCGGCCGCCGCCGGCACGGCAGTATGGCCCCGGGAACAGCTGTCCGTCGGTTCTGCCGAACTCATGTGGGGCGTACGCGCATGAAGACTATTCTCGTTCCGACTGAGCACGGCGCGGCCATGGCATCGGCGCTCGACACGGCGCTGCTGCTGGCGCGCAAATTCGACAGTTTCATCGAGGGCTTCTCGCTGCGGCCGGCGGTCGCCGATCTCGTCGCCATGGACCCCGACAGCGGGCTCACCATGGTCGCGGTGAAGGAGAACGACGCCGAGATGGTGCGGCAGGCGGAGGACATGTTCCGCTCGTTCATGCAGAACCATCAGATCCCCGAGCGGAGCGGCGACGGTCCGGCGGCTTTGTCCTGGCACTGGCTCAAGGACGCGCCGAGCGGCCACGATTTCGTCGGCAGCTACGGCCGGGTGTTCGACGCCATTGTGCTGGCGCGGCCGGGCGACGAATGGCAGAGCCCGTCCATGATCACGCTCGAATCCGCTTTGTTCGAAAGCGGACGCCCCGTTCTGATCGCGCCGCCTTCTTCGCCAAAGTCGCTTGCCACCAATATTCTGGTGGCCTGGAATTGCAGCACCGAGCAGGCACGCACGATGGCGGACGCCATGCCGCTGCTGCGCCAGGCCGGACGCATCACCATTTGCACTGTCGAAGGCGCGACCGTTGCTGGCCCGAGCGGCGAGCAGATGGCGCGGGCGCTGAAAATGAACGGCATCGCCTGCGAGACCATGACGATCAAACCCGGCAAGCGGGCCGCCGGCGAGGTCTTACTCGCCAAGGCCGACGAGCTCGGCTGCGACCTCGTCATCAAGGGCGCCTATACGCAAAGCCGCTTGCGGCAGATGATCTTCGGCGGCACCACGCGCTATGTTCTCGCCAATGCCAAGCTGCCGGTGTTGATGGCGCATTGAGCGTGCAATTGACCTCCTTGTTGCAATCGGAGTTGCAGGCCCAGTTGCAAGTCCTCTTGCCCTTTGCCGATGCGTTGTTGCGCGTCGCGGTCGGGCTTGCGCTCGTGCCGCACGGGCTGCGCAATACATTCGGATTCTTTGCCAATACCGGCGTGCGGGCGCTGAGCATTCCGGAACTGGCCAAGCAGCTCGACCAGAGCGGCTATCGTCCCGGCAAACTCTGGGCGCCGGCCATTTCGGTCACGCAGCTTGTCGGTGGGCCGCTGCTCGCGCTCGGTTTGTTCACCCGCCCGGTCGCGGCCGTTGTTCTGGTCTTTCTTCTGGTCGCCAATGTCGAGCGCTGGCATGTCGGCAAATATTTTTGGAACCAGCTCGGCCTCGAATATACGCTGATGTGGGCGATCGCGACCTTCGTCATACTCGTCCACGGCGGCGGATATTATTCGCTCGATCGTCTCCTAGGGACGTGACATGAAAATCAAAGCCAACGGCATCACCATCAATTATCAGGTCGACGGGCCGGACAATGCGCCGTGTCTTGTGTTCTCGAATTCGCTCGCGACCACAATCGCGATGTGGGACGAGCAGGCGTCGACACTCAAGAACAAGTTCCGGGTGCTGCGCTACGACCAGCGCGGCCACGGCGAAACCGAGGCGCCGGCAGGCCGCTATGCGTTCGACACGCTTCTTGCTGATGCGCTCGGCCTTCTCGATGCCCTTTCGATCAAGAAAGCGCATTTCGCCGGCCTCTCGATGGGCGGGGCGACCGCGCTCGGCCTTGCCGAAAAACATCCCGACCGTTTCGACCGCATCATTGTTTGCGACTCGCGTTGCCAATCGACACCGCAGAGCAGTCAGCAATGGGAAGAGCGCATCGTGATCGCCAAGGACAAAGGCACGGAAGCTTTGGTCGAGCCGACGATCGCACGCTGGTTTCCGCCCGAGACGGTCGCCAAGAACCCGCCGCATCTCGACAAGGTGCGCGGCATGATCCGCAATACGCCGGCCAACGGCTTCATCGGCTGCACCGCGGCGCTTTTATGCATCGGCTGTCGCTGCGGTGAAGCGTCCAGTTCTGTTCATGGTGGGCGAGAAAGACGGCGCGACGCCTGTCGCCATGCGCAAGCTCAACGAAAAGCTTCCGGGCTCGCATTTTGTCGAACTGCCTGGCGCCGGTCACATCTCCAATATGGACCGGCCGGCGGAATTCACCCGCGTCATTACCGACTTCTTGAGTTGAGCGCCAAGTATAGGTTGAGCGTCAAGTAAAAGAGCCGGCACGCGGGCCGACTCTTTCGTTTTGTACGCTAGATAATGCGGCAGAGCGATCAGGACGCTTTGCCGCCATTATGCTTGCATTCGGATCTGAATTTCTTGCGGGCGTTGCCGTGCAGGCCCTTGGCGTTGGCCTCATCGGAGCAAGACTTTGAGATCGCCTTCTTGTCGGTCGCCGCCGGCGCACGTGCCGCGGGTGCAGCAGCCGGCGTCGAAGTCTGCGCCCAAGCCGAGCCGGCGCCGATGACGAAGGACAATAATGCGGCGCCGATGACGAGTTTCATTATCCGATCCTCTCGCGGTTCTCAGGGATACCTAGTGACGAGCCGAAGAACGTTTAGCGCCGGAGTGCTTACGCACGCTTCAGCCGCTTATTGCATTCACTGTAATAGCCGCCGCCCTTCTGGATCCAGCGCAGGCCGCCATTGCCATTGTTGGCCTTGTTGGTGTGGTACTGATCGAGACAGGTCAGCATGCGGGCTTTGCCGGCCGAGTCGCTCGAATATTTGGAGCTGACCGCACTCGGGAACACAGCATTACCGACAGAAACTGGCGCCGGTGCGGGAGCCGCAGCCGGCGCCGAAGCGGTAGAGGACGCCGGCACGGCCGCCGGAGCGGCACCCGCGTCAGCGCCGCACTGCGCCTTGCGGAAGTCGTTCCACTTCATGCCGTTGAGCGAGCCGTCGGTTTTGGCGGCTTTATATTTGGCACTGCATTCCGTCATGGTCAGCGCTTGCGCGGAGGTCCCTTGCAAAGCGATGGCGGCAACGAGCGCGCCGGCAAAAAGCGTAAGATAGCGAATAGTCATGATTGAGCTCCTAAGGTGTTTCCCTACTCTCAAAAACAAACTGAAACTTCAGGCAGCCGCCTAGAGCGACAATTCGTGCTCCGCCGGCACCCGGCCGTCCGGCGTCAACTGATCGACGACGTCCGGCAAATTGTGACTCAACCCGGCTAGCAAATCCTCGCGTGACAATCCAGTGTGCGACATCAAACCGCTGATTTGATCAGCGCCGAGCGCCTTGGCCAGATCGTCGGACGATATCTGCTGGTTCGGCCCTTTGCCGACCCATGATTGGGCCGCGCCGCCCTGCCCGGACCGCTGCAATTGCTTGAGCAGGTCGTTGAGCCCGCCGGACAAAACGCCGCCGGCAGCGCCCCCGGCCAATAGGCCGCCCAAGGGACCTTTGAGGACGTCACCGAGACCGCCAGCGAGTCCGCCGGGAAGCCCGGCCGTGTTGCCACCTGCGTTCGGCTGCGGCGCCGATCCTGCCGGCGCCGCCGTCGAAGCACTTGGGCCACTCGTGAAACTTTTCAGCGCTTTGTAGGCAAGAAGCCCAAGCATGGCCATCATCATCGGCGACATGCCGCCGCCGCTGCTGGCGGTCGAAGGAGCGCGAGGTCCGCGCGGCCCACTCTGCATACCGTTGAGAACATCCATCAAACCCATTTTCGCCTCCATTGGGGCTTGCTGCCCCGGCTTCGCCGGTTTTGCCCCGGGCTGCTCAGAATTTCCGCCTAAGGCTCCCAGGCAAGTATGGCTAAATTTGCCCGTGCCAAGTCATTTCGGGTCACTCACGCCCGAGTTTCGGCACGATTCGACGAAAGGCGAATGACGGAAAAGGAACCGCGAGAAGGCGAATGAAGGTAATTCTTCACCGCTTGTGATCGTGGTGCGCTGCGTGGGCATGCGGCGCACCGATCATGTCGCCGCAACCGGCGCGGTTCGCCCAGTATTCCCAGGCGCGCCAAGTTTCCGGCACATGCGGTTTGTAACCGGCAGCGCGTGTCGCGATCTCGCCTTTGGACAGCGGAATGGGCTTGCCAGCCTGCATGGCCGTCATTTGCACCCGCGCATTGCGCGGCAAATAGACCGAAAGCCGCACCACCTCGATGATCGAGCGCGCCGCGGACGCAAAGCCGTGGCCGCGCATCAGCGCGACACTGCCTTTGCCCAGGCTTTTCGCCAGATCCCGGCCCTGCGCCATATTGGTGACGAGGAGATTGGTGTCGCCGAATTTCTTGCGGATGTCCCAGACCGGCACTTTGCCGCCAATGAAACTGCCGGAATGAATCACCGGCTGCAGCGGCGTCTTGATCAGGCCGAACGGCAAAGTGTCCTCGGCATGCGCATGAACGACCGCCGTCACGTCGGGACGCGCCTCGAAAATCGCCGCATGAATGAAGCGCTCGAGATAGGGCTGGCGCTGATCCTTGACCGGCTCGCCCGCCTGATCGAACTCGATCAAATCGTGGCGCTGCACCAATTCCGGCGCCAGCGAGCGCGACATGAAGAAATGTTTCGGGTTGTCAGGGTGCCGCACGCTGATATGGCCGTAGGCATCGACGACATTCTCGTTGGAGAGAATACGGTTGGCGACGACGAGATCGCGGAGCAGATCGTCAAGCTGGCTCATGGCGGCGTATCCATCCTCAATGGGTATATTGCTGGCTCAAGCGGTCGGCCGTAAGCCGCCACGAATAAAGGCACTATGTCGTCAATGCAATTCTTTGCGCAGAATCTTGCCGATATTGCTCTTGGGCAAGGACTCCGCGAATTCGATGACGGCCGGGCGCTTATAGCCGGCCAGCCGTTCATGCAGGAACGCTTTCAGGTCCGCCTCATTGAGTGCGGGATCGCGCTTGACGATGAAGAGCTTGACCGCCTGCCCGGTGCGGGCGTCCGGCACGCCGATCACCGCGGCCTCAAGCACACCCGGATGCCGGACGGCGACATCTTCGACCTCGTTGGGGAAGACCTTGAAGCCGGAGACATTGACCAGGTCCTTCTTGCGGTCGAGGAGCTTGAGGAAGCTCTGCGCGTCGAAGGCGCCGAGGTCGCCGGTGCGCAGCCAGCCGTCGGCGGACAGCACGCGATCGGTCTCGGCCTTTTGCTGCCAATAGCCGAGCATCACCTGCGGGCCGCGCACCCACACTTCGCCCTCCTCGCCGATGGCAAGCACTTTGCCGGCATCGTCGCGGATGGTCACTTCGGTCGACGGCAGCGGCAGGCCGACGGTGCCGAGCTTCGGCGTGAGGAACGGATTGATGCAAACCACCGGCGACGTTTCGGTGAGGCCATAGCCTTCCACCACTTCGCTGCCGGTAATGTCGCGCCAGCGCCGCGCCACTTCGCTCTGGATCGCCGCCCCGCCGGCGACCGCGACGCGCAGCGCGCTGAAATCGAGCTCGGCGAATTCCGGCACGTTGGTCAGCGCGTTGAATAGTGTGTTCACGCCCGACATCCAAGTGATCTTAGCCTGGGCCATGACGCGGATGAGCCGGCGCAGATCGCGCGGATCGGGAATGAGATAGTTCAATCCGCCGAGCATCGCGAAGGACAACAGGTTCGCGGTCAGCGAGAAGATGTGATAGAGCGGCAGCGGCGTCAGCACGCGCTCATACTCGACATTGACGCCGGTGCCGATCCAGGCGTGGCACTGCAGCGTATTGGCGACCAGATTGCGGTGCGTCAGCATCGCGCCTTTCGGCACGCCGGTTGTGCCGCCGGTATATTGCAGCAGCGCGACATCACCCGGGCGGGTCAGCGCATCGCGGTAGGTTTCGCCCGGCGCACGGTCGCATGCCTCCTGCAACATCGTGTAGGTTTCGAACTCCCACGCCGGCACGGCATGCCTGATGTATGAATTGGCAAAATTGAACGCCCAGCGCTTGAGCACCGGAACGAAATCGCCGAGCCGCGCCACGACGGCATGACGGATCTTCGTGGCGCCGATGATCTGCTGCAGCTTGTGGGCGAAATTCTCCATGATGACGACGACAGTCGCGCCGGAATCGGCGAGCTGCTGTTGCAATTCGTGCGGCGTATAAAGCGGATTGACATTGACGACGGTCAAGCCGGCGCGCAGCGTGCCCAGAAACGTCACCGGATAGGCGAACATATTCGGCAGCATGATCGCCACGCGATCGCCGGGCCGGCAGCCTGCTTCCTCGATCAGAAATGCCGCGAAATCGCGGCTGTCGCGATCCCAGTCGGCATAGCTCATCCGCGCGCCCAAACACTCGAAGGCCGGCCGCTCGGCATTCTTCCGGCAGGCTTCGAGCAGCATCGCCGTCAGCGACGGATAGATGTTCGGATCGATGCTCTTGGGCACGCCCGGCGGATAAGACGAAAACCAGTTCGGCTCCGCCGCGCCGGCTTTGGCCCGTTCCACCTGCGTCACGAACGCCATAAGATTAATTCCTCGATACCAAGCTTAACATTGAACACCAAGGGCGTAACAGAAGCCTAAACAAACAGCGAGGCGGAGCCGGGCATAAAAGGCATGCCAGCTTGGCTCTTGCGCTCCGGACTTCCTATCGGCTTTCGGGCAGGTTTATTCGCACCGCGCCCGGCAACGCGAGACGGTCAAGTCAGCCGCTGCTGCAGCGCAGCAGAGAATGAGCACATGCGTGGTGGAATGTAGCGGGAGCGAAAACGCCGGATTGCGCATTGCGCAATCCGGCATTCGTATTAGTCCAAAGAAGTCAGCCCGCGTTTTCGGCGAACAACTGCTTGCCCATGCCGTTGAACCGCGCTTTCTGGTCGTCGGACAGCGAGTCGTAGAAATCAGACAGCGCGGGCCGCACGGTTTGCACGGCTTGCAGCATGGCCTTGAGATGCTGGCCGACGGCGGCAAGCCGCGCCGGCGGCGTTGCCGGAACCTCGCTTGGGCATGCCGCCTTGATCGTGTCGGAGGCTTGTGCCGCCGCCGACTGCAGCGCCTCGAGCTTGCCGCGCTGGGCATCGCTCGGCCTGACGACGCGATCGATCTGATCGCTCGGCCAAGCCATGACGCTGGCATTACACGCGGCTTGCGGATTTTGCGTGCCCTGCTGGCTCTGCGCCTGTTTCGGCGCCGGCGGTGCAATGCCGTTGAACCGCGCTTTCTGCTCGTCGGAGAGCGAGTCGTAAAACTTACCGAGCGGCGGGCTGACAGTATTCACCGCGTCGACCAGCGTCTGCAGGCGCTGCTGCATGGCATCGAGCCGCGCGGTCGGCGTGAACGCGACGCTCGTCGGGCACCGCGCCTTGACCTCGTCGCTTGCTTTGACCAGCGCGTTGCCAAGATTGTCGAGCAAAGCGCTCTGCTGCTGATCCGGCTGCACGGCGGCCTGGATCTGATCGAGCGGCCAGCCGGTGACCTCGGCAGCTTCGTCGCTGCAGCTTTGCGCCATGCTTTGAGTCAGCGCCACCATCTTGGCCGGCGCACTCGGCCCTTGCACGTAGTCGGTATAATCGTAGGACGAGAAGATCGCCGAGTAGACGTCGCCATAGCCATAAGCCCAGAACGGATCGGCGTCGTAATAGTCGTTCGGCCACAGCGCATAATAGAAGAAGTCGCCGTAGGCATAGGGCCAGAACAAAGGCCCGATCCAGCCGAGATGGCGATGCGGATGCCAACCGTGATTCCAGAACGGCCGCCACGCCGGATCGCCGGCGAGACGCCGGTGTTCGGCAAAGGAATGCGGATCGGCGTGGAACGCGGCTGCACGCGCAGCCGGCGTCAGATGCGCGTTGGTCGCGAGCGGATGCAGGTTGGACGGCGCGAGATGCGCATTGCCCACATTGGCGCGGCTGACATTGCCGTGACTTACATTAGCGTGGCCGATATTGGCGTGACCGAAACGAGCACGGTTGAAGTGGCTCGCCGTCGCATGCGCATGGAACGAGGGCCGCGAAAAATGCGATGCAGAGAAATGCCCACGTGCAGCGCTGAAATGCGGCGCCGCAAAGTGGGGAGCCGCAGCACGTGCCGCGTTGAAGTGCGGCGCGCCACCGCCGCCGCCAAAATGCGGACCACCACCACCGGGATGGCCTCCTCCGCCGCCGCCGCCCGGGTGTCCTCCCCCACCGCCTGGGTGTCCGCCGCCGCCGGGCCTGGCAGCAAGCGCTGTCGCTGCGCCGGCTGTTGACAGCAACAAGCTGAGCGCTGCGGCACTCGCGGTCATTCGCAAAGTTGTGGAAATTCTCGCGGTTTTGCGACCGGCCTCACTATTTTCGAGAGTCTCTCGCATCGGACTTTCCTCGTTCGCGCTATAGCAAACGCCAGATCGCCCCCGCGTGTTCCCCTGCCTCCGCAACTGTGATGCTGCGACGCACGCCGTGCGGCAGAGCAGCAGTGCGCTTTGATTTGGGCCACTCAACTTGAGCTTTGTTGTGTTCGGCGCCCGACGCTAACATTACAATCGCCTCATGTAGCGGGCCGTCTCGGCCGGGCGCAGTTGATCTTGAGCCATGCGTGGGGCATGGTTGTCGCGCGCGTTCTGGGCGCGGGTTTGCGTCTGTATTTTTGGGGGCTTTCAGCGACGAGTTTGCCGCGGTGTGTGCGTTGGCCCATGCTGTTTTGCTTCGGGGTGGTTGGGTGCGACGCAGCGTCTGTTCAGTCCGTAGGGCTTGGGCGCCTTTACCGGCATGGATCCTTAGTCTGAGCTTAGGGCTCGCGCTGACGGCCTGCACCATCGGGCCAGAATATTTGCGCGAACCGGCCCCGGTTCCGGTCGAATATAAAGAGATCAAGGGCTGGAAGGTCGCCAATCCGAGCGACGACATCGCCCGTGGCGATTGGTGGCAGGTCTATCGCGACCACGGCCTCGATACGCTGTTGCCGCAAGTCGAGATTTCCAATCAGACCGTGGCCGCGGCGGCAGCCGCTTACGAACAGGCGCGCGCCATTATCAGACAGGCGCAGTCGTCGTTATTTCCGGTAGCGACCGCCGGCTATAACGCCACAAGCACACGCATCGGATCGCTGGCGAACAGCGGCAATAGCAGCGCGAGCAGCGGCGGCAACGGTTTCGGCTTTGGCCCGAGCGGCACGACCTATTCGACGATCTATACTGCGCCGATCAACGGCAGCTGGGATCTCGACGTCTGGGGCAAAGTCCGCCGGCAGATCGAAAGCAACACCGCGGCCGCGCAAGCGAGCGCCGCCGATCTCGACAACGCCAAGCTTTCGGCGCAAGCGGCGCTGGCGACAGCGTATTTCAATCTTCGCGCCGCGGATTCGCTGATCGATCTTTTGAGCCGCACGATCATCGAATACAAAAAGAACTACACGATCGTGAACAATCAATTCAAAGCCGGCTTTGCCGTAACGGCGGGCGACGTCGCGACGGCCGACGCCCAGATCGCGACCACGCAGGCGCAGTTGCTCAACACCCATGTCCAGCGCGCGCAATTCGAGCACGCCATCGCCGTGCTGATCGGCCGCCCGCCGGCGGAACTCGGCATCGGCCCGCGGCTCCTCGGCGGCGGCATTCCAAGAACGCCGGTAACGCTGCCTTCGACGCTGCTCGAACGGCGGCCGGATATCGCCGGCGCGGAACGGACCATGCAGCAGCAGAACGCGCTGATCGGCGCCGCCGAAGCGGCCTGGTTTCCGGACATCTCGGTATCCGCCATGCTCGAATATATCGGCCCGGTGCCGCTGCCTTTCAGCCTCGCGCGCTCGATCGCCAATGCCAGCGCGGGCGCGACGCAAACCGTGTTCAACGGCGGGCTGACGGCAGCGCAAGTCGACGCCGCGCGTGCCGCTTATTGGCAAAGCGTCGCCAGCTATCGGCAAACCGTGCTGACGGCGTTTCAGCAAGTCGAGGACCAGCTTGCAGCGATCCACTATCTCTCGCTGCAACTGGCGCAAGAGCGCCGTGCGGTCGCCGACCAGCGCAAGGCCGTCGACGTGTTCTTGAATCAATTCCAGGCCGGCACCGTCGCATTCACGACGGTCGTCGTCGCTGAAATCCAATTGCTCGCCGACGAGGAAGCCGAGCTCACGGCGCGGCAAGATCTGTTTCTCGCCAGCGTCAGTCTGATCGAGGCGCTGGGCGGCGGCTGGGATTCGGCACTCTTGCCGACGCCGGTGCAATTGCAGAAAGGCTTTTCGTTCTTGCCGAAATTCGAATCGCAGCCGTCGCCCGACAGTCCGATCCCAAGCGACGTGCTGGCGCCGCCGCCGCTCAGTCCGCCTCCGGCTGGGGCGACGGCACCACAATAGTGCCCAAATTGGAGCAGGCGGTGTTCACCATCGCCAGATCTACGTGCCCACAAGCCATTGAATAAGCTTTGGATTCAAGCGACCCTGCGAAGGGAAAAGCTGGCCTGCCGGTGGGCCGCCCGCTTTAGCCGCGCGCACGCCGTCATTAGCGAATATTCATTAGGCGGGCAGCGCCGCAGCCCTCTATAAACGCGAAATAAAGCCTGGAATTCAGGGAATCCTTGAACGCCCTCATGGACGAGCGAACGCGCAGAGCGGATGACAATTTGGCGCCGGCGCTTCGCCGCACCACGCCAGACCCGATCGTGAAGACGACATCCCGTTCGACATTCCGCATCGGTCTCGGCCTGGTCGCGATCCTGCTCGCGGTCGGCGTCTATGAGACCGTGCACTGGCTGCGCGCGCCTGTGGCGAGCGGCGGACGAAATGCGCCCGGCGGGCTGCAGACGGTGGGCGCCGCGACCGTCGCGCTCGGCAATATCCGTGTCATCGTCAATGCGCTCGGCACCGTGACCCCGCTCGCGACCGTCACCGTGCAATCGCAGATCAACGGCTATCTCACCCAAGTCGCCTTCACCGAAGGACAGATGGTGCAGAAGGGCGATTTCCTGGCGCAAGTCGATCAGCGGCCCTACGAGATTCTGAAAGAGCAATATGAGGGACAGCTCGCGCACGATCAGGGACTGTTGGCGCAAGCGCAACTCGACCTCAAGCGCTATCAGACACTAGCGGCGCAGAATTCGATCGCGCGGCAGCAGGCTGAGGATCAGGTCTTCATCGTGCAGCAATACGAAGGCTCGGTGAAACAGGATCAGGGCCTGGTCGATGCGCAGGCGCTCAACATCGCCTATTGCCATATCATTTCGCCGGTAACGGGTCGCGTCGGGCTGCGGCTGGTCGATCCTGGAAATTATGTACAGACGACCAGCACCACCGGCATCGCAGTGGTCACGCAACTGCAGCCGATCACGGTGATCTTCACCCTGCCCGAAGACGATCTGCCGGAGGTCATGCCGCAATTCAACGCCGGCACCGCGTTGACCGTCACCGCTTACGATCGCGCCAATCTACGTCAGCTCGCCGTCGGCAAAGTTTCGGCCATCGACAACCAGGTCGATACCACGACCGGCACAGTCAAGATCCGCGCCCAGTTCGACAATGCCGACAATGCGCTGTTCCCGAACCAGTTCGTCAATGCGCGGCTTCTGATCAAGACGCTGGACAACGCCGTTACGGTGCCGACGTCGGCGATCCTGCGCGGATCGCCGGGCGCTTATGTCTATGTCATCAATGCCGATAGTACCGTCTCGGTGCGCAAGATCACAACGAGTGCGGTCGACGGCAGTATCACAGCCGTCACCTCTGGGCTCTCAGCCGGCGAGCGTGTCGTCATCGATGGCACCGACCGCCTGCGCGACGGTTTGAAGATCGTTGTCGCCGCGGATCAGGCCGCCGCAGGCGGCGACGCTCAAGGCGCCGGACAACGTCGCGGTCAGCGTAGCGGCGGCAAGAGCCGCGGCGATCAGAGTGGCGAGCACGGTGGAGCCCAACGCCAGAACTCCGATGATTCGCAATCTCCGCCGCCGCCAAGCGGCGGCCAGTAAAGCGCCGGCGCGTGAGGCAAAAGAACCGGCGCGGCGGTGAAGCGGTGCGATGAACGTCTCGGAAACCTTCATTCTGCGGCCGGTCGGTACGACGCTCCTGATGGCGGCGATCATGCTGTCGGGCCTCGTCGCCTACACTTTTCTGCCGCTGTCGACTTTGCCCGAGGTGGATTATCCAACCATCCAGGTGCAAACGCTTTATCCCGGCGCCAGCCCGGAAGTGATGACGTCCTCGGTGACGGCGCCGCTCGAACGACAATTCGGGCAGATGCCGGGACTGAACCAGATGACCTCGGCGAGCTCCGCCGGCGCCTCGGTCATTACGCTGCAATTCAATCTCGATCTCAGCCTCGATGTCGCCGAGCAGCAGGTGCAGGCGGCGATCAATGCGGCGAACAATCTGTTGCCGTCCGACCTACCGGCGCCGCCGATCTATAGCAAGGTCAATCCGGCCGACGCGCCGATCCTTACGCTTGCGGTCACCTCGAAGACACTCCCGCTCACCGAAATCGAGGAAATGAGCGAGACGCGGCTCGCGCAAAAAATTTCCCAACTCTCGGGCGTCGGACTCGTCAGTGTCAGCGGCGGGCAGCGGCCCGCTGTGCGCATCCAGGTCAATCCGCAAACGCTCGCCGCCTATGGCCTCAACGTCGATGACATCCGCACCACGCTCGGCAATCTTAATGTCAACACGCCCAAGGGCAATTTCGACGGTCCAACGCAGGCGCTGACCATCAATGCCAATGATCAAGTCACCAGCGCCGATCAATATGGCCCCCTGATCGTCGCCTATCGCAACGGCTCGCCGGTGCGGCTGTCGGATGTCGCCACCATCGTCGCCGGCCCGGAAAACGCCAAGCTCGCCGCCTGGGCCAACCTGACGCCGGCGATCATCGTCAATGTGCAGCGCCAGCCGGGCGCCAACATCATCCAGGTGGTCGACCGCATCAATGCGCTGTTGCCGCAGCTGCGCGCAACGCTGCCCGAGGCACTCGACATCGCCATTCTCGGCGACCGCACCGTGACGATCCGCGCGTCGGTGTCGGATGTCGAATTCGAACTGGCGCTCGCAGTCGTGCTGGTGGTGCTCGTGATCTTCGTCTTTCTGCGCACGCTGCCCGGAACCATCATTCCGAGCCTGTCGGTGCCGTTGTCGATCGTCGGCACGTTCGGGGCGATGTATCTCTTGGGCTTCAGCCTCGACAATCTGTCGCTGATGGCGCTGACCATCGCCAGCGGCTTTGTCGTCGACGATGCCATCGTGATGATCGAAAATATCGCGCGCTATGTCGAAGGCGGCATGGATCCGCTCGAAGCGGCGCTGCGCGGCTCCGAGCAGATCGGCTTTACCATCATATCGCTGACCATTTCACTGCTGGCCGTGCTGATCC
>JBAUCK010000285.1:0-7337 GCA_049677525.1 Xanthobacteraceae bacterium
CCGTGCCTGGTCGGTATCGAAGCCTGCGCCTCGTCGCATCATTGGTCGCGCGAACTCCAGGCGATTGGCCATTGTGTGCGTCTGATGCCGCCGGCGACGACAAAGGAGCCCGTATAGGTGAAGGCGACCCAGCCGGCATAACCGCCGAGCCTGAACATAGCGCCGTGTGCGAGGTTGAGCACACCGAGCGTGCCGTAGATGATCGTCAAACCAGATGCGATCAGCGCCAAAAGCCGCGCCCAGCACGACGCCGTTGAAACATTGCGAGACAAAATTGGGCCAGTTGACCACGCCGTCGTCCCCAAGTCCGGATTCATCCCCGGCATATGCGTTTTGTTGTAACCGGCAAAACGGCCGGGCTCAAAGGGCGAAAAGCGCGCCTCGCCCTTTGGCCCGGCCAAGACGGGAACGAAGCCTTCTCTGCAACGCAATGCGGCGAAGGCCTCCTCGGACCGTCAGGTGTAATCACCGAGGTTGCAGCCGAACGCGTCTGGCTTCTGCATAAGTGGTCCGCCGGGCACGACATCGACGATGTCCCAGTAGTCCTCACTATTCTTCATGTCCTTCGGCGCTTTGCCGCGAACGATGACGACCGGACGGATCAGCTGATGATCCTCGGGACGGAAATGCACCTCACCGACGGTGGAGTCGAAGGTCTCGCCCTTCTCATAGGTTCTGATGACATCCGGCGGATAGAAGTTGCCAGCCTCCGAGACCATGCGCGCCCAGATGGCGAATTGCATGTAGGCGTTGTTGGCACCCCATTCGGGCTTGTAGCCATACTTCTTGTCGAAGGCCTCAACAAACACCTTGGCCAGCGGATACTTGTCTTCCAGCGTCCACCAGAAATCGGTGGCGGCAAAGACGCCTTCCGTGAGCTCCGGCCCCACTTCCTTGACGAGGAAGGGGATCTGGTAGGGAACCACCATCTTCATCTTCGGGGTGAGGCCGAATTGCTTGGCCTGCTGGATCGACAGGACCGCGTCGCGGCCCCAATTGACGTTGATAATGAACTCGGCGCCGGAATTGGCGATGTTGGTCAGGTACTGGCTGAAGTCCTGCGTGCCGAGCGGCGAGATCTGGTTCGTCACCATGGTCCAGCCGGCATTCTGGCTCAGATAGTCGTTCACCGATTTGGTCACAGTGTGGCCGTAAGTGTAATCTGGCGTCATGAAGGCGGCCTTACGGTTCTTGCCGAAGTTCTTCACCAGCACCGGGCCAATCGCATTGGCTGCGGTCTCGCCGTAGAAGCACTGGCGAAACGAGTAGCGCGAACAGTCCTTGCCGGTGGTGTCGTTGGAACCGGAGATCGCGACCAGATAGAGAATCTTCTCCCGCTCGGCGAACTTGTTGAGCGCCACCGCTACGGCCGACGAGGTAGCCCCGGTCATCGCGACAATCTTGTTGTCGTTGATGAAGGTCTGCTGCTCCTGGACAGCGTCATTCGGCTTGGCGCCGCTGTCAGCAACGACCAGGTTCACCTGCTTACCGAGCAAGCCCTTGGTTACTTTGGGCGCGATCTTCTGGATCAACGGGTGGCCCCCGTTGATGTGCTCGACGGCAAGCTGCATGCCCTTGAGCTCATCTTCGCCCTGCACGGCATAAGCGCCGGTCCGCGGCACCGTGGCGCCGATGGTCACCGTTGGGCCCTGCGAGCCGGCTGGCCAGGTGCCGAGCGGCGGCTGATCTGCCGCGTATGCCGGCACGAAGCCGAAGCGGCGCGTGCCGCCAACGGAAAGGGCGCCGAGCCCGGCAGCCGTGCGCAACAGATGGCGCCGCGATAGGGGCGTAGAAAATGCTTGAGTATCTTTGGTCATGTTTCCTCCTAATCTCTTTTGTTGTTGCAGAACTTACGGTCACTCGTCGCGACCGCCGTTCAACTCGCCCCGGCCGTATGCGGCAATGGGCTGCGAGTTTCATTAATTCTCGCACTTCTCATGGTAGCCATATCACGACATTCCTGCGAGATTTTGCCGCAATAATACGAAAGACGTAGAAGAGGAGACTCCAGCGGTGAAATTCAAAGCGCCGCAGGGACAAAAGGGCGTTCTCCGAAATTGCTTCGAAGACCGCTTCAAATCTCCGGACGAAGAGCCGAGAACCCGCGACCCCCCAAATACCTACCTCTGCTTGATTCTCACCCCAATCATGAGTTCGCGAGTGAGCCTGTGTTTCCCGGTACCACGCCTCCTCAGGCATGGCTTTGAACCTCATTGACCTTCTCCACAATTCATAGAGAATTGAGTTTGGGAATGGGGTCTCCCTTATAACCGCATTGGTGCCGATGACTCCTACTGCGCGCGGAAATCGCAGTGGGACAGTTATGCCTTTTGTCACGCACGATAAAATCCGCCGCTTCGAGCGAGGGCGATCGTGCCGGTGGCGCTTCTCATCATGCTGTTGCTGTTGCTATTCGTGTATTTCCAATATTGGCACCCAACTCTTCCGTCTTGACCCCCTCAAACATAAAACGCCGCTGGGCGGTCTCTCTGTTTTCATTCGCCTATCATTTCGCAGTGCATGAGTCAGCTTTTGCCCCTTAGCTGCCGTGGCGCTTGTCAACCAGCGCTGCAGTTCTTGGGGCAAAGCGGACTTCAGCAATCTGAGCGGTCGCGACAGCTAATGACCCAGCGGTCTTTGCAATCGGGGGGAGGCTTTCTTACAACGCCGTCCGTTCGAGATATTTTGCCATATTGCTCAACGAGCCGGCATGGCCAGCCTTGGTGTTATCAATCATGCCCTTGCCGACAAAGGAGGTGACCTGCGCGGTAACCTTTATTCGCGTGCGCTGGCCGTCAGGCAAGAATTCGATGGTGGTGATATTCGTGGGGAGCAACTTGTCAGCCTCATGAATCGTCTCCGTTGAGACGATGCGCTGCGTCGGCACGATGTCGACATAGCGAGTTTCCACGCGAAATCGCGGGTCACTCTTTGCGCCGCAGCGAGCGACATCTCGACCTCCGACGCGAAAATCGGTCTCATCGTAGATGAAGATCGCCGTTTCGGAAGGTGCCGCCCATGCCTCCCGCTCTTTTGCGTTGGCGAAAGCGCCATAAGCGCTTGCCGCGGGAACATTGATCGTGTGTTCTACGACGATTGTTCCATGATCTGTTGCAGTATTGATCATATCAAAACATAGCATGGAAGGGCTCGGCCGCTATGGCCGGTTTTGGCCCAGGCTCAAGTGACTACTGCGCTATCTTACTATTGGCCCCATTGCCGTCATCTGGAAATATTGGTGTTATCCAATCCGGTTTCGTCTTGGGAGTGGATAGAGCATGGCCAAATTCTACGAACCAGACCTGACAGAGAATATCGACAGCCCATTTGTCCGGGACGCTAATAATAGGCTTATTCGAAGATCGTATTGGTTGGATTTGAATGATCGAACCCTAGTGATGGTAATGACCAACGGCATTGGTTCGCATCTAACCAACGACGAAAAACGTGCTCACCTGACTGATTTGGGTCGGGGACACCTCATCGATCAGGTCTGTACCCAGGAAATATTGCCGCCTGAGAAGTGATGAGGAATGCTTGCGAGATCAAGGAACTGATGGTTCAAGGTTTGCAGTTAGATGCTTGGGCGAGAATCTCTGAAGCGGGCGGCGAACTCAAGCTCCCGTTAATTAAATGCGTCGTAGGCGTGTGGCGACGGCCGCAACAGCGGCAAGGATCATCGCCAGAAATCCTTGAACCGCGTCGGCGACAATTCCGTATAGCGCACCGTGTGCTGGATGTTCTTGTGGCCGAGGTAAGCCTGCAGCGCCCTCGTGTCGTGGCCCTTATTGGCCAGCGCGTAACCGCATGCGTGCCTGAGCATGTGGGGGTGCGCCTTGAACCCGAACTTCGCCTCAGTGCCAGCGCGTTCGACCATCCGGGCAAAGCCAGCGGTTGTGAACGGGGCTCCTCGTTCCGAGGTGAAGAGGTAGGGCGACTTTGGCTCCTGCTCGCGCTGGAGCCGTCGAAGGGCGCGGAATTCGTCGCCGAGGATCGGATGCGTGCTGGGAGTGCCTTTCTTGACTCTACGAACGTGCAGGGTGGCCGTTTTGCAGTCCACCTGTTCCCAGCGAAGGTCGACCAATTCGAACGCTCGTAGGCCGTGCCGATAGGCCACAAGGACCATCGTCGCGTCCCGGTGCCCGTAGCGATTGCCCTTCGCCGCCGCCATGAGGCGCTCGACCTCGGCGTCGGTCAGGTACTCACGGGTCCGCAGGACCTTGTTGGGGCGACGCTTCGGGGTAACTGTTCGTTTTACGGTGGCTGGGGTGACCAGTCTGAGGCGCGCTTTGGCCATGTGTTTAGCCCATCCGAGGTGATCTACTGTTCGTAAATCGATCATTTTACGAACAGTCGGTCAAGCGCAGTTGGACAGCCCTGCCGCACCCAAAGAGGATTCACCACCAGCGAGACCAGGGTGGTACGCACGCCTAAGGTACCCCTGGCTTGTATTGAAGTACCATCTATAATTGCAGAACTTGGAGATTACAGCGCTCCAAGCCTCCACCGTATCCGCGCGTCAGGTAAAAATCCGCGAGGTGATGGAAGCGGGGATGACCGTGCTCGACACCTTTCGGACCGGCTCATATGCGCGGCGGTTCCGTCAGTAGCTTATGCGCTGACTGATTGCACACTGCAGCTGACTTCGGCCTACGGAAAAACCGTGACGCTCGCCCCCAAAAGCCGGCACTGTTAACGCGGCACCGGTTACGGCGTCACATACGGCGCACAATATAGGTCCCTCGGAGTGCCGGACGGTCTTTGTCGAGCGCAAATAATTTCGTCACCTACGTAGCGGGATGAGTTCGCGACGGCTCATTCAATCACCTCGTCGGCACGAACCAAGAGCGTCGGCAGCGCGACAAAGCCAGGATGCCGTTCTCTATTGTACTTCGCGTCGAGGACAAACGCGTTGATTTCCCACATGAAAAGGCCCGATCAACTTCGCAGGAAGCGAATCATATTAAAATGTGGTTCTGCCGTTATGGCAAACTGGGCGGCGCCCCAGCGATCGAACCGCAGTCTGTAGCACAACTGCCTTGGAAAGAAGAAAATGAAGCTATCTCGGAGATCTTTGATCAGCGGCGCCCTCGGCACCGCCGTCGTTCCCATGTGGTGTCGCGCATCACTGGCGCTCGACTATCCTATGCGGCCCACGCGCATTATCGTCGGTTTTCCTCCAGGAAGCTCGTCTGACATTGTGGCGCGCGTGGTCGCTCAATCTTTATCCGAGCGGCTCGAGCATCCATTCGTTGTGGACAATCGCCCAGGCGCCAGCGGCAATATCGCCGCCGAATACGTCGCCAAAGCAGAGCCGGATGGCTACACGATTCTGTATACGCTTTCGTCAAACACGATCAACGCAGTTTTATACGACAAGCTGAATTTTGACTTCGTCCACGACTTTGCCCCTGTCGCAAGTATTGCTCAGCTGCCGCTTGTGATGGAGGTGAACCCCACTGTTCCGGTCCAAACTGTGCCGGAGTTCATCGCCTATGCGAAAGCCAATCCCGGTAAAATCGAGATGGCTTCAGGCGGCCTCGGAAGTCCGCAGCACATGGCGGGTGAATTATTCCAAATGCTCACGGGCGTGCAGATGTTGCATGTCCCCTATAAGGGCGCGGGTCCCGCACTGACGGATTTGGTTGGCGGTCGTGTGCAGGTCATGTTTGACGTCTTGGCGGCCTCGATAGGGTTCATCCAGTCGGGACAGCTGCGACCGCTCGCAATTTGTTCAAAATCCCGCTCCGCTGCTCTGCCTGATCTTCCCCCTCTCAGCGACAGCGTTCCTGGCTTTGAGGCAACCGCCTGGCACGGCATCGGTGTGCCAGCCCAGACCCCGGCTGAAATCGTTGCCAAATTGAACGAGGAGGTCAATGCGGCGCTGGCTACACCGAGCATCGCTACAGCGCTTGCCAAACTGGGCGCCGATCCAGCTCCGATGACGCCTACTCAATTTGCGACATTTATCGCTGACGACACCGAGAAGTGGGCGAAGGTGGTGAAGTTCGCGCACATCAAGCTCGATTGATGCGAGCCTTCGTGTTGATGACGAGGAGGCCGAGCTTTTTGCGATGATGGATGGCATGGGTACGGAAGGCAGGCAACGCGTCATCGGACAGAAATTCTCCTCGGGTGGCGCAATTTTGTCCGGTCACGTTTCCCGCCCGCAGGCACCTCGAAATCGAAATGAGAATAGGGCAGGCGGCTCAATTGCCACCCCACGTGTCGACGGGCCGGCCTCCTCAAGATTACTTCCGATAAACGGCTTTATCGGAAGCAATGGCACGTTTCAGCTTCGAGAAAAGCACTTATCGGTCACCCGGCGCGGCGCGGCAACCTTTCAAATATGGCGATGGCGTCGGTTCTGCATCGCATGGACCGCAAGGAAATAACTGTCCACGGCTTTCGCAGCAAGTTTCGCGATTGGGCTGCCGAGCGGACCAACTATCCAAACCATGTAGTCGAGATGGCTCTTCGCACGTCATCGGAGACAAGGTCGAGGCTGCTTATCGGCGCGATGGCTTTTATCACAGCCGCCCGTCATAAGGTCGACGCTGCCGTCGCTTACCATGGCAGCGACACGGAAAAATATCTGGGCGAGGTCGGCGGCCGGCACGCTCCCTTGCTGATGCATCTCGGCGAAGAAGACGAATTCATCTCAAAGATAACGCAAGGCGAGATCAAAGCAGCGCTTTCAAGGATGCCGAATGCTGCCGTTTACAGCTATCCGGGGCAGCCCCACGCTTTCTCCCGGCATAATGGGCTTCATTACAATGCGGCCGCCGCGCTGCTCGCCAATGGGCGGACAATAGAATTCTTAAATCGGCAACTGCGATGATTTTCGGCTCGCATTAGTGCGGATGTCCGCATTGGGTCGAAGCCGGTTTTTCGTAATCAAACGCAGTGACCTTGCGAAGGTTGCCGGTTGAAAATTGGATTGGTTATCTATCCCCCTATATCATTTTCGGACTAGAGTACCGGTGCCTCGGAAAAAATCTGTTCGACCCCCCGAAAAACCTTTTTCGACAGTATCGACCCATAGCGGACATGGCCATTTCCAGTGTGCTAGTTTTGAAACGCTGCGATGCCCTGTCCTGAGCCTCGGAGTTGGCAATGAGACGGAGGAAGTTCCTCACCGCTCTCGCTAGCGCGGCGGTCATGTTGCCGTGCACCGCGCTCGCACAGACTGCTGCGAAAATATGGCGTCTAGGGATCCTGCAACCCGGTGCGCCACCGGAGCCGCTCGTTGATTCTCTCCGGGAAAGATTGAACGAACTCGGCTATAGCGAGGGACATAATATCGCTTACGAGTATCGGTGGGCGGCAGCGGGGGC
>JBAUCK010000286.1:0-7127 GCA_049677525.1 Xanthobacteraceae bacterium
ATCGAAAAGGTCCGCAGCGAGGCCCGCGAGGGGCGCCTGTCGCTGCCATCCGGCCGCAAGACCTACTTCTCTTTCGCCGAGGCCGCGAAGCAATATATCGATCGCCTCGAAGAGACGAACGGCAAGAACCTTGTCGCAAAGCGACGCCAACTCCGGCTCTTCTGACGCCGTTCTTTGGCAATCAGCGGCTCGATTCAATTTCCAGCTTCACGCTAGAGCGCTACAAGCGACGCAGACTGGATAAAGGTGCCAGTAACGGTACCATCAATTTAGAACTCGCAACACTGTCACATCTCTTCCACTGTGCGATCGAATGGAAATGGCTCAACTCTCAGCCGTGCAAACTTAGTCTCCTCGCTAGAACCCAAGGACGAATTGTCGCGCTCACTGACGACCAGACGAACGCATTGTTGCAAGCTGCCGTTGGCGACAACGATCCGCAGTGCTGGCTGTTTGTAGCATTCGGCCTGAATACGGCCATGCGGCACCAGGAGATTCTCCGCGCCCGTTTCGAATGGCTAGATGTTGAGAAGCGTCGACTGTTTATCCCGAGGGCAAAAGGGGGCAGACGCGAACAGCCGATCACGCCTGAGCTTGCCGAGTTATTGCAACGAGGAGGAAGAGAGCCGAGCGGACAAAAAGGGATGGATATTCCCCTCGCCGCGCCCGACAACGAGCTTGACGGGTCATCGCGATCGTATGGACAAACCGTTTCGGAGGGCCGTCATTGGCGCTGGGCTCGATCCCAGGATCGTGACGCCGCACGTCATGCGGCACACCGCAATCACGAAGCTCGTACAATGTGGTGTCGATCTGCCAACCATCCAGAGCATCAGTGGACACAAGTCGCTTGCGATGGTCCTGCGCTACACGCACGTCCATGGCAACCATATCGACGAGGCGATCGCCGCAATCGGAATGGCCGTACCAGAACCGAAAGCGAACAAAATCCCTGGCACAGCTACACAGGGATTACACAACGCTTCAAACAAGGTGACGGTGCTCGCAAAAAGCCGCACCAAAATCTAATAGACGTTTCTGCGGGTTGGGCTGGTAGCGGAGGACGGATTCGAACCGCCGACACGCGGATTATGATTCCGCTGCTCTAACCAACTGAGCTACTCCGCCATCGCAGATGAGATGGGACCGGCCGGTGAAGGCCCGATAGGCCTTGAATCCGGCGCCGACGGGGGCAAGATTTAGGGTAGTTTCTCTGTCTTTCCAAGACCCAAGGTCGGGTGAAGCGAAAGTTACATAAAAAGCCTAAATTGCGCGGCGACAACCCGATTCGCATAACATTGTTCGCATAACTTTGGAGACAGGCATGGCCATCGAAAAACTCAGCATTTTAAAGGCGACTTTGGCGGCCGGCGTGCTTGGCGCCGCATTTTTGGCTCTGCCTGGGAGCGCGGCCGAGGCGCTCGCCCGCGGCCCCTATGACGGCACCTGGAGTGTCCTCATCGTGACCGATTCCGGCAACTGCGACCGCGCCTACCGCTATGCGCTGCGGATTGCCGACGGCCGGGTATCCTACGACGACCCGTCGTTCAGCGTCTCCGGGCATGTCGATGCGCGCGGCAATGTCAGCGTCGGCGTCAGCGCCGGCGGTCAATCTGCCAATGGCTCCGGCCGTCTCAACGGCGACTATGGCGACGGCCATTGGAGCGGTCGCTCGTCGACTTCGGCGTGTTCGGGGCATTGGGAAGCGGAGCGGCGCGGCTAGCCCTTCAATTCGCGCCGCGGCCGACCTTGCCGAACCGAACCAGCGAGAAATGCCCGAGCGGCGGCATCGGCCGCCGCTCGATGAGCTTTACCCCGCCGTGGTGCGCGGCCCATTGTTCGAGCCGCTCCCAGCGAAAGCCGACTTGCCAGCCGAGCCGGCGCGCAATCGGCGCAAAGGCGCTCTCATAGGCGGCGCGAAAACCGTCTTCTGCGCCAAGATGATTGACCAGAATGATCTCGCCGCCAGGCCTGGTGACGCGCGCAAACTCGTCGAGCGTCGCCTCGGCGTCAGGCACCGTGGTGATGACATATTGCGCGACAACGACGTCGAACGATGAATCCTGAAAGCCGAGATTCTGCGCATCCATCACCGCGAGACCGTCGACATTGATCAACCGATGCTCGGCGACGCGCTCCTTGGCCTTGCGCAGCATCGGCGCCGAGAGATCGACGCCGATCATCCGGTTCGACCGGGAATAATCGGGCAGCGACAGGCCGGTGCCGACACCGACTTCGAGGATCCGGCCACCGATGCGTTCGGCCGCGGCGATCGAGGCCTTGCGTCCGCGATCGAAGACGGCGCCGAACACGAAATCGTAGATTGGCGCCCAGCGTGCATAGGCTTTGGCAACGCCGTCCTTATTGAGGTCCGCCCCCAAAGTCGCCCCCGTACCAAAGCCTCAACGCGACAACACGCGAACAGGATTCAACGCGATGCGGGCGGCGGCCAATTCGGCGTCGGGCTTGCTCAAGCCTTGCGCGGCGGCGACCGTGCTCGCGATAAAGCCGCCGCCGAGCACGCGCGCCTGGCCTTCGGCCGAATCGTAGAACACGCAAGCCTGGCCGGGCGACACGCCGTCTTCGCCGCCGGTCAATTCGACCTCGATACCCGAGGCATCGGAATGCAGCCAAGCTGGCTGCGGGGCGCGCGTCGAGCGCACCTTGACAAAGACTTCCGGATGTCGCGCGATCGGGTCCTCGATCGTGCCGTCGCCGAGCCAATTGATGTCGCGCAGTCGGATGCGGCGCGTGCGCAGCGCCTCGCGCGGGCCGACCACGACGCGCCGCGAATTGGCGTCAAGGCGCACCACATAAAGTGGTGCGCCGGTGGCAATGCCGAGACCGCGGCGCTGGCCGATGGTGAAATGAATGATGCCGTCGTGCTGGCCGAGTACATGACCGTCGAGATCGACAATGTCGCCGGGCCCGGATGCGCCCGGCCGCAACCGCTCGATCACCTGCGCATAATGGCCGGTCGGCACGAAGCAGATGTCCTGGCTGTCCTGCTTGTCGGCGACGGCAAGACCGTAGCGGCGCGCAAGCTCCCGCGTTTCCGCCTTGCTGCGGTCACCGAGCGGAAAGCGCAGCAGATCGAGTTGTGGGCGCGTGGTCGCGAACAGGAAATAGCTCTGGTCGCGCTCGGCTTCGCGCGCGCGATAAAGCGCGCGGCCGCCGTCCGGGAGCGCCCGCGAAGCGATGTAATGGCCGGTCGCCAAAACCTTGGCCCCGAGATCGCGCGCGGTCTGCAACAGATCGCGAAACTTGATCGACTGATTGCATTCGACGCACGGCACCGGCGTCTCGCCCGCGACATAGCTCTGCGCGAAGCGCTCGATCACCGCTTCCTTGAAGCGGTCTTCATAGTCGAGCACGTAATGAGGAATACCGATGCGCTCGGCCACGGCGCGGGCGTCGTGAATGTCGCGGCCGGCACAGCAGGCGCCCTTGCGGTGGGTCGCTGCGCCATGGTCGTAGAGCTGCAGCGTAATGCCGACCACGTCATAGCCGGCATCGGCCAAAAGCGCCGCGGTCACCGACGAATCGACGCCGCCCGACATGGCGACAACGACCCTCGTGTCGGCCGGCCGACCCTCGATGTCCAATAGATTCAGCATGGACTGTCCAGCATGACTTATTGAGCAAGCCTTCGCGGCCGTGTTTCTTTGCTCAAGCATCGTGTTGATCGCTCATTACTATAGGGGGCGTGCCGGTGCTTCGCTATGCCTCGGAAATAGCCGGGGCTCATTTCACCCCGCAGCACGTTTCCCCCTACCCGACGGAAATCGCCGGGGAAAGCGGTGTTTTACGGGGAAATGGGGCAAAATTTGCCGACCGCCGCGTAAAGCTTGCCGTCAGTAGCCAGGCGCCGCGATATTAAGCTATTGAATTTATTATGTTTTATGCACCGGACGCAGTAACTCTTTACTAATGTCGCTTCCCGGAGTTCCGACAGTGCCAAGCGTGCGGAGTGTATCACCCAGCACTTCCACCGCGGTGTCATCGCCTTCGGCCGCGGCATCCGCGCAGAATCAGAATGTCAGCGCGCAGTCGTTCTCGGCCCTGCTCGATGCCGGGGTGACGAGCCCCGCTAACAGTAATGTCCCCGCCGCGCCGAATCCGCCGCCTGCCCCCGCCGCAAAGCCTGGCGGCCGGTTCGGGCGGCAACAGCAGCCAAAGCTCCAGCGGAAACGGCGACAATAGCAGCGGCAGCACTTCGAACACCGCCGCAAGCACGACGAACGGATCGTCGTCGCAGACGCAGCCCTCGGGCAATAGCAACGGCGCGAATTCCTCCTCGGGCGCGAATGCGGGCAACGGCCGGCGGCGGCACGCAGCAGCCGGGCACCACCGCGTCCGGCTCTTCGTCCAAAGGCACCAATTCATCAGCCGCGAATACGAATGGCGGCAAATCATCGACGTCGAACCGCGCCTTCTGCCGCACAAGCTCCGGACACAACAGCCAACGGCGCACAAGTTCCGGCCAATTTTCCAACAGGCGCTGAACCAAACCGTGGCAGCGCCCGACGATACGACCGACCAGGCCAGCACGACGATCATCACCGCCCACGGCGACGGCTTGGGCGCGACCGGATCGCCGGATGGAACGGGACAGGCTTCGCAAACCACAGCCGCGACCAAGACGGCCACCGGCGAGGTCCCAACAGTCTGGTTTGCCATGGCCAACGTCGCCGCGACGGCAACGCAAAGCGTGGCGGCAGCCTCCGCAACCAACGCCACCACACCCACCGTTTCGATGTCGGGCCTTCCGGTCGCCATCGCCTCACGCGCGCAGGCCGGCTCCAGCCAATTCGACATCCGTCTCGACCCGCCGGAGCTCGGCCACATCGAAGTGCAGCTTAACGTCGACAGCAGCGGCCAGATGACCTCCCATATCACCGCCGACCGTCGGGACACGCTCAATCTATTGCAGAACCAGCAGCCGCAGCTCCAGCAGGCGCTTGAACAGGCAGGGCTGAAGACATCCGACAACGCTATGCAGTTCTCGCTGCGCGATCAGTCAAACCAGAATTTTGGACAGAACGGCAATAACGCGCAATCGAACACGCAGCAGATCGTCATTCCCGATTCAAGCCTGTCGTCGATCGATACGTCGCAGATCTATTCGCGCCTGAATCTGCGCGGCGGGCTCGATATTCGCGTGTGAACGGCGGCCCCGACGGGCCGGCAACAAGTCTTTGTGTGAGGACGGATCATGACCACCGGTGTCACGAACAACACGACGAACACTACGACCAACAGCACGACGAATTCGAGCAGCTCGACCGCGTCGAACGCGGCCAATTCGAGCCTCGTCCAGCTCGCCGGCAACTTCAACTCGTTCCTGACGCTGCTCACCACGCAGCTGCAAAGCCAGGATCCGCTCGATCCGCTCGACACCAATCAGTTCACTCAGCAATTGGTCGCGTCCGCCTCGGTGCAGCAGCAAGTGGACATGAACACCAATATGCAGACGCTGATCTCGCTGAGTTCGGCGGGACCCGCGACAGGTCAGGTCACGATCACCAATTCGAGCGGCACCGTCGTTTATAGCGGAACCACCGCGCTCAATGCCGGCAGCAACGCCTATACCTGGAACGGCACCGGCAATACCGGCCAGACCTGGCCGGCCGGCCAGTACACGATCACCGGCCAGGCGGTCACGGTCACACCGCAGGT
This sequence comes from Xanthobacteraceae bacterium, assembly GCA_049677525.1. Classification (GTDB taxonomy): domain Bacteria; phylum Pseudomonadota; class Alphaproteobacteria; order Rhizobiales; family Xanthobacteraceae; genus BOG-931. Next base: position 5,680 of record JBAUCK010000286.1, read on the forward strand.
CACGGGAACCGTCACCGGCGTCGACCTGACCCAGAACCCGCCGCAGCTCATCGTCGGCGGACAGGATTACGCGATGAGCGCCGCGTCCAGGGGGTCAATAGCAGCACGAGCACCGCGCTGAGCTCGACGCTGAGCGGTATCAATTCGGCGCTGAGCACACTGAATTCGCTGACCTAGCCGCGGACCGCGTTTCTCGCCGGGCCGGGCCACGAATCAGAGTGTTCCCGTGCCGAAATGCACTTTCGCATCGCCAAAAATGCCGTTTCTCGCCACCGGAAAGGCCAATTGCGCCTAATTGCGCGCTTCGCTTAGGTAAATTTTAAGTGGGCATGCGTATGGTCGCCCTCTGTGAGTAGTCGAGTTGGTGAGAGTTGCTATGACCGAAGCCCATCGCCCGAGGGTTAAATACGTGATCGGGCCGGACGGTTCGCCCCTGACGATTGCCGATCTGCCGGCGCCGGGGACGAAACGTTGGGTCATCCGCCGCAAGGCGGAAGTAGTAGCCGCCGTTCGCGGCGGATTGCTGTCGCTCGAAGAAGCGTGCAGCCGCTACACGCTGACGGTCGAGGAATTCCTCTCCTGGCAATATTCGATCGACCAGCATGGCCTTGCCGGCCTCCGTACGACCCGCATTCAGCAGTACCGCCAGTAACGTTCGCTTAATGGATCTGGACGGCGCCGGTTTGACCGGTGGCGACGCTTTTGTGCGTCCCCGACCGATTTATTAACCGGGCGCTAACCATCAACCGGGCAAATCTTGCCGGGTGAGAAGCGATGCGTCGCTTCGCTCCGCGGGGGAAGGCTCGGTGCAAGGTCTAATCGAGTTCGCGAAAACGCTCGGCGGTCCGCGCATCGCCGCGATGTCCGCAGTTACTATCGCTCTCGTCGGCTTCTTCGCCTTCGTCATCATGCGGGTCACCACACCGCAAATGACGCCGCTGTTCACCGACCTGCCGCTCGAAGATTCGGCTGCCATCGCCAAGGAGCTCGACCGCCAGGGCGTCACCTACCAGCTGCGCAATGACGGCAATATCATCATGGTGCCGGCCGACCGCGTGGCGCGGCTGCGCATGACGCTGGCCGAGAGCGGCCTGCCCAAGGGCGGCGGCGTCGGCTACGAGATTTTCGACAAATCGGACGCGCTCGGCACCACGAGCTTCGTGCAGAACATCAATAGTCTCCGCGCGCTTGAAGGCGAGCTTGCCCGCACAATCCAGGGACTCGACCGCGTCGAGGCGGCGCGCGTTCATCTGGTCATGCCCGAGCGGCCATTATTCTCACGCGACAAAATCGACCCGTCCGCCTCGATCGTCCTCAAAGTACGCGGTTCGCTCGATCCGGCGCAGGTGCGCGCCATCCGCCATCTGGTCGCCACCGCCGTCAACGGCCTGAGCCCGCAGCGCATCTCGATTGTCGACGAGCAGGGCCAGCTCTTGGCCGACGGCGCC
>JBAUCK010000287.1:0-28200 GCA_049677525.1 Xanthobacteraceae bacterium
CATTGCCGACGCGCCGGTCCACCGGCCAAAAGGCCATGCGGGCGCTGGGATAAGGCTTGAGCATGGCCTTGAGATCGGCGTTTTCTGCTGCGGTCTCGCCGAGCCAGCCGGCCCAATTGTCTTGTGAGATCAAATGCCGGCATGCGGGCATGCAGGGGTTGCAAAAGCGTATCGGCGGTCGTCGTGACGATGGTGAAGGATCTGATGATGTCGCCGCCCGGCGCTGTCCCACAAGCCGGCCAAAGTCATCGGACCGTGGTTACTTAAGGCCACCGAAAGGTTGCTTGTCGGCGTCGCGCCACTCGTAATAGCCATCGGCGATGACGAGGCATCGGCGCCCGTTCACCCAGGCGGTGCGGAAGGCCGGGCAGGTCTCGATGGCTTCGGCGCGGGCATTGAAGGTTTTGCGCTCGATCTTGCCGGCTTCCGCCAAGGAACGGGTCGAACCCGGCACCAAGCCCCAATGCATCATGGTGAGCATGCGCTCGCCGCGGCGCGATACGACAACCGGAAGTTTGGCCGTCGGTCCGCATTCCATCGCAGCTAGTAGGCGCCGATCTCCTCCCAGTCGATCTTCAGATCGAGTTTGATTTCGGAAACGTCCTCGGGAAGCTTGGCGCGGCCGCACATGACGAGGTTCCTGATCCTTCCCTCAGTGAAAGTCGCGGCTCTTGAGCATGCGTTGGGAGTCGCGCCCCGCGTTGCGCCATGAACTTTCTTGCCGCCATGAACTTTCTTGCCGCCATGTGCCTTCCTGGTGAGACGGAGACGACACCGCAGGCAGTGACAGCTCGCCGTCGCGCAGCATGGGCAGTTCGGTGGAGAGATCGATAAAGCTCTCCGCGACCACATGAACGACGAGGCCGACGCGCTGCAGGCGTCCGCGCACCGCAAGAAAACGCGACGTCATCACCGTGCGGCGGTTGTTTTCGAAGACCTTGGGCCAGACGATGATGTTGGCGATGTCGGTCTCGTCTTCGAGCGTCATGAACACGACGCCTTTCGACGTTCCGGGCCGTTGCCGCACCAGGACAAGACCGGCGGCGGTGACGACCGAATCCTGCGGCAATGCGTCGCTGCGCAATTGCATATTGTGGACGGCGCCAAGGGCCGTGAGGCGGTTGCGGAAAAACCGCACCGGGTGCGCTTTCAGCGACAGGCCGGTCGCCACGGAGTCCTCGACGACATGCTCGGAGAGCGGCATGGCGGGGAGCACGACTTCCGGCTCGGGGAAAAGCTCGTCGCTCAGGTGTGGCGTGAGCAGCGGCAGCGTGTCCTTCGCGCGGACGGCGGTTTCGTTGTTCGAAGCTTTTCGGCGTGGCCGGGCGCCGATCATGTCGAGCCGCCGCGCCGCCCATAATGCGCTGCGGCGATCGAGATTCAGCGAACCGAACGCATCGGCTTCCGCAAGCCGCTCGATGGTGAAACGCGAAATGCCGGCAATGGCTGCGAGGCGTTCGATCGAGGCAAAGCCGTTGCCGCGCACCGCGACGAGCTTTTCCAATTCATCTTTGTTGAGACCGTGAATCTGACGGAAGCCCAAGCGCACTGCGTGCTTGCCCTCGGCGCTCGGCTCGAGCGTGCAATCCCAGGCGCTGAAATTGACATCGACGGAACGGATTTCGGCGCCATGAGCGCGGGCGTCGCGCACGAGCTGCGCCGGCTGGTAGAAACCCATCGGCTGGCTGTTGAGGATGGCGGCGCAGAACACATCGGGGTAATGGCACTTGATGAAGGCCGAGGCATAGACCAAAAGCGCAAAGCTCGCCGCGTGGCTTTCCGGGAATCCGTAGTCGCCAAAGCCTTCGATCTGGCCGAAACAGTGTTCGGCGAAGCTGCGGTCGTAGCCGCGCTCGGCCATGCCGTTGATGAATTTGTCGCGGAACAGATGGACCTTGCCGGTATGCCGGAACGTCGCCATGGCGCGGCGCAGGCCGTCGGCTTCGTCAGGCGTGAATTTCGCCGCCGTAATCGCGATCTGCATCGCCTGTTCCTGGAACAGTGGCACGCCGAGGGTGCGTTTGAGCACCTCCTCTAGTTCGTTGGCTGGTCCATGCTGCGGACCCGGCGAGGGATAGTGCGGCTTCTCGATGCGGTCGCGGCGGCGCAGATAGGGATGAACCATGTCGCCTTGGATCGGCCCCGGCCGCACGATCGCAACTTCGATGACGAGATCGTAGAAGTTTTCCGGCTTTAACCGCGGCAGCATCGACATCTGCGCGCGGCTCTCGACCTGGAACACGCCGATCGAATCGGCACGCGACAGCATGTCGTAGACGCCGTGATCGCCTTGCGGCAGCGTCGCCAGCGTGAAATCGGTGCCGTAATGCCGCTGCATGAGATCGAGGCCGCGGCGCAGGCAGCTCAGCATGCCGAGCGCGAGCACATCGACCTTCATCAGACCGAGCGTGTCGATGTCGTCCTTGTCCCATTCGATGAAGGTGCGCTCGGCCATGGCGGCATTGCCGATGGGCACCAGTTCGTCGAGCGGTCCGCGCGTGAGCACGAAGCCGCCGACATGCTGCGAAAGGTGGCGCGGGAAGCCGATCAATTCGCTCGCGAGCTCGACCGCCCGCCGGATCACGGGATTTTCCGGGTCGAGGCCGGCTTGGCGGATATGGTCGTCGGGTAAATCGCCGTCGCCATAGCCCCACATTGTTTTCGCCAGCGCCGAGGTGACGTCTTCGGTTAATCCCAGAACTTTGCCGACTTCGCGAATGGCGCGGCGCGAGCGGTAGTGGATGACGGTGGCGCAGATCGCCGCGCGATGTCGGCCATAGCGCCCGTAAATATATTGGATGACTTCCTCGCGGCGCTCGTGCTCGAAATCGACGTCAATATCGGGCGGCTCGCCGCGGTTTGCCGAGATGAAGCGGGCGAACAGCAACTGGCTCTCGTTCGGATTGACCTCGGTGATGCCGAGGCAAAAACACACCGCGCTGTTGGCGGCGGAGCCGCGGCCCTGACAGAGAATATTTTTTTCGTTCCGTGCATAGGCAACCACGTCATGCACGGTGAGAAAATAATGCGCGTAGTTGAGCTGTTCGATCAGCGCCAGTTCGTCGTTCAGCCGCTCTATGACGTCCTGCGGAATGCCGGCCGGAAAATGCGCCTTGGGATAGCGCCGCGCCCCGCCCGCCCAGGTCAAGTCGGTCAGATGTTGTTGCGCGGTTTTGCCGGGTGGCACCGGCTCGTCGGGATATTCGTATCTGAGTTGGTCGAGCGAGAAACGGCAGGCTTGCGCGATCTCGGTGGTGCGGGCGACGGCATCGGGAAAATTTCTGAACAGCCGCGCCATTTCCTCCGGCGGTTTGATGTGGCGTTCGGCGTTGATGGTGAGTCTCAAGCCGGCCTCGGCGAGCGTGCATTTTTCGCGCACGCAAGTGACGATGTCGGCAACCGGCCGGCGTTCCGGTTTGTGATAGAGCACGTCGTTGACGGCGACGAGCGGGGCGCCGATGCGCTCGCCAAGCTCCGCTAGGAGGCCGAGCCAGCGCGGTTCATCGCCGCGATGATAATGGGTGCCGGCGAGAAAAGTGCGGCGCGGCGTAGTATGGGCTAATGTTGCGAGCCGTTCAGTGAAGGCATTCGTTTGCTCGGAATTTGCAAACGGTGACGTCGGCGGCAGCACAATAAAGATCTGCCCTTCGCTTGCCGCCAAAATATCTTCGAAGGTGAGATGGCACTCGCCTTTATCCGCTTTGAGATTACCTTCAGTCAGAAGCCGGCACAGCCGCCCGTAAGCGTCGCGGTCGGTCGGATAGGTCAGCGCCTCGAAACCGTCGACCGTTACCAGGCGGGTGCCGACCAGAAACTTTATTTTTCTTTTTCTCGCTTCGTCATAGGCGCGCACCACGCCGGCAAAGGAATTACGGTCGGCGATGCCGATGGCAGTGAGTTCGAGTTCATCGGCGGTTGCCACCATTTCCTGCGGATGCGCCGCGCCGCGCAGGAAAGAGAAATTCGTCGTGACGGCGAGTTCGGCATAGGCGCTCATCGTTCAACTCACGTTACAACTCACGCAAACAGACCGTGCACGTACCACTGCGCCTGCATCGTCTCGCGCCCGTAAAGACCTTCGCGATAAAGCCAGAAACGGTGACCGCCGAAATCCTCGACGAGATAATAATCGCGGGTCGGCCTGGTCTCGCCGTGCGGCGTGCGCCACCACTGCGCACCGATGCGTTCGGGGCCTTGAGAGCCGGCGATGTAATGGGTCACGCCGCGCCAGCAAAACCGCCGCGGCGGTCCGTCAGGCACAAGCGCGGTGACTTCCGTCGGCTCGGCCTGCGGCAACAGCAGGAGCGGGCGCGTTCTGTCCTCGGCCTGCGGCCAAATGGGTCCTGTGGGTTCTGCTTCGCCGTCGACCGGCGCCAGGATTTCAGCGTGCTCGGGAATGTGGCTCGCCACAGGCTCGAATCGCCGCACGCGTTGCGGGCCGAGCCGCCCGCGCAGCGTATCGATCAAGGCCGCGTAATCTTCCGCGGCGTTGCCAGTGCCGGGCAAGGCGGCGGAACCGATCTCGATTTGCCGCGCCGGCATCGGCTCGGCGCGGGTAATGGCAACGCCGATCGCCTCGTAACCGAATTCCGCGCCCAAGCCCGAGCTGAAATCCGCATCATGCGTGGCCGCAAGCGTCGCGAGTTTCAGGTCGAAAAGCCGCACCACATGCGACACGTTACGCGTCGACAAAGTGAGCCCGATGTCGACGGTCTCGGCTGCGCCGTCGACACGGTAGAGCGACAGCCGCAGCGCCCGCGCGCCGGCATCGTCGCGGGTCAGCACATTGGCCAGCCTCTGCATCAGCCGGTTTACCCGCGCGATCACGGCCTCCTGGGTGAAGATCGGCTCGGGCAGATAATGCAGGCTGTGATAGACCGGCGGCGCGACAATCGGCGCGAGCGGCTCGTCGAGGAGGCCGCGCGCCTGGTCGAGCCGGCGCAAGAGTTGTTCGGTAAAGCGCGCAGCAAAGGGCGCCCGCGGCTGGCCGAGCAGAGCGCCGACGGTTTTGAAGCCGAGCCGCCGCAGCGTGGCGCGGATGTCCGGCGTAAGCCGCAGCGCTTCGACCGGCATGTCGGCGAGCGCCGAAGCTTCATCGCCTGTCGGCAAGACAAACAAATGCGAGTTATGAAAGTGCGACAACGCCCAGGCTGTGCCGGGTGTTGCGGCAACCGCAAGCCGGGCCGGCAGGCCGAAATTTTCCAGCCGCGCGGCGAGATCGGCGATCAGTTTGTCCTCGCCGCCGGACAGATGCGCAGCGCCTTCGATGTCGAGGAAGAAGCCGTCGGCGCCGTTCTCTTCACCCCACGGCGAAGCGGTCGGCGTATAGCGCGTCGCCCATAAGGCAATGCGGCGCAGCGCGGCATCGTCGGCTGTGGCGTCGACGTCGCGCACTTGCAGTCTTTCGGCTTTGGCCCGCGCATCGGCCAAGGATTCGCCGGCCGTAAGGCCCGCGGCTTCCGCGGCCTCGTTCAAGGCCGCGATGTGAAGGCCGCCGCTCGCAGCAATAGCGAGGACGAAGGGCCGGTCAGGATCGACCGGCTTGCTTGTAGGAGCGAGCGCCTGCGCCGCCAGAAAGCGCGTGACCGGCCAGTGCGGCAGCCAAACTGAAACGATGCGTGACATGATCGTACTCCACCTTCCATTCCCCAGGACGTCCGTTGCGGCAGCGTTCAAGCTGCAAGTGCCAGCGGGGTCGCGCGATAAGCCCGAAACGGTCGCGCACGGCTTCCGCCACACCGACGCGCCAGCGCGTCGACGCGGCGGTGGCTTCAAGCGTCTGCGCCGGCCGGATGAGAAGCAGCGGCAGGCCGGTATCGCTCGCGGCGAGCTGCAATTTTTGGCTGGTCTTCAGATCGAGCCGGTCGATCATCCCGACGACCGCTTGCGGCACGCCCGAATGCAAAGCCTCCGCCACGGCCCAGAGGGTTTCTTTCCGGTGCGCCGTCTCGACCAGAGTGACGCGGACCGGATCGAGGCCGAGGCCGTTGAGACCATGTCCGCAAAGGCGGCCATGTTCGCGCTGCCCATAGGCCGGCATGACGAGGAAGAGGGGGCGGCCCGGCAGGCGGCTCAGCACCGCCACGACGAAACCGAAGGCGGCCGAAAGCGTGCCTGCCGTTTCCGGTACGATCTCATGCAGGGCGCCGCAGCTGAGGCCGCCCTGCGGCAGATGGGAATCGATAGCGGGCAGGCCGAAGGGCAGGGTGCTGTGGATATTGCCTGCCCCCGGCAGAAGACGGCGCAATTCCTCAAGAGCGGCACGCGCGGCCGAAGGCGCTTGGGCGCGGTTTTGCGCCATTGCGAATTCAAGCGAAGGGACAGCCGTGTCGGCCATTGAACGACCTATTGGATCGCGGCTGTGGATAAAGCCGTGCAAAACTTGGGTATTGTTCGGTACGCGCCCTGTATAAGACGGTGCATAAGCTGTTTATGTTCACTATATGTTCTCGATCTTGCTATAGAACAAATAGAGAACAATGCCAAGCGGCTGCAGGTTGCGGAGGCATCAGCCGGTTCCCCAAACGCTTGTGCCGGCGCGGTCCGCGCCAATCCCGAGCCTGGTTTTCCGGCCGGGCCTTTGCTTTGATTTTCAGCTCTGCCGGCCTAAAGTGCCGCCCGTGAAAATCATCATCAGATGGGCACTGGCAGCCGCGCTTTCGGCAGCGGCCATTAGCTTCGGCGTCTCGGCAGGCCGGGCGTCGACCTATGGCAGCGCCCCGTGGTGCGCGGTCGTCGACCAGGGCGCCGGCAATGTCATGTGGGAGTGCGAATATCAATCGGTCGCCGAGTGCCAGCCCAATGTGCTTGCCGGCAATCGCGGCTTTTGCCAGCGCAATCCCTATTACCAGGCGGCCGCGCCGGAAGGTTACCGGGGCTACCGCGGCGCGCCGCCGCCGGCCGACAGCCGCTGGCGCTACATCGGCCAAGGAAATTATGTAGGGGACTGACCAACCATGCCGGAAGCCGACAAGGAAGGGGAGCGTTACTCCCTGGAGCAGCCGCAGCAGACGCCGGGCTTTTTTCTCAAAGGCACGCATCAGCTCGACTGGGGGATGAAGAACCGCATGGCGCGGGTGTTCGATCCCAAGTCCGGCCGCACCGTGATGCTGGCGATTGATCACGGCTATTTCCAAGGCCCGACCACGGGCCTTGAGCGCATCGATCTCTCCATCGTGCCGCTATTGCCACAATGCGATGCGCTGTTCTGCACGCGCGGCATTTTGCGCACCGTCATTCCCGCCGAGTGTCAGAAACCGATGGTGCTGCGCGCCTCCGGCGGCCCGAGCATTCTGCGCGAGGAATTGTCCGACGAGCAGATCGCCATGGACATGGATGACGCAGTCCGTCTGAACGCCGCCGGCGTCGGCATCCAGGTCTTTATCGGCGGTGAGCACGAGACGCGCTCGGTGCACAATATGACGAAGCTCGTCGATGCCGGCCTGCGCGCGGGCGTGCCGGTGATGGGCATCACCGCGGTCGGCAAGGCCATGGTGCGTGACGCCAAATATTTCCGGCTCGCCTGCCGCATCATCGCCGAGCTCGGCGCGCAATATGTGAAGACCTATTATGTCGACGAGGGTTTCGAGACGGTGACCGCCTCATGCCCGGTGCCGATCGTGATGGCCGGCGGCAAGAAACTGCCGGAGCTCGATGCGCTGACCATGGCCTATAACGCCGTGCAGCAAGGCGCGGCCGGAGTCGATATGGGCCGCAACATTTTCCAATCCGAAGCGCCGCCGGCCATGATCGGCGCCGTCGGCGCCGTGGTGCACAAGAACATGAAGCCGAAAGACGCCTTCGAGATGTTCAAGTCGCTGAAGACAGACGCCAAGGCCGTCGCGCAGGCGGCCGAGTGATCGCCGCCTAAGCATCATTTGCGTGGCGGAGCTCTCAGCCGCGGCCTCATTCGCAACTTCATCCATAAGTCTGCACCGCGTCCGGGCCGATCAAGAACCAGGCGATCGCCCCGGCCGTCACCGCGCCGCCAAGGCGCGCTTACGGCATGAGAAGAGATGGGATCGTCAATCCCGCCGCGAGCACAACGAACGACAGAAGCGTCATGATCGATATTGAAGGTCGGGGAGATCGGCTCTCGTCCATCGACATCTCGCTCATCGCCGTATCACTAGGCTTATCGCCGGTCTTGTTTCGCCGGCCAGGGCTTCAGTGCCGTGATCGTGGGCAACGGCGGCCGCGGGGCGTACCGTCATCATGCCGTGCTTGAGATGATTGGCCACAAGCCACCAATTCATCGGATAGGCGACGACGAAACCGACGAGGAGACCCATCGACATCACGAACCAGAAAGCCGGCGATGTCGGATTATCGGCAGTTTCGATATATTGCAGCACCATCACCGTGGGCATCATTCCCGCCATCAGGAAATTCATCGACAACAGTTCGGGCAGGAACGTGCTGGCGAGTGCGCGCCGATAAGATCCCCGTGCATGCTGTTGCGCATGAACAGCGCCTGGAAGATCGTCCAGCCGAAGGCGAAGCCTACAATGTATTCGAGGGTCGTCTCGGCCAACTGCGGAAGAACAAAGATTGCCGAAAGCACTGCGCCGGCGAGGATGCCGACGCCGTCGCCGGCGACGCAATGCATGGTCGACCCTAGCGTCTGTCGCCAGCGTGTGGCCGTGTAGCGTTCGTGCAGGCCGGGCAGCGGCTCGCGGCAGCCGAGGACGTAAAGGAACGCGTCGAACACGCCGGTATAGGCGGTCAGCAGTACGAATCCCCATTTAGCACTGGAGATTCCGGCGTGGAACGGATGTCGATCGCCACGAACAGCAGTGCCGCGGCCGTCAACACGAACCACAATAGCATCACGCCATTCAGCATCGGGATATTTCCTTGGCTTTGCGCAAGGCCGCATATCCGGGGCGGCCATAGCCGGCCCGGAGAGCTCATTATCCCGAAATCGTGTCAGTCCGATAGCGGTCGGCCGCCATCCTTCGCGCCAGCGCCCTGGCGCGCTGGGCACGGTCTGCGCTATTCCACGGTCACGCCGGCGGCCTTGATCGGCGCCGCCCATTTGGTGATTTCGCTTTTCACCAGATCCCCGAGATGTTGGGGCGTGGAATCCTGATCCGACACGATCTCGGCGCCGAACGCGCTCAACTTGTCGCGCACCGACGGCGTATGCATCGCTTCGAGCACGGCGTCGTGAATTTTCTTCACGATGGCGTCGGGCGTGTTCTTGGGCAGGAAAATGGCGTTCCAGGTATAGGCGACGACGCCGGGCGTGCCTTGCTCTTCCGCGGTCGGAATATTCGGCAGCGCCGGCGAACGCTTGGTGTCGAGCGTGGCAATACCCTTCATGGCGCCGGAATCGATCGGCGGCTTTGCGGTGGTGATGATGTCGCACATATAATCGTCGCGTCCAGCTTCGAGATCCTGCAGCGCCGGCGCCGAGCCGCGATAAGGTACGTGCGTGACGTTGACGCCGATCACATAGTTCAGAAGCACGCAGCCGAGATGCACCGCCGAGCCGATTCCGGCCGAGGCATATTGCATCTGCGCCTGATGCTCCTTGGTGTAGGCGATGAATTCCTTCAGATTGTTGACCGGCAAGTCCTTGCGCGTTTCCAGCACCAACGGAACGGTGGCGATCAAGGCGGCCGGGGTGAAATCGGTGACCGCATTGTAGAGCGGCTGCTTGTAGAGCGTCTGGCCCTGGGCATGGGTGCCGACGGTGCCGAGCACGAACTGATAACCGTCCGGCGTGGCATTGGCGACGCGCGCCGAGCCGGTCATGCCGCCGGCCCCGGCGACGTTCTCGACGATGACGGTCCGGCCCAAGACCTCGCCCATTCGTGCAGCAACGATGCGGCCGAGAATGTCGGTCGGGCCACCGGCGGCGAAGGGGATCACCATGGTCAGGGAGTGCGAGGGAAAATCGTCTGCATAAGCGGGGAGGGCAGACGCAAAGGCGGCCGCGACCAGCGCGGCAATCACTTTCGACTTCATGGTCGAACGTCCTTGGGTCGTTTTAATTGGGTCGTTTCGTTTTGGTCACGCAGTGCTGCCCCGCTTGCGGGGTCCAGTCAACCCGACGGTTCGCCGCAATGCGGTGTAACGCGATGCGTTGGTTAAGCGGCGGCGAGCTCTAGAGTTCGGTAATTTCTTCCGGGAACCGATGCAGCCGCTCGCCCGGTCCGTTCGCGCCGATCAGATAATTGTCGCAGACCCAGGACAGCACGTGGCCTCGGATATAGGTCGGATGGCACACGATGTTCATGTCTTTTTGGATGGACATCGGCTCGTCGTTGCGGATCAGCGGACGTTCGACCAAGTCATAGCCCTGGCCGTGGCAGTGCAGGCGTTTCTCTTCCGGCCGGCCGTTTTTGCGCATGAAATCGTTATAGGCGGCAAAAATCTCTTTGCAGGGCGCGCCGGGCTTGAGCAGGTTCAAGTTGAATTTGCGAGCCTCGAGCGCAAAGGCGAACTCGTCCTTGATCTCCTCGGATGCCTTGCCGACGGTGCAGGAGCGGCCGAGCTCGGTATACATGCCGCCCGGTCCGGAATCCTCGACCAGCAGCGCCAGCGTGTCGCCTTTCTGGATGACGCGGTTCTGATAGTGGCGCTGGCTGAATTGCGCCGGCGTATCGGCCGGCATCGAGGCGCACAGATAAATGCCGTTCTCGCTGCCGTGGCGCTGGCTGCAGCATTGCGCAATGGCCGCGATATCGCGGTCGCGCATGCCGGGCTCGACCGCAGCGAAGGCCGCCCGCATCGCGCCGTCCTGCATCGCGGCAGAGCGGCGGATCAGCTCCTGCTCCTCAGGGCTCTTGATGACTTTGATGGCGTCGACAAGATCGGTGGCGTCGACAAAGCGCGTGTTGGAGAAGCGGCCCTTCTGCAGATGGTCGACCAGCGCAAACGACATGCCGGCGGTGCCGACGAGGCCGATCGTGCCGCCAGCATAAGGCTCCAACCCCTTCGCCGCCAATTCAGCATCGTAGGCCGCGGTGTAATTGCACGACACGAAGCTCGGCGTCGTCAGCCATTGCTTGACACCGCGGTGGGTGCCGTCGCCGCTTGCAGCCGGATTGCTCACGCCGCCGAACGGGCCCTGGCTCACCATTGTCATCAGGTCGTCCCGGGGAAACACGACGGTGAGCGGATAGCCATTGGTCGCCGGCAGATCGGTGAAATATTTGACGTAGCCGCCCATGTAATCGTTGTTGTTTTGCATCAGCAGCGCGTCGATCTTGTCGCGCTCCATCGCGGCGCGCACCGCGGCCCAGCGGCGATCGAGCTCGGCCGTCGAGATCGGCGTCTGCAGGCGTTCGGGAAGCTTTTCCATTTCCAATTCTCCCTAGACGGTCTTTTGCTCGCTCCCGCGTGGGCGGGAGTGAGAATAGTATCAGTGCGCCACCACGTTGATCATGCCGGCGGTGTCGCCTTTGAGAAAGCGTGCCATGTTCTTCTCGATGACCGGCAGCGCGTAATCGACGTAGACATCGCAGAAGCCGCCTTGATGCGTGGTGATGATGACGTTCTGCATCGACCAGAACGGATGATCGGTCGGCAAAGGCTCCTGCGAGAACACGTCGAGCGCGGCGCCGGCGATGCTCTTATTTTTGAGCGCCTCGACCAATGCCGGCTCGTCGACGACACCGCCGCGCGCGAGGTTGACGAGAAAACTCGACGGCTTCATCGCCGCGAACACATCGGCATTGACGCTGTTGCGGGTCTGGTCGGTGAGCGGCGTCAGCAGCACGAAGAAGTCGAAATCGCTTACGACTTTGAGCATCTCGTCGCGGGAGCGCATGTCGTCGAAGCCCGGCGCCGGCCGCGGCGACGAGCTCACGCCGATCACGCTCATGCCGAAGGCTTTGCATTTGGGCGCCAGCGCTTCAGCGATGACGCCGACGCCGAAAATGCCGACCGTCTTCTTGTGCAGAAGCTGCGCCGGGAAGCGGAACCATTTCTTCTCGTCCTGCAGGCGGACGGCGCGCGGCAGATCGCGGGCGAGCGCCAGCATCGCGGCGAGCGCCGCTTCTGAAACCGGCGGGCCGTGAATGCCGTGAATATTGGTGACGATGACGTCTTTGCGCAGGACCTCCTGGTCGATGAGGTTATCGACGCCGGTGCCCAAAGCCTGCACCCATTTCAGCCGCGCGGCATCCTGCAACACTTTCGGCGACAGCATGGGCGCGAAGGTCAGAAGCGCGTCGGCCTTGGCGATATGCGGCCCGACCTTGGAGTGATGATCGGCAATGTCGATCGTGAGTTCCGGAAAACGCGCTTTGAGCCGGTCGCTATATTGATTGCGGACGTTCTCCGGCAAGGTCAGGAGGATGAGCAGGTTGGTCATGAATTGCGCAAGTTCGTCTGTTGTGAATGAGGGGCGTATCAGCCGCTTGGAGGACGGCGCCAAAGCCGAGGTGTCACCGGCGGGTTCGGGGATGTCACCGGCAGGTTGCGTGAGCCTTATATCGTCTCTGACGAAGGCTCGGCTAGTGTCCGGCTGCAAAGTTCGCCGCTGGCCAAAGCTTTAGGTCCGGGGTGTCGCGCTTCGCGGCGGTCTCGGCTAAGCTAACGCTCTATCGAACGCAGGTCATTGAACCGGATACACGGTCATTCAGGAGCAAACGATGCCTATCGACTGGTCAGCCGTAAATTGGCTCTACGTCGCGATCATGGGAGCGTTCGTGTTCGTTGCCGCTTTGGTTGGCAACGTTATCTCACTGGGCAGCCGGATCGGCGGCGCGCTCCTAACGGCTATTCTATTCGCCGCCATGTATGTGGCCTGGAATTACTATCCGCACCCGCAAATCCAGCTGCCGATCGTGACGACCTACTCCTATCCTTCGAACGGTTGACGTTTCTGCCTGTGCCGCTATGCGTATGAAACCACTTAAGCGCTAAACGATCGCCGGGCGAAATGGAGGGGGCATGAACAAGGTCTATGCCGACGCGCATTCCGCGTTGGCCGGGGTGCTCAAGGATGGCATGACCATCATGGCTGGCGGGTTCGGCCTCTGCGGCATCCCGGAATCCTTGATTCTCGCGATCCGCGATTCCGGCGTGAAGAACCTGACTGTCGTTTCCAATAATGCCGGCATCGATGGAGCAGGGCTTGGCATCCTGCTGGAGACGCGCCAGGTCAAGAAAATGATCTCCTCCTATGTCGGGGAGAACAAAACATTCATGCAGCAATACCTCGCTGGCGAGCTTGAGATCGAGTTCAACCCGCAAGGCACGCTCGCCGAACGTATCCGCGCCGGTGGCGCCGGCATTCCGGCCTTCTTCACCAAGACCGGCGTCGGCACCAAGATCGCCGAAGGCAAGCCCGAACAGGTCTTTGACGGCGAGCGCTACATCATGGAGCGCGGCATCATCGCCGATCTTTCGATCGTGCATGCCTTCAAGGGCGATACCGAAGGCAATCTGGTTTACCGCAAGACCGCGCGCAATTTTAATCCGCCGATGGCGACCGCCGGCAAGGTCACCGTGGCCGAAGTCGAGCATCTGGTGCAGCCGGGCGAGATCGATCCCGATCACATCATCACGCCGGGAATCTTCGTGCAGCGTTTGATCTCTGTGCCAAACGCGGTCAAGCGTATCGAGCAGCGCACCGTGCGCAAGCGAGCTTAGGAGAAACGGCTATGCCCTGGACACGCGAGCAGATGGCGGAACGTGCCGCCAAGGAGTTGCAGGACGGTTTCTATGTCAATCTCGGCATCGGCATTCCGACGCTGGTGTCGAATTACATCCCGCCGGGCATCAGCGTGCAGCTGCAGTCCGAGAACGGCATGCTCGGCACCGGGCCGTTTCCGTTCGAGGGCGAGGAAGACGCCGATCTGATCAATGCCGGCAAGCAGACGGTCACCGAGTTGCCGACCACGAGCTATTTCAATTCGGCGGATTCATTCGCCATGATCCGCGGCGGCAATATCAATATCGCCATTCTTGGCGCCATGCAGGTGGCGGAGAACGGCGACCTCGCCAATTGGATGATCCCGGGCAAGATGGTGAAGGGTATGGGCGGCGCCATGGATCTGGTCGGCGGTGTCAAGAAGGTCGTGGTGCTGATGGAGCATTCCGCCAAGGGCGAGTCCAAGCTCCTGAAGCGCTGCAACTTGCCGCTCACCGGCGCTGCCGTCGTCGACATGGTGATCACCGACCTCGGCGTGTTCACGCTCGACCGCCATGGCGGCGGACTGACGCTGATCGAACTCGCGCCCGATGTGACGCTCGAACACATCAAGTCGCAGACCGATGCGAGCTTCAAGGTCGCCAATACGCTGAAGAAGTAAATCGCGGCGATACTCACACCGTCGAAGAGATGCTGTGCACCAAGGCAAGCGGTGTGGTGCGGAAGCCGGTGGCCAGGCGGTTATAGGCATTCATCAGTCCGATGGCGATCGTGAGATCGGCCAGTTCCTTGTCGTCGAACACCAACTTGGCGGCTTGATAGGCGTCATCCGGAATATGGGTGTCGGCGACGTGCGTCACCGTCTCGGCCCAAGCGAGCGCCGCGCGTTCGCGCTCGGAAAACAGATCGTCGGCCTCGAACCAGACCGGAACCAGCGCCAGATTTTCCGCGGGCAGACCTTCCTTGAGCAGATCGCGCGAATGCATATCGATGCAATAGGTGCAGCTCGGTGCAATAGGTGCAGCCGTTGATCAGCGACACGCGTAAGTAAACCAGATCGATGAGCAATTTCGGCAGGCCGCATTGATCGATATGGGCATGAACGCCGCCGAAGGCCTTCATGCCGGCTGGTGCGACACGCACATAGTCGAGACGTTCCGTCATGACATGTTCCAAAAAATTGGCGGGCTCCTGAACATTACGATGATGCTAATCGGTGCTGACGACGATCCCGATCGAGTCGGACGGCACGCCGTTGAGCTCGATTGTCAGCGGCTGTGCCATAAGTTCGAACTTTACGCTCTTGCGAACGCCCTCACAGCCGGTCGCGCCGCTGAACGCCGATGATTTCACGGCATGGCCGTCCTGCACGACGTCGACCCAACCTTCGGCTGACAGCGTGACCTTATAGGTGCCGGCCTTCGCCGGTGCGGCTGCCCGCAGGAAGCCGGCAAAAGAGGCCGGCGATTTCGGCGCAAGCTCGGGCGGGACGGGGAGTTTCGCGTCGGCAAACGGCACCAGCGTCAATATTGTCGCCCACGGGATCGGCCAAGTGATCCGATCGCCGGAAGCCATTTTGGGAAGATCCGTGCCGGTGAGCGTGGCCCGCTCCTTGTCGAGCGGCCATTTGAATTTATCGCAGCCGACGGGCTCTTGCGCCAAGCAGGGGCTGCCGATGGCGAAGACAGCGACCGCGACGATTCCAGATTTCATAATTGTCTCGCGTGGCTAGTTGACGGCGATCATCGCGGCCCGCGATCTACTCGCTCTCGCGGGCGACCTTTTCCAGAATCGGCCGCCAGATCTTTTGCTGCGATTGGGTGAAGGCGATCGTTTCCTCGGGCGTCATGTAGCGCGAATAGGCGCCGTTGGCGGCAAACTTGGCGGACACTTCTTTGTCTTCCGCTGCGCAGATCGGCATTGACCTTGCGGACGATGGCGTCGGATGTGCCGAGCGGCGCGACGATGACATTCCAGGCGCCGACATAAAAGTCGGGCAGTGTTTCCGCGACCGTCGGCAGGTTTTCCATTCTCGGCAATCGCTCCGCCGATGTCGATGCCAGCATCTTCACCAGACCGCCCTGCGTGGCGCCGGCAAGACCGGCATAGGCGTCGAGCACCAGATCGACGCGGTCGGCGATAACATCGCCCATCGCTTGCGCCGGTCCTCCGGCATAGGGAACGAGCCGCAGCTTGACGTCGGCGCGCTGCTGTAACAGTTCCATGGTCAAATGCGTGAGCCGCCCGCGTCCAGTCGAGGCGTAAGACAATTCGTTCGGCTTCTCCTTGGCGCGCGTGATGATATCGGCGATCGAGGTGATGTCGGACTTCGGCGAAGCGGCGATAAAAATCGGCTGCTGCAGCACAAAGCCGATGGCGGTGAAATCGCGCGGCAGTTCGACCGGCAGATTCGGCGCCACGCCCGGTCCGCCGGGCAGCGCCAGAAACACGGAAGTCGCCGGCATATACAATGTGTAACCGTCGGGCGCGGATTGCGCGGCAACGCGGGCGGAGATCGCACCGCCGGCGCCGGGCTGATTGAAGATCACGACCTGCTGGTTCCAGACTTCGCCGAGCCTATTGGCGAGAATCCTCGCGGTGGCGTCGTTGGCGCTGCCGACCGCCGAGTCCACCACAATACGCACCGGTTTGTTCGGGTAGTCCGATTGCGCGAGCGCCCGATGCGGCCGAGATATCGAAGCCAGCGGCGCGAAAGCCGCCGATGCGCCGAGCTTCAGCAATTCGCGTCGTTTCATTACGCTCTCTCCTCGATAGGCGCTCCCCGGTGACGTTCTTCTCGGGGTGCAGCGGTATTTTATGCGGTGGCTGCAAGCTTTAGGAATGGCAGCGTCATCGTAACAGCAATGACAGCCGCGGCATTTGCCGTTATGGCTAGGCTCGAAATTCAGCCGGGAGGACGCCGCGCCGGAAGAGCGCCGCGGAAATCGTGCCGCATGAACGACGAGCGCCACGCAAGCGCCGTAAGCGACGAGGAAACGATCGGCGAATCCGGTGGCGCCTTGTCCATGGAGAGGTCGGGCGCTGCAGCTTCGTGCGGCGAAACGCCGGCGCTGCCGATGCGCTCCGCAGCGGAGACGCTGTCGCACCGGGAAAAGCGGCTGATCGTCGCCTGCATGATGCTGCCGGTATTCCTCGGCTCCGTCGATCAATCGATCCTGGCCAGCGCACTGCCGACCATCGGCCGCAGCCTCGGTGAAGTGCACAATCTGCCGTGGTTGATCACCGCCTTTCTGATTTCGTCGACCGCGCTCACGCCGCTCTACGGCAAGTTTGCCGACATTCACGGCCGCCGCGCCGCGATGTTGATCGGCATCACCGTTTATATGATCGGCTCGCTGATCGCCGCTTTTTCGCCCAACATGCTGATGCTGATCTGCGGCCGCGTCGTGCAAGGCTGCGGCGCGGGCGGACTCACCGTGACCGCAAATATGGTTCTGGGCGACATCGCGCCGCCGAAGGATCGCGGCAAGTACTACATCTATTTTTCCGTCGCCTTCACGACCGCGGGCGGCATCGGCCCCGCGCTTGGCGGATGGATTTCCGAGCATCTGCTTTGGTCGGTGATCTTTCTGTGGAATTTTCCGCTCTGCGTGGTCGCGCTCGTGATTGCGCTCACCGTGCTTGAGCGATTGCCGCGGCGCGAACGTCCCCATCGGCTCGATATCGCCGGCGCGGTTCTCGTGATGGCGGCGAGCTCGACATTCATGCTGGCGCTCAATATCGGCGGCGTGCGCTATCCGTGGCTGTCGACCCCGGTTGTGGCGCTGTTCGGCGGCGCGCTGGTGTTGGGCGTCGCCTTAGTCGCGCGGCTGCTCACCGCGGCCGAACCGCTTATTCCAATCGCGATCCTGTCCGATCGCGCGGCGCGGCGCGCGATCGCGGCGCATTCGTCCGGCTGGGGCGCAATGGTCAGCCTCAACGTCTTTCTGCCGATGTATCTGCAAAGCGCGCTTGGCTGGTCGCCGACTTCGTCGGGCCTCAGCATGATCATCCTGATGGTAACGTTGAATGTGAGCGCCGGCCTTTCCGGCCAGCTGCTTGGCCATGTGCGGCACTATAAACTCTTGCCGCTGTGCTTTCTAAACTCTCTGCATCGGCGCGGTGATCACGCTGGCGCTGTCAGTCGACAGCATGACGCCGCAAAAATTCGAGATCCTTTTGCTTTTGATCGGTGTCGGCTGGGGGCCGACCGCGCCGCTGACGCAAGTGGCGCTGCAGAACACGGTGCCGGCGCACCATCTTGGCGCGGGGCTCGGCACGATGAACTTCGCACGTACGCTGGCCGGCACGATTTTGGTAGCGATATTCGGCGCGATCATCCTGGCGCAGGCGCCGGTCGGGGCGGCGGGCGGTACGCTCGGCCACAATTTCCTCGGCGGTGCGTCGCTCGAAGCCTTCGCCACCGTTTTTTTCGCGGTGGCCGCTTCGCTCACTGTGGCGTTTCTGTCGGTGATCCTGCTCGAGGAAAAGCCGCTCGGCGAACAGCGATTGTAGTTCCGGGCCGGCGCGCGGCGGTCGTCGATGATGGCTTGCGCGGGCGATGGCCTGTGGAAAAGCCTGCGCCGAAATCACGCATCCAAGCTGTGCACCCAGTGCGTGGCCGAGCTTACCGAAACATTACGCGGAACTTGCATAGTGGGCGAAAGCGGCACAATTTGGCGCCCTGGAGCCATGGTCATCATCTGATTTATGGCCTAAGCTTCTGAGTAAGCTGCATAATTTCACGGTGCCGGGGTGCTATGCCGTGGCCTCATAATTCCTCACAGGCAGTTGAACCTCCGTGCCACAAACCGCGACCAAATCCATGAGCCGACCCTAAGGCGATGCAAGCACCGGCAGACGAAGCGCTGATCGGGCGGATCGCACGGGACGACAGGCTTGCGATGCAGGTGCTGTTCGCGCGGCACCATGTGCGGATTTATCGCTTTGTGTTGCGTTTGTTGCGCGACGAGATGGCGGCGGAAGACGTCATCGGTGATGTGTTCCTGGACGTGTGGCGTCAGGCCAGCCGTTTCGAAGGCCGCAGCGCCGTATCGACTTGGCTCATCGCTATCGAGCGGTTCAAGGCGTTGTCGTTATTGCGCAAGCGGCGCGATGACGGGCTCGCCGCGGAGACGGCGGAATCGATCGAGGATGCTGCAGATGATCCTGAGCGTGCCGTCACCAAGCAGGACAAAGGCGAGAAATTGCGGAAGTGCCTCGAAGGTTTTTCGCCCGAACACCGGGAGATCATCGACCTCGTCTACCACCACGAGAAATCCGAGGAAGAGGTGGCGCGGATCGTCGGCATTCCGGAGAACACCGTGAAGACGCGCGTGTTCTGCGCGCGCAAGAAGCTCGGAGAGCTGTTCCGAATGGCAGGAATAGATCGAGGTTGGCCATGACGCCTGGCGAAATGACGCCTAACGAACAAGCGCGCGATCCGCGCCAGCAAGAGCAGCGGATATCGAGGCTCTCCTGCCGTGGTATGCGGTCGGCACGTTGCGACGCCGTGACCGGCAGCGTGTCGAAGAGGCGCTGCGCAACGATCCCGAACTGATGCGGCACGTCGATCTTGTGCGCGAGGAGCTTGCCGAAACCATTCATCTCAACGAAACGCTCGGCGCGCCGCCGTCGCGGGTTGCCGACAAGCTGATGGCGGCGATCGATGCCGAGGCCAATGCCGCGCACAAGCGCGCGCCCGGTGCCGTCGCCGGATGGATCACCGGATTCTTCGCAAACCTGTCGCCACGCACCATGGCGGTGGCGGCATCCTTTGCCATGCTCGCAATCGCGTTGCAGGCTGTCGCGATCGTGGACATTTTCACCAGGCCGCAAGCTGCGGTGCAGGTCGAAGGGCAGGGCGCCGAGCACAAGAACGGCACTTTTGCGATGGTGCGCTTCGCGCGCCAGGCAAGCGCCGCCGAGATTACAAACTTCCTGCAGAATAATCAGGCTGCCCTGGTCGACGGGCCCACGCCGGACGGGCTTTATCGTGTTCGCGTGGCGATGACGTCGCTCGCCAAAGAGGAAGTCGCCCGCATTGTTGCCCGTATGCGGCAGGATCGGGTCGTCGAGACTGCCGAGGCCGGCCAATAGGCCGACTGAACCGCCCTCCGGTAATTGGTTACCGTGCGGCATCTGCCGAAAATAGCAATCTTTGCGTCGAACCTTTCCCATGTCCGTGCCGACTAAAGTGTGGTGGCAATTTGAGCTGCCATCGGCGCGCTTCTCCCCCGACGCCAGCGTCGACAATTCCCCGACCCGCCCGGTTTCGTCCCCCCCGGGCGGGTCCCCCGTTTTGGTCCGTCCGGTTCCCTCCGAGCTCGTCGCTCAGCTGCGCGGCAATGCCGCGCCTAAAGGCTAACGGTTGCGCTCTTTACGGCCGTGCGGAACATGCCGACAATGCCGCCGTGGGGGAAATCTATTGTGCCTGGTGAAACGGTCCTCGAAACCGAAGACCTGACCAAGGATTTTGCCGGTTTTGTTGCGGTGCGTGGGGTAAACCTGCGCGTCGCGCGCGGCTCTATCCACGCCATGATCGGCCCGAACGGCGCCGGCAAGACCACCTGCTTCAATCTCCTGACCAAATTCTTGAGCCCGACGCGCGGCCGCATCATGTTCAACGGCCGCGATATCACGGCGCTTAGGCCCGCCGACGTGGCCCAGCTTGGGCTTGGGCGCTCATTTCAGATCTCGGCAGTGTTTCCGCATCTGACGGTGCTCGAAAATGTGCGCATCGCGCTGCAGCGCAAGCGCGGCGGCTCCTTCGATTTCTGGCGCTCAAAGCGCGTGCTGCACGCGTTCGACGAACGCGCGCTGTCGCTGATCACCGATGTAGGTCTGGCGCCTTACGCCAACGCGCTCGCCGTCGAACTGCCTTATGGCCGCAAACGGGCGCTGGAAATCGCAACCACGCTCGCGCTCGATCCGGCGGTGCTGCTGCTCGACGAGCCGATGGCCGGCATGGGCCACGAGGACATCAAGCGCATCAGCGATCTCATCAAGTCGGTCGCGGCCACCCGCACCGTGCTGATGGTGGAGCACAATCTCAGCGTCGTCGCCAATCTCTGCGACCGCATCACCGTATTGACGCGCGGCCAGGTGCTGGCCGAAGGCGACTATCAGACGGTGTCGGAAAACCCCGCCGTGCGCGAAGCCTATCTCGGAACCGGACACGCTTAGAGCATGATCCCGAAAAGTGGAAACCGTTTTTCGGAAAAGATTATGCTCAAACCAAAGATTCGAGTACTTCAGCGTCAGCGATCTCAGGAGCAATGATGCCCGATCCCATGCTCGCCGTGAAAGATCTCGAGAGCTGGTACGGTGAGTCGCACATCCTGCATGGTGTGACATTTCAGGTGCAGCCGGGCGAGGTGGTGACGCTGCTTGGACGCAACGGCGTCGGCAAGACGACGACCTTGAAATCGATCATGGGCATCGTGCGTCAGCGCAAGGGTTCGGTGCGCTTCGAAGGCGGCGAAACCATCGGTTTGCAATCGGACACCATCGCACGCCGCGGCATGGCCTTCTGTCCGGAGGAGCGCGGAATTTTTTCCAGTCTCGATGTGCGCGAGAATCTTTTGCTGCCGCCGCAAGTGCGTCCGGGCGGTCTCGATCTCGAGCGCATCTTCACGCTGTTTCCCAATCTGCGCGAGCGGCTGAACAGCCAGGGCACCATGCTCTCGGGCGGCGAGCAGCAGATGCTCGCGATCGGACGCATCTTGCGCACCGGCGCCCGCTTGTTGCTGCTCGACGAGCCGACCGAAGGTCTTGCACCCGTCATTATTCAGCAGATCGGCCATACGATCGGGACGCTCAAAGCGCAGGGTTTCACCGTTCTCCTGGTCGAGCAGAATTTCCATTTCGCCGCCGCGGTTGCCGACCGCCACTACGTCATGGAGCACGGCCGCATCGTCGATGAATTTTCGACCCCCGAACTAAAGGCCAATATGGATAAAGTGCACGATTATCTCGGCGTCTGATAAGGTAAGCTGGACAGGGCGAAAAAAAGCCCGCGCCAAAAATGGGAGGAGTGCAGTGAGGTTCGTAGCCTATGTCGCATGTGCGGCCGCCGCGCTGTTCGCGGGGGCGGCGCAAGCCCAAACCACCAATGTGAAGATTGGCGTGCTCACCGACATGTCGAGCCTGTACGCCGACGACAACGGCGCCGGCTCGGTTGCTGCCGTGAAAATGGCGGTCGAGGACTTCAATCCGGCGGCGCATAATATGAAGGTCGACATCGTCAGCGCTGACCATCAGAACAAACCCGATATCGGCTCGAATATCGCGCGGCAATGGTTCGACGTTGACGGCGTCGATGCCATTGTCGATGTGCCGAATTCCGGCGTCGCGCTCGCGGTCAGCGAAGTGGCGCGCGAGAAGAACAAGGTGCTTCTGGTCTCGGGCGCCGCGATCTCCGATCTTACCGGACCGAAATGCTCGCCTAATACGGTGCACTGGACCTACGACACCTGGATGCTCGCACACTCTACCGCGGGCGCCTTGGCGAAATCGGGGGGCGACACCTGGTACTTCCTTACGGCCGACTATGCGTTCGGTCATGCGCTTGAACGCGACGCGACCGCAGTCGTGCTGTCGAGCGGCGGCAAGGTGCTGGGCAGCGTGAGCCATCCGCTCAACAATCAGGACTTCTCGTCGTTCTTGCTTCAGGCGCAGGCTTCCAAAGCCAAGATCGTCGGTCTCGCCAATGCCGGAGGCGACACCATCAACGCGATCAAGCAAGGCTCGGAGTTCGGCATCACGGCCGGCGGGCAGCACTTTGCCGCGCTGTTGTTTTATATCGGCGACGTCGAAGCGCTCGGGCTCAAGGCGGCGCAGGGTCTGGTGCTCACCGAAACGTTCTATTGGGACATGAACGATTCGACGCGGGCCTGGAGCAAGCGCTGGCAGGCCGGGCGGCCGGGCAAATATCCCAACATGAACCAGGCCGGCGACTATGCGGCGGTGCTGCATTATCTCAAGGCGGTCGCCGCGCTCAAGAGCGCTGCCGACGGCAAGGCTGCGGTCGCCAAGATGAAAGAGATCCCGACTGACGATCCGGTTTTTGGCAAAGGCGTCGTCCGCGCCGACGGCCGCAAAACTCATCCGGCTTATCTGTTCGAGGTGAAATCGCCGGCTGAATCGAAATATCCCGGCGACGATTACAAGCTGCGCGCCACCATCTCGGCGGACGAAGCGTTCCGGCCGATGAAAGACGACAATTGTCCGTTGCTGACCAGCAACTGACGAGAAAACGAATCGAACGACACCCAAGGAGGACCAAAATGAAAATCGCGAGCGCAGCATTGGTCGCAGCGGCCATGTTCATAGCTCCCGCTGTCCACGCGGAAGACCTCAACGTGAAGATCGGCGTCATGAGCGACATGTCTGGGCTTTACGCCGACCTTGGCGGCCCCGGATCGGTGGTCGCCGCCAAGCTCGCCATCGAAGACTTCAATCCGGCGGCGCACGGCATGAAGGTCGACGTCGTCACCGGCGACATGCAGAACAAGCCCGATATCGGCTCGAACCTGGCGCGGCAATGGTACGACGTCGACCATGTCGACATGATCGTCGACGTGCCCAATTCGGGGGTCGCACTCGCCATCAATGAAGTGGCGCGCGAGAAGAACAAGGTCTTCATCGTTTCGGGCGCGGCGAGCTCCGATCTCACCGGCGCGAAATGCTCGCCGGACACGATCCATTGGACCTACGACACCTGGATGCTCGCCAACGGCACCGGCAAGGCGCTGGTGAAGACCGGCGGCGACACCTGGTTCTTCCTGACCGCCGACTATGCCTTCGGTCATGCGCTCGAACGCGACACGACCGCAGTCGTCGTTGCCAATGGCGGCAAGGTTCTGGGCAGCGTCAGCATCCCCCTGAACAACGCCGACTTCTCGTCGTTCCTGCTGCAGGCGCAGGCGTCGAAAGCCAAGATCATCGGTCTCGCCAATGCCGGCGGCGATACGATCAATTCCATCAAACAGGGCGCCGAATTCGGCATCACCGCTGGCGGCCAGCAATTCGCTGGCCTGTTGGTTTTCATCAGTGACGTCAATTCGCTGGGGCTGAAGACGGCGCAGGACCTGGTTCTGACCTCGACCTGGTATTGGGACATGGCCGACGCAAACCGCGCCTGGACCAAGCGCTGGCAGGCGCAAATGCCCGGCAAATTCCCGACCATGGTGCAGGCCGGCGTCTATTCCGCGGTGACGCACTATTTGAAGGCGGTCGCGGCGCTCAAGAGCTCGACCGACGGCAAGGCCGTCGTGGCCAAGATGAAAGAAATGCCGACCGACGATCTGCTGTTCGGCAAAGGCATGATCCGCGCCGACGGCCGCAAGATCCACCCGGCCTATCTGTTCGAAGTGAAGAAGCCCGAAGAATCCAAATATGCGGGCGACTATTACAAGCTGCGGGCCACCATTCCCGCCGATGAAGCCTTCCGTCCGCTGAAGGACGGTAACTGCCCGCTGGTGACCAACTAGAGCAAATTCGCCTCTCCCCGCGCCGGGCGGGGAGAGGCGGACCGGGCGGGCTCCATGTTCGAGATTTTCGGTAATCCCTCGCAAGTTTTGTTCGGTCAGCTTCTGCTCGGCCTGATCAACGGCTCGTTCTACGCGCTCTTGAGCCTCGGGCTCGCCGTCATCTTCGGCATGCTCAACATCATCAATTTCACCCACGGTGCGCAGTACATGATGGGCGCCTTCGCCGCCTATATGCTGATGCAATATCTGGGGCTGAATTACTGGGTGGCGTTGATCGTGGTGCCGATCCTGATCGGCTTCACCGGCATTTTGATCGAGCGGCTGCTCTTGAAGCGGTTACAAAATCTCGACCACCTTTACGGATTGATCCTCACCTTTGGGCTGGCGCTCATCATCGAGGGCGTGTTCCGCAATTATTACGGCTCCTCGGGCCAGCCCTATCAGATGCCGGACGAGCTGCGCGGCGGCCGCGATCTCGGCTTCATGTTCCTGCCGAATTATCGCGCCTGGGTGATCGCGTTTTCGCTGATGGTGTGTTTCGGCACCTGGTTTGCGATCGAGCGGACGCGGCTCGGCTCCTATCTGCGCGCCGCGACCGAGAACCCGACCCTGGTGCGGGCCTTCGGCATCAACGTGCCGCGGATGGTGACGCTGACCTACGGCTTCGGCGTCGGGCTTGCGGCTTTGGCCGGCGTCATGGCGGCGCCGATCTATAATGTCTCGCCGCAGATGGGCTCCGACATCATCATTGTCGTGTTCGCGGTCGTCGTGATCGGCGGCATGGGCTCGATCATGGGCGCGATCCTGACTGGCTTCGCGCTCGGCATTGTCGAAGGCCTGACCAAAGTGTTTTTCCCGGAAGCTTCCAACACCGTCATTTTCGCCATCATGATCATCGTGCTGCTAGTCAGGCCGGCCGGCTTGTTCGGACGGAGCGTGTAATGGTGAGCGCGGCAGACGTTCCTGCGATGGCGATCCGGCGCGGCACGCCGTGGAGCCTCGCCGTCGCTGCGGCTGTGATGGCCATATTCCTCGTGGCCGCGCCTTTCGTGCTTTATCCGGTTTTTCTGATGAAGGCCTTGTGCTTTGCGCTGTTCGCCTGCGCCTTCAATCTCTTGATCGGCTATATCGGGCTGCTCTCGTTCGGCCATGCGCTGTTTTTCGGCTGGGCGAGTTACCTCGCCGCCTATGCGGCCAAGTCCTGGGGCCTGCAGCCCGAACTGGCCATCCTTGTCGGCACGGCGACCGCCGCCGCGCTCGGCCTCATTGCCGGCGTCGTCGCCATCCGCCGCCAGGGCATCTATTTTGCCATGATCACGCTGGCGCTGGCGCAGATGATGTATCTCGTCGCCTTGCGGGTGAAATTCACCGGCGGCGAGGACGGCATTCAGGCGGCGCCGCGTGGGCGCCTGTTCGGCGTGTTCGATCTCGGCGTCGAAATGAACATGTATGTGTTCGTGCTCGTCGTCACGCTCGGCGCGATGTTCTTGATCTATCGCATCATCGATTCCCCGTTCGGCGAGGTGCTGCTCGCCATTCGCGAGAACGAGCAGCGCACCATCTCGCTCGGCTACAATACCGACCGCTATAAGCTCGTTGCCTTCGTGCTGTCGGCGACGCTGGCAGGGCTCGCCGGCGCGACCAAGGCTCTGGTGTTTCAGCTTGCCTCGCTCACCGACGTGCATTGGACCATGTCCGGCGAAGTCGTACTGATGACCCTGGTCGGTGGGCTCGGCACCGTGTTCGGCCCGATCGTCGGCGCCTTTCTGATCATCGCCATGGAGAACTATCTGGCACCGTTCGGCCAATGGGTGCTGGTGATCCAGGGCGCGATTTTTGTCGTCTGCGTGCTGGTTTTCCGCCGCGGCATTGTCGGCGAACTGGCAAATCGCCTGCGCGTGCGGCTGTAATATCAACAAAAAGTCGCGGCTCTGATTTGTTTGGAATGTTAAGAATCTCGAATCGATTTGCACGCTGTTATCCACAAACTAAAAGTCAATAATTTGCTCTTGCAGAAACGGCATTCATTTTGATTGCCGAATCGCGGCGCCGTCGTAAATATGAGAAGTGTCGATTCGGCGGGCGCTTTTGGCTTCATCATCATGTCGGAGCGTTAACAGGGGCGGTACGGCAGCGTCGCGCGCAGATGGTTCGCACTGGTGGAGCGCCGCCAGGAGCATTTGATCGAGCTGTGCGACACCGGCCGCTGGCGGCACTACTACACCCAAGCCGAATTTTTGGATGAAATGCGCAGAGTCTTGCGGGTGCGCGACCGATGGGTGGGGATCGCCGGTCTGCCGCCGCATGACGAAGAGCCGGAGTTTCTCGGAAGAATGCAGACGCCGCATCGGCTTCTGCCCGACCGGTTGGTGCCGTTGAGTCTAGCCGCTCCGGGCGGCGAGGCCGATCTGCCGCCGGTCGCGGCGCGGGCCAATGGGCTCCCGGTCACGGGCTGGCCGGATTAGGCCCTTTTGGACATTGGCCGGACTGGACTCTCGGCCTCCTGACGCGTTATCCAAATCCGAACCGTAAAGGAGCGTGCGCGCCGATGCTTCCTTTGGCGCCGCGCTCCTGATTATTTTCCTCCCGGCCGATATGAGACAACGATGTCGAGTGCTTTGTTTTCGCCGATAAAGCTTGCCGATCTCACTTTGCCGAACCGCATTCGTCGCGCCGATGTGCCAGTACTCGTCCGACGACGGCGTCGCCAATGAATGGCACATGACCCATCTCGGCATGCTGGCGAATTCCGGCCGGTCTCGTCGTCCTCGAAGCGACCCATGTCGAGCGGCTCGGCCGTATCACCCATGGCTGCATGGGGATTTATTCCGACGCCTGCGAAGACGCGCTCAAGCGGGTGGTGCTGCATTGCAAGCGTATCTCCACGTCCAAGCTTGGCGTCCGGCTCGCGCATGCCGGACGGAAAGCCTCCTCGCAGCGGCCTTGGGAAGGCGCCAAAGCGCTGGATCCGAACGAAGACCCTTGGCCGACCATTGCGCCTTCGGCGGTGCCGTTCGGCCCCGGCTGGCATACGCCGCGCGCCAGGAACGAAGAGGATATGGCGCGGGTGCGCAAAGCCTTCGTCGATGGCGCCAAGCGCGCGGTACGTGTTGGTTTCGACGCTATCGAGCTGCATCTGGCGCATGGCTATCTGCTGCACAGCTTCGTGTCGCCGCTGTCCAACAAGCGCAATGATGAATTTGGCGGTTCGCTCGCCGGCCGTATGCGCTTTCCGCTCGAAGTCGCGCGCGAAACCCGCGCCGCGGTGCCGCGCGGCATGCCGCTCGGCGCCCGCATCACCGGCACCGACTGGCTCGAGGGCGGATTGACCGGCGACGACGCGGTCGCGCTGGCAGAGGCGCTCAAAGAAGCCGGCCTCGACTATGTCGATATTTACTCCGGCAATATCACCACCGAAAGCCGCTGGCCCAACGATCCGGGCTTCAACGTCCCGGTCGCCGAGCGCTTGCGCAAGGAGACCGGCATAGCGGTGCGCTCCGTCGGCATGATCGTATCCGCCAAGCAGGCCGAAGCCATCATCGCCGAAGGCAAGGCCGACATGGCGGCGATGGCACGCGCCTTCCTCGACGACCCGCATTGGGGCTGGCATGCCGCGCAGACGCTCGGCGCCGAAGTCGCCCGGCCGGTGCAATATGCGCGGTCGGCGCCGGCGCTATGGGCCGGAGCCGCCCTGCGCGGCTAGCGCCTGTCCTGGAAAAATGGGGACCGGTTTTCCGATGAGGACATGCGCAAATTAAAAGCTCTTATCGGCGGATAGTGCGACGCCAGATAAGCGGGTGCGGCGCCGAGGTAATAAGCAAGCCGCAGCCGCCACATCAGAAAGATGGTGCGGAACACGCCGTGATATTCCCAGCGGCGGCCTGATGTGATGGCCGGTGTCGCGATGCGGAACGGCGGACCAAGCCGCTTGAGTTTTTGCGACAGCGCGACGTCCTCCATCAGCGGCTGATCGGGAAATCCGCCAACCGCCTCGAACGCCGCGCGGGTCATGAACATGGCCTGATCGCCGGTGGCGATGCCGCTCCATCGCGAGCGCCAATTGATCATGCGCGCGACGACGCCGAGAAACGGATGCCG
>JBAUCK010000288.1:0-13928 GCA_049677525.1 Xanthobacteraceae bacterium
GTGCGCCGCTTCGTGCCGCAAATTCAGGAAGAGCATTCCGAGCGCCGCTTCTTCCTGCGCGAGCTCGAGGCGGCAATCGCCAAGGACGTATTCGAGGTTCACTATCAGCCGGTGGTCGCCGCCGAAGGGGGCGGCATTGTCGGTGTCGAAGCGCTGTTGCGCTGGACGCATCCGACGCGCGGACCCATCCCGCCGTCGATGTTCATTCCGCTCGCCGAGGAATCCGGCCTGATGGTCGAGCTTGGCGAAATCGCGCTACGGCGCGCGCTCAGCCACGGCACGCGCTGGCCGGAGCTTTTCGTCTCCGTCAATCTGTCGCCGGTGCAGATGCGCAGCCGGCCCCTTGCTCAATATCCGCGTTGGGCGCGGCCCACTCATTACGCGGTGTCGCTCCTAGCCGCTGTCGCCGGCGCCGGCTTCGCCATGCGGCAAATACTGCTGCACATCATGCCGGGAAATCCGGGCTACGGCACAGCACTGTTTGGTTATCATTACTATAGCTGGGCCTTTATCGGGTTTGCCGTTGCGATCGTTCTGAGTGCCATAATGCTGCTGTTTGATGGCCAGTTTACTGCCGCCGATTCCGGCAAACCGGCCGCCATCGTCTGGTTCGGGCGTGCCGCCGTATGGCCCGTGATTGTACTTGTCGCGCTAAACGTCATTTCAGCCCCGTTGGAATGCGGCTTCGACGCTTGCCCCGACAATCCGGTAACGTATCACTTGCTCAAGTCCTCGCCTTGAAATGAGTGGCGATCGGTTCACCTTGTTCCCGTCGCTGGTGGCCGCTGCACTGTTGGCCGCGATATGGCGCCCTCAGATGCTTCCGACGCCTGGCTTGTTATGACGGAAGACTTCCCGCGCAAGATATTCGGTTATGTCGGTAACGTGTTTAGGTTCAGGTAGAGTGATCTTGCAATTTTGGTCGCGGAGCATTCACAACGGTGAATGCGCCATCAGGAATTGCTGCCGAACGCTGGCGACACAATACCGGCTTCGAAATCGGACAGACGAATGACAACTGAATTCAAGTCTTTCGAATCCAAGCCCTTCGAATCCAAATTCGTGCCGATCGCCTGCTATCTTGCCATGCTTTCGGTCGGTGACAACAGTACGGCCATCATGGCGGCGCTGCCGACGATGACGAGCGATCTGCATTTGGAGCCGACGATCGTCGAATGGGTGGTCAACGCTTACCTGCTCGCCGCCGCCGTCTTTATTGTCCTCGGCGGCGATGCGGCGGACTGGTTCGGTGCGCGGTCGTCTTCGGCGATCGGTGTCGGGCTGTTCGCGATTGCCTCGCTGCTCATTGCGGTCGCCCCCAACGGATTGGTCGTCATCGGCGCACGTGCACTGCAAGGGCTCGGTGCGGCCTTGGCTGTGGCCGGCACGCTCGCCGCGGTCACGGAGGCGTCTCGTGAATCCGGTCGCGCACGCGCGATCGGCGGCTGGACGGCATTCCTCATGCTGGGATTCAGTGTCGGGCCGCTCGTCGGCGGTCTGGTCACGCATTACATCGGGTGGCGTTTCAATTTTTGGCTCAACGTCCTGGTCATGGTTCCGGCAGCGCTCATCTTGGCGCTGCAGCGCGAGAGTCGTGTCCGCCAGGGACGCGCAGCGGATTGGCTCGGCGTCGGCCTGCTCGCCGTGTTCATGGTGACTTTGATCCCGGGGCTGCAGGTGCTTAAGACCGTGGGCTCGGTGCCGATCGTCCCGATCGCTTTTATTGCGGTTGCGGCGGCCGCGCTTTTGATCCTGATGAGGGTTGAGACGCGGCGCGCTCAGCCGCTGGTTGATTTCCGTCTGTTCGCCAAGCCGAACTTCGCTTTCGCCTCCGCGCTGATATCTCTTCTGATGTTCGACATCATGACGTTCCTTCTTTACTACAACCTCTTTGCGCAGGCGCCGCTGGGACTGGGACTTGGCACGGGACTTGGCATGTCCCCGATTGCCGCCGGACTTTCTTTGGCGCCGCTCTCTCTCGCGCTATTTGGTTTTGCGCGGGCGGCGCCGCGCTGCGCAGCCGCGCTCGGGCTCCGCCCAATGCTGATCGGCGCATCTCTCCTGCTCGCGGTCGGCTGCATGATCCTGTGGTTTGCGCAGGCGGAAGAAATGCTCGCCGCTTTGATGTTCGGTCTCTTAGTGGTCGGCATCGGAATTGCGCTGCCTTATGCATCCGCCCCGCGTATCGGCCTCGGCGCGCTGCCGCTGTCCCAAGCA
The DNA here is from genome assembly GCA_049677525.1 of Xanthobacteraceae bacterium. Classification (GTDB taxonomy): domain Bacteria; phylum Pseudomonadota; class Alphaproteobacteria; order Rhizobiales; family Xanthobacteraceae; genus BOG-931. The sequence continues at coordinate 2,218 of JBAUCK010000288.1, forward strand.
GGCAAAGGGTCCGGCATGCTGAACTCGTGCAGCTTTCTTGGCGGGACTGTCGGCGTCACGCTTGGCGGTCTGGCATTCGCTTTCGTGGGGTTTCCTGGCGTGCTTGCGCTGCTTGGACTTTCCGGGCTTCTTGCGGCGGCGCTTTCGACGCGATTGCGAGCAGGCTGACAAGCGTGCGCAGGCTGACGAGGGCTTGGGGCGTTTTTCGCCATCCTGACAGGCTCGCCTTGAGCCGCTATTTATAGATGGCAAATGCAATCGTGCGGCCATCGCGGGCAAGCACGGGAGGAAGCGCGCCATGCTGGCCAATAGTCTACCAGGCCTCGATTTCGGCCTCGGCAGCGATTTCGAAATGCTGCGCGAGACGGTGCGGGATTTCACCGCCGACAAGATCGCGCCGCTCGCTGCGGAGATCGACCGCTCGAACAAATTTCCGCGCGAACTGTGGCCGCAGCTCGGCGCGCTCGGCCTGCTCGGTATTACCGTCGAGGAGGAATTGGGCGGCTCCGGGCTCGGCTATCTCGCCCATTGCGTGGCCATGGAAGAAATTTCGCGCGGCTCCGCCGCCATCGGCCTGTCCTACGGCGCGCATTCTAATCTCTGCGTCAATCAGATCCGGCGCAACGGCAATGACGAACAAAGGCGCCGCTATCTGCCGAAGCTGATTTCGGGTGAGCATGTCGGGGCGCTGGCGATGTCGGAGCCGGGCTCGGGGTCCGACGTCGTGTCGATGCGCACGCGCGCCGACAAGAAGGGCGACCGCTATGTGCTCAACGGCTCGAAAATGTGGATCACCAACGGGCCGATCGCCGACACGCTCGTGATCTATGCCAAGACCGACCGCACCGCGGGTGCGCGCGGCATCACCGCCTTCATTGTCGAGAATAGTTTCAAGGGATTCGATACCGGCAAGAAGCTCGACAAGCTCGGCATGCGCGGCTCCGACACCAGCGAGATCATCTTTGAGGATTGCGAAGTGCCGGCCGAGAACGTGCTCGGCGTGGTCGGCAACGGCGTCAATGTGCTGATGTCGGGCCTCGACTACGAGCGCACCGTGCTCGCGGCGGGCCCGCTCGGCGTGATGCAGGCCTGCTTGGACATCGTCATTCCTTATCTGCATCAGCGTACGCAGTTCGGCCAGCCGATCGGCCGCTTTCAGCTGATGCAGGCCAAGCTCGCCGACATGTATGTGACGCTCAATGCATCGAAAGCTTACGTCTATGCCGTGGCCAAAGCCTGCGATCGCGGCGAGACCACGCGCGAAGACGCCGCTGGCGCCATCCTCTATGCCGCCGAGCGCGCCACCTGGATGGCGCTGGAGACGATCCAATGTCTCGGCGGCAACGGCTATATCAACGATTATCCGGCCGGGCGTTTGCTGCGCGACGCAAAACTCTACGAAATTGGCGCCGGCACCAGCGAAATCCGCCGCATGCTGATCGGCCGCGAGATTTTCGAAAAGACGCGGTGAGAAGAAATGAGGCTTGGAATCGCCGCAGCCCTGGCAGTCCTCTTCGCGTGGATCATGCCGGGATCAAGCTCCGCCCAGACGCCCAAGCCGACGGAGAAAGAAGTCGCAGCGATCCGCGCCTGCGCGACAAAATACCAGGACGATCTGGATAAGGTCGAACAGCAATGCCTGTTCAATCCGGTCGCCACGCCCTGCACCAACAAGCCGTCCCACGCTTCCAATGCCGCCACGGCCGATTGCTATCGCACCGAGACGGCGATCTGGGACGATCTCCTCAACGAGAACTACAAGAAGCTTCTCGGTACGCTCGACGACCAGCAGACGGAAAAACTTCGCGCCATGCAGCGCGCCTGGATCGCTTATCGCGATACGACCTGCAATTTCTACTGGGACAAAATTCAGGGGACGATGGCCGGCCCGATGATCAGCGCCTGCGAGGCGCGAGAGACAGCCCGGCGTGCCGTGCTGCTGCAGTTCTTCAGCACGCTTTAGCGAGCGCGCAATCGCGCTGTTTGATTTTGCGCATGTCCTTTTCGGAAAACCGGTCCCCACTTTTCCGGGACATGCACTAACCTAAACGTCGGTCGAATTCCAACACCGCATTGAGCAAAACCTGCGCGCCGGCCGCGCACTCGTCGAAGCTCGTCGATTCGGCTTCATTGTGGGAAATGCCGTCTTTGCACGGCACGAAAATCATCGTGGTCGGCGCGACGCGGGCGATATAGGCGGCGTCGTGGCCAGCGCCGGAAATGATGTCGCGCGACTTGAATCCGGCCTTGTCCGCGCCGATCCGCACGCAGTCGATCAGTTCGGCCGCGAATTTGACCGGCGGCGAGGACCAGATCCGCGCTTTTTCGTAAGCAAGAGTCATGGGGTCGAGGATTTCGCGGAGCGCCCCCCGCAGCTTCGCTTCCATCGCGTCGAGAACGGCGTCCTCTGGGTGGCGGAAATCGACGGTGAAAAATACCTCGTCCGGGATGACGTTACGGCTGTTCGGCCGGTTCTCGACCAAGCCGACCGTGCCGACTGCAAAGGGCGGATGTTCGCGCGCGATCGAATCGATGCGGTCGATTACGCGCGCGGCGCCGACGAGAGCGTTCCTGCGCCGCAGCATCGGCGTCGTGCCGGTATGCGCCGCTTCACCTGTGACCGTGACTTCGTACCAGCGGATGCCTTGGACGCCCTGCACGATGCCGATCATCGCGCCTTCATCTTCGAGGATCGGGCCTTGCTCGATGTGCAATTCGAACAGGCCTGAGAATTTGCGTGCGCCGGCCTTTTCGTCGCCTTTGTAACCGATGCGCTGCAGTTCATCGCCGAACGTCTTGCCGTCGCGGTCGGTCCGGCCGTGCGCATAGTCGGCGGAGAGCGCGCCGGCGAAGACGCCGGAGGCGAGCATTGCCGGGGCGAAGCGCGAGCCTTCCTCGTTGGTCCAGTTCACGATCTCGATCGGGGCATTTGTCTCGTAGCCGAGATCGTGCAGCGTGCGCAGCGCTTCGAGCGCGGCCAGAACGCCGAGCGCACCGTCGAATTTGCCGCCGGTCGGCTGAGTGTCGAGATGCGAGCCCATGGCGATCGGAGGCAGGCCGGCGTTCTTGCCCGGCCGGCGCGCGAACATGTTGCCGACTTCGTCGGCGGCGACGGTGCAGCCGAGCGCTTCGCATTGCATCTTGAACCAGTCGCGCATTTGGCGGTCGAGGTCGGTGAGCGTGAGCCGGCAGATGCCGCCCTTAGGCGTGCCGCCGATCTTCGCGGTTTCCATCAGCGAATCCCAAAGCCGCTGCGCGTCAATTTGCAGATTTTGGATTTGCAGGTTCTGCACGGCAAGGCCCCGGCTATCTGCTTTCTCGGAGAAACGATTAAGTCATTGGCTTATTCGGCCAATGCACGAATTGCAGTCATTGGCCCAGTCATTAGCATAGTTTTGGCTCACTAACTCATTGAATCCACGACGAATCAGATATGGTGCGAGCGACCCGATGCCGGGGCGGCTCAGCGGAGCGAATTCCATGCTGCGCGTGCGTCTAAAAGCAGACGGACGGTTGGTTGAGATCCTGCCGGACGGCAGCGAACGTCCCATACCTACCGATCCGCAGGCGATCCGTACCGCCGCCCGTAACGGCGCACGGGCTCCCGATACAAGGCAAGAGGACGCGAGCTATGCCCGCAATGTGCGTGGGCGGACCGGTCTGACCCAGACTGCCTTTGCCGCCCGCATCGGCGTTCCGGTCGAGACCGTGCGCAATTGGGAGCAAGGCAAGCGCTCGCCGCGCGGCCCGGCGCGCGCGCTGCTCAAGGTTCTCGAGCAGGCCCCGGAAGCCGCCTTCGCGGTGCTCGGCAAAACGCGCTGAACGTTTCACGCTTTTTTGGCAGATCAGCTCCACACCGGCCGCTTGCGGACCTGCCGCTTGGAAGCTGGAATTGCCGCGCGCAATGGCGGATGCTCATTTTACGCGAGAGAAGTAAGGAGCCGCCAGGAATGGACTTCATTGAAAGTCGTGTTGACGCTCTTGGAGCGCGCATTCCGGTTCTCGGCTTCGGCACCATGACGCTCAAGGAGAACGTGTGCGTCGAACTGGTCGAGGCCGCCTTGCGACTCGGCTATCGGCATCTCGATACGGCGCAGATGTACGGCAATGAGCCGGCGAAGGCTTGCGCGGCTCGAGGCTCAAGCGCGAGGATGTGTTCCTCACCACGAAAGTCTGGTTCAACCGGCCGGCGCCCGGCGATTTCGAGCGTTCGGTCGACGAAAGCCTGGAGAAGCTCAAGCTGCCGTGGGTGGATCTGCTCATGATCCACTGGCTCAATGCGCAAATTCCGCTCGCCGGATCGATCGACGTGCTGTGCAAGGTGAAGAAGCAAGGCCTCGCCAAGAATATCGGCGTCGCCAATTTCAACATCGCGATGCTCGATGAAGCGACAGCAGTCGCGAGTGAGCCGATCGCGGTGCTGCAGATCGAAACCCATCCCTATCTCGATCAGAGCAAGATCGTTGCCGCGGCGCGGCGTCACGGCATGGCCGTCGTCGGCTATTGTCCGCTGGCGCGCGGCAAAGTGCCGGGCGACGAGACCTTGCAGAAGATCGGCCGCGCCCACGGCAAGACCGCGTCGCAAGTGGCCTTACGCTTTCTCGAACAGGAGCGCATCATTCCGATCACGCGCACCTCGAAACGCGAGCGGCTTGCGGAAAATCTCGGCAGCCTCGATTTCAAGCTGAGCGATGCCGAGATGGCCGAGATCGGCAAACTCAAGCGCTCGGACTCACGTATTGTGAGCCCGCCGCAAGCGCCAAAATGGGATTGAGCTCAAGCTCGAAGCACGTCGTGAATCCATTTGCACCACCTATCCCCAGCGTCAACGCCAACGGCGCCAAGATTCCGCTGGTCGGGCTCGGCACCTGGGAACTGCGCGGCCGGTCCTGTGCGCGGGTGGTCGAACAGGCCTTGCGGCTCGGCTATCGCCACATCGACACCGCGGAAATCTACGACAACGAGCGCGAAGTCGGGGAGGGTCTCAATGCCTCCGACGTCAAGCGCAGCGAAGTGTTTCTGACCACGAAAATCTGGCCGTCGCATTTTGCGCCGCGGGCGCTGGAGCGCGCCGCTCGCGACTCGCTGGTGCGGCTGCGCCAGAACGAGGTCGATCTGTTGCTGCTGCATTGGCCCAATCCGCAGATCCCGCTCGAGGAGACGCTCGGCGCGCTGTGCAAAGTCAAGCGCGACGGGCTCGCGCGCCACATCGGGGTTTCCAATTTCACGGTGGCGATGATCGAAGAGGCGGTGCGGATCTCGACCGAGCCTTTGGTATGCGACCAGGTCGAATGTCACCCTTATCTCGGCCAATCCAAGGTGCTCGCCGCCTGCCGGGCGAATTTCATGGCGATGGTTGCCTATAGCCCGATCGCACGCGGCAATGCGAAGAAAGACAAAGTGCTCGCCGGCATCGGCGCCGCGCATGAGAAGACCGCGGCGCAGGTTTGCCTGCGTTATCTCGTGCAGCAGAACATCGTCGTCATTCCGCGCACCAGCAAGCTCGATCGCCTGACCGAGAATGCCTCGATCTTCGATTTCAAGCTCAACGAGATGGAAATGCGCGCCATCGCGGCGCTGGCCCGTCCCGACGGCCGCGTCGTCAATTTCGCCTATTCCGGCACGATCGACTGGGATTGACGAAAGAAAATCAAAACTCGACGTCGAGCTCCTCGAGTTCGTCCGGCTCGACTTTCGCCGCCGCGATCCATTCCTGCATGAACGGATGCGACATCATGGTGTTGCAATAGTCCCGCGACGACGCATCGATGGCGACGTCATAGGTCGCAAACCGCGAGCCGACCGGCGCATACATGGCGTCCGCCGCGCACGGTGCCGCGCCGAACAGATACGGACCTTTGTACTCGCTCAAGCATTCGCGCCAGATCGCGGTGATGCGTTCGATGTCGCCGCGCGCGCCGGCCCAGGACTTGAAGCCCGGGAAATGCGCCTTAATGTTCATCGGCAGCGCCGAGCGCAGATTGCTGAAGCCGGAATGCATTTCGCCGCAGATCGAGCGGCAATGGGCGCGCTTTCCCCGGTCGGCCGGCAACAGGCCGGCATCGGGCGCGATCTCGTCCAGATATTCGACGATGGCGAGCGTGTCCCAGATTTTCAGTCCGTCATGAGCCAGGCACGGCACCAGAAACGAGGGCGACAGCAGCAGCAGTTCGGCGCGGGTCGAGGGATCGTCGGTCGAGGCAAATTTCTCCTCGAAGTCGATGCCTGCCATTTTGCACAGCAACCAGCCGCGCAGCGACCAGGATCCGTAATTCTTGCTGGCGATGGTGAGAGTGGCCTTGGACATCCCGTCGCTCTCTTTTGAATTTGCGGCCTAATCAAACACTTAAGATCTAAACAAGCGCCGCCTTCATTTACAACGTCTGCGCAGTCGAAGCCCGGCAAGTCCAATTGTGCATGATGTTCATATTCTTGTCGCAGTGCAACAAAAAATGCACTAGCTTTCCAGAGTTGGGGGGCCAGCCGTACCGTCGAACGTACGCGGCGCGCCCGTGGACATCGAGCCATACCTCGGGATGCTGTATCTCGCTTACCAGTTACAATCCGACATAATGACGCCGGTCCGGGCTTGGGCGAGCCTGGCGGCGACCTCCGGAAGCCCGCCGATGCTCGCCGATCATCCGGCGCTGCGCAATCTCACCGCGGTTTATGAGCTGATTTCCCGTGCCGGTCTCACCCACACACGGCCGGCCTTCGGCATCGGCTCGGTGACGGTCGGCAATCGCGAAGTCGAAGTGCGCGAGGAGGCGGCGCTGATCACGCCGTTCGGCACGCTCCTGCATTTCAAGAAAGACGTCGCCACGGTGCAGCCGCGCGTCCTTCTGGTGGCGCCGCTGTCGGGGCATTTCGCTACGCTGTTGCGGGCAACGGTGAAGACCATGCTACCCGACCACGACGTCTATATCACCGACTGGCACAATGCCCGCGACGTGCCGCTGACCGCGGGCCGCTTCGGTGTCGACGAATATACCGACCACATCATCAGGTTCCTCGAAACGATGGGGCCGGGCGCGCATGTGGCCGCGGTGTGCCAACCTTGCGTCGCCGTGCTCGCCGCCGCTTCGGTGATGGCGCAGGCCAATAATCCGGCGCAGCCGCGGTCGATGACGCTGATGGCGGGACCCATCGATACCCGCGTCAACCCCACGACGGTCAACGAGCTCGCCAGGAAGAAACCGATCGACTGGTTCGAGCGCACGCTGACCGCCTCGGTGCCCTTGCGCTATCCCGGCGCCTTCCGCCGCGTCTATCCGGGCTTCGTGCAGCTGGTCGCCTTCATGAGCATGAATATCGAGCGGCACGTGAAGGCGCATAAGGAGCTTTACGAAAATCTCGCCAATGGCGAATTGGAAAAGGCCGCTGTCACCAAGGCGTTCTACGACGAATATTTCGCCGTGCTCGATCTTACCGCGGAATTCTATCTTGAAACGGTGCGGCTGATCTTTCAGGACTATGCGCTGCCGCTCGGCAAGCTCGAATGGCACGGCCTGAAGGTCGATCCGACCGCGATCCGCAAGACTATGCTGCTGACGGTGGAAGGCGAACGCGACGACATCTGCGCCGTCGGCCAGACCGTCGCCGCGCACGACCTCTGCAGCAAGCTGCGGCCTTATCTCAAGCGCCACCACATGCAGGCCGGCGTCGGCCATTACGGCGTGTTCTCCGGCAAGCGCTGGGAGACGCAGATCTATCCGATCCTGAAGAACGTGATCCTGTCGAGCGATTAGTAATTATCCACTACCGAGTATTTGGACTATCACCGCCGTTATGCCCGACGCCAAGATTGCCTGCTGCGCCTTCTGTAATGGTCTTTATCATTTGCAACACGGAACGTATTTTTGATTGGGAAGGTTTTGAACTCGTGGTCCCAGCCTCAAGCTCTGCAAGAAGAGTTGTAATCGCTTTCTGTTGCTCAGCAGGTAGGACGCCTAAATTTGCACTCACTTGAGCAAGAAATCCGCTCAACTGCTCGTTCGATATGTCCGCCGCGATGTTGACTGAGTTATCGACGAATTCACGTTCATCCGCGAATTCGGTCCATGGAAGTTCGCGATAATTTGTTTGCGGAGGTGCGACCGGAGCTCCGCTTCGATGCACCTTAATTTGATAATGAGGTGGGTTCGCCCCGGAAATTCCACTCATATAGCTCGGCTCAGACACAACCTAGTCTTCAACCATGCCGTTCGGAAGTTGCCGCAGAAAATGATCTTCTATTTCTATCGGCAAATCTATAACAAACGTCGTGATTTGTCCGGGCCCCACAACGGCAGGGATGTCCGATCTTATGACTGTGCCGTCCTTTTTTACGAAAGTGACTCTGTCCTTTTGCAGACTTTGGAGCGACATCTCTGCTCCTCCCAACTGTACGCGCAAATCGCAATAAATCTGCTGCAGTCCAGTCACGCGCGCTTCAATCTCGGCGGGCCGAGAACCTTGCCAACGACCTAAGTTTTGTTGAGACGGGAAATTAATTCCATTGCCACGTAATATGCAATCCTTTTCTATCGGGGCTTGTCGAATTCTCCCTGCGAATCCACAGACAATTGATCGAGCTTCAGTTAAGGCCTTGTCTCTAATTTCTAGCGGGTAATCTTTTAGCTCGCCTTCAGCTCATCAAAAATAGAGCCAATCTTCTTTCTTAGGTAACGCTGAATTGTGTCCCAATACACGTGCCGGGCTGAGCCGGAAAATTTGATGCCGCCGTAACAAATCGGCCTTCCAAGAAAGCTGTCAATTTCAATTGTGCGAGGGCCACCAATGTGATGCCATTTGAAAAACCACTCGGTCTGCATTCGCAGAAACTCGTCGTTCAGCGCAGAGGATAGGCGTAGTCCAATTGGCGTTAAGTAGGTCATCGAGTGACCCTGGGTGGTGAAAATCCAATAGGTCGGAGCCGTCTACTTAAACACAAAGCAACTCGCTGTCTTTTACGCGAGACCTCACCGCAGCGCGGCGGCGATATTGCCGCCGTCGACCGTGGTGATATCGGCAGTCGTTTTCAGCGCCAGCGCCTGATGCAAAAAGGCCTGCGCGACATCGTCGGCGGTGACTTCGCGGCCGAGCAGGTTGCCGCTCATGTAATCTTTTTCGGTAAGACCGCGCGCCTTGGAGCGCGAGGCGATCATGTCGGCGGTGAGTAGGCCCGATCGGATGCGGTCGGCATTGACGCCGTTGGCCCGGATACCCTCGGCGCCATAATCGAGCGCGTATTGCCGCACCAGAGCGAGCAGCGCCGCCTTGGGCAAACCATAGGGCCCAAAATTCGGACCGGGATTGACCGCTTGTTTCGACACATTGAAGAGCAGGCAGCCGCCAGTACCTTGCGCCAGCATAATCTTCACGGCGGCCTGCGCCACGCGCTGGTGGCCGTAGAAGTTCAGCTCAAAACTCTTGCGCAAAATCTCCTCGTCGACTTCGCCGATGCGGCCCTGCCAGGCGGCGCCGGCATTGGAGACGACGATATCGACGCCGCCGAAGTTTTTCACGATGGCGTCGAAAGCGGTCTTGACCGAGTCCGCATTGGTGACATCGCAGGCCACGGGCAGCGCCGTTGCGCCGATGGCCTTGGCCTGTTCTTGCGCGGCAGACACATCGACATCGAGCAAGGCAACTTCTGCGCCCGCGGCGGCGAATGCCTTCGCGGTGGCCGCGCCGATGGCGCCGGTCGCGCCGGTGACGGCGGCGATCTGGCCTTGGAGCGGCGGCGCGATACGCGTGCCGAGCTTTAACTGTTCCAGCGGCCAATATTCGCAATCGAACATGTCGGCTTCGGAGATCGACTCGAATTTGCCGATCGCCTCGGCATTGCCGACGCCTTCGACCCAGGCCTCGGCAATGTCGGCGGCAATCACTGCGTCCTTTTTGCTCGGGCCAAGACCGAACAGGCCGAGGCCCGGCACCAGCACGACGCGGGGCAGGGGATCGAGCTCGTGCTTGATGCCGCCGACGCGCTTGTTGTGGCGCGCGAAATAGTCGCGATAACGCGCGGCAAACTCGTCAGCTTTCTGCCGCGTCAGGCGGGCGAAATCATCAAGCTTGTCGGCGGCGGGTGTCGGCAGGACCAGCGGCCAGTTCTTGGTGCGGATCGTGTGGTCCGGCGTGATTACGCTGATTTGGCTGATGCATGCCAGATCCTCGCCGTTGAGGAAATGCAAAATCGGATCGCTCACGCGGAATTCGAGTATCAGCCGGTGCCAGGCGCCTTCGACCTTGGCGTCTTTCTCGCTGCACGCGCCGCGCAAAATGGGCGCGACCTGCGGCGCGATTTGCGCAATCGCCTCGGCACTTGCCGATCCGGCAGCGCCTACCGATTTGCGATTGCGGGCAATAAAATCCTCCGCAAGCGTCGCCATCTCGATCATGCGCTCGTAAGCTTCACGCGCGCTGTCGCCGAACGTGACGATGCCGTGCTTGCTCAGGATCAAGCCGTCGCTTGGCCTGCTCTTCTCGAAGATTTCGATCGAGGTTTTGGCGAGGCCAAAGCCCGGCATCAGGTAAGGCACGAAGGCGAGGCGGCCGCCAAAAATCTCGGCGCACTTCTTCTCGCCGTCGGGCTGATCGATGACGCTCAGCACCGCGGTCGCGTGGGTATGGTCGATGAATTTATGCGGCAAGAACGCATGCAGCATCATCTCGACCGACGGATTAGCCGCGGCCGGATCGAGCAGATTGGCGCGTTCAAGGCCGACAAGTTCCTCGTCTTCGATGGTCTTGAGCGCGCGCAGCTTGCACATCGGTTCGAGCCGCACCGCGACCATATTGTCGGGCTCGACCGTCGCCATGTCCGAGCCCGACGACTTGACGCGCAGCACCTCGACCTCCGCGCCGAAAAGGTCGCGCAAGCGCGTCTTCAGCGAAGTATTGCCGCCGCCATGCAGCACGAGCTTGGGATCGCGACCAAGGAGACGCGTCGTATAGACGCGCAGCGCCAGCTCGCGCTCGATGCCCGACTTCGCGTAGCGCGCGACGATGGCCTCGGCGTCAGCGTCGACCCAGCCGCTCCGCATTGCTTATCAACTGCCGGCAAAGCGGCGCGACCACCAACCGGTGCGGCGCGGCTGATCGCCTGCCGCTTCGCCGTTGTTGTCCGTGGCGGCGGGCTCCGGCGCGGCCGAAGCCGACGGCGTGGAAACCGCGGCCGTTTCGTCGCCACTCGAAACCGGGGCTCGCTCTCGCACGGTCGAACGCCGGCGCACCCGCTCCCCTTCGGCGGCTGGCGATGCGGCGGGCGCTTCGGCGCTGACCCGCGGCTTCCGCGGCGGGGGTGGAGAAGCCTCAAGATCGGCGACGGCATTGCTGAGCTCGGGCTCGGCCGAGGTCGCCGCGCTCGATTCTTCGGCCGAAGCAAAAGTCTCTTCCGAACCGTCCGGCTGGACGTCATGGCTCTCGTGCTGGCTCTCTTGCCAATTGTCTTGCCTTTCGCCCCCGTTGCGATGACGGTTGCGGCGTCCGCCGCGGCGTCCGCGCCGCCGTCGCCGTTCGCCGCCTTCGCGATTCGGGTCGCTGTTCTCGGACTGGCCTTGCTGGGCGAACTCGCCGGCCTGCTCGGCCGGCTCGTCGTCCTCTGCCGCTTCGCGATCGCCGTCGGCGGCAAAATCGTTGCTTGAGCCGGCGGCCTCGGCGTGGTCGTGATCGTGCTCGGCTGCGTCGGCGTGGCCGTGTTCTGAACCCTCATCGTGCGGCTGATAGCC
>JBAUCK010000289.1:0-6950 GCA_049677525.1 Xanthobacteraceae bacterium
ATTTCGGGGCGGCGGGAGCGGCGCTCTGGGTCGGCGAAGGCGCAGTATTGCGCCCGGGCGCTGGCGCGCCAGCGCGCTTCGGCGCGGCCGCTGCGGCGACTGGTTCGGGCTTGGCCTCGCCGGGGCCGACACGGCGCTTGACCTTCTCGACGACGACAGCCTTGCTCCGGCCGTGACTGAAGCTTTGGCGTACTACGCCCTGCTCCACTCCCGGCCGCTTGAGCGTCAGCGTTTTGCTCGGCGTCACGCTCAGCTTTTCGCCGCTATTTTTCGTCGTCTCGGTCATTCGTATCCAATTCCGTACGCTTGTTCTCGGTCAGTGCGGCACGGCGTTGCCGGTAAATGAACCGGCGCTTGCGCCTCGATTTGTGCCTAAATTGCCGGTGCGAAACCGTTCCAGGCGCTGCAAACGCGCCAAAAACGTGTCGCTCACAGAGCCGGCGAGCAAGGCTGCATGTATCACATTTGGCCGGCCAAGTGCCAAATCCAATTGCGCCCCCGAAAGTGCTTGGATCACTGGGATCGAGCCAGCGTCGGGGGCACGATGCAGTGCAGCATTAAGCTTTTTTACGCCATCCGGCGCGGCTTCGGCGGCATGCAGGAGCGCTAATACATGGTAACGCGTCAACGCATTCTCAACCTTGGCGAAACCTGAAACCACGGAGCCTGCTTTGGCGGCGATGGCGAGCGCATCCAGCGCGGATTGCTCGATGAGCCGCCCGGTCTGGTCAAGCAGATCGGGCGGCAGCTGGACGTCGCGCTTGAAGCCCCGCGCAAAGACTTTGCGTTTGATCGCCTCGCCGAGCACATCGCGCGTCGCGGTGACCCAGACGCCGCGGCCCGGCAGTTTGCGCTTGAGGTCGGGCACCGCCTCGCCGTCCGGTCCGATGACGAACCGGATCAAGTCCGAAACCGGGCGCACTTCGCGCGTCGCGACGCACAGGCGTTCGACCTCCTGTGTGCGCGGCCCGCTATCGAGCTCGATTTCGGTCGTAGACGTCATGCCTGGCGCCGGGCTCCGTTAGGCTTCCGCCTCGGCAGATGCCGCTTCTGGCGCCTCAGGCGCTGCAAGATCGGCCTCGGTGACCCAGCCGGCTTTGAGCCGCGCTTGCATGATGATGGCTTCGGCCTCCTCACGCGAAATCTCGAAGCCGTCGAGGATGCCCGCTTGCCGGACTGCCTCGCCGTCCTTGCGTTCGGTCCAGCCGGCGAGATCGTCGGTGGCGCAGCCGGCAAGATCTTCGATCGTCTTGATGCCGTTCTCGCCGAAGCGGACCAGCATCGCCGAGGTAACACCCTCGACTTCCTTGAGTTCGTCCTCGACCCCGAGCTCCTTGCGCTTGGCATCGAGCTCGCCCTCGATCTTGGCGAGATATTCCCGGGCGCGGGTCTGCAGCTCGTTCGCGGTATCGTCGTCGAAGCCTTCGATGCCGGCGATCTCTTTCGGATCGACCATCGCCAGCTCTTCGACCGAGCCGAAGCCTTCCGAGGCAAGCAACTGTCCGATCACTTCATCGACATTGAGCGTGTCGATGAACATACGGGTGCGGTTCTCGAATTCCGCTTGGCGGCGCTCCGACTCTTCCTGCTCGGTGAGGATGTCGATGTCCCAGCCGGTGAGCTGCGAGGCGAGGCGCACATTCTGGCCGCGCCGGCCGATGGCGAGCGAGAGCTGCTGGTCGGGCACCACCACTTCGATGCGCTCACGCTCTTCATCGAGCACGACTTTGGCGACCTCGGCCGGAGCAAGCGCGTTGACGACGAAGGTTGCGATGTCTTGCGACCACGGAATGATGTCGATCTTCTCGCCCTGCAATTCATTGACCACGGCTTGCACGCGCGAGCCGCGCATGCCGACGCAGGCGCCGACCGGATCGACCGAAGAATCGCGCGATACCACGGCGATTTTCGCGCGCGAACCGGGATCGCGCGCCACCGATTTGACCTCGACAATACCGTCGTAGATTTCCGGTACCTCCTGCGCGAACAGCTTCGACATGAATTGCGGATGAGTGCGGGACAGGAAAATCTGCGGCCCGCGCTGTTCGCGGCGGACATCGTAAATGTAAGCGCGAATACGGTCGCCGTTGCGGAACACTTCGCGCGGCAGCATTTCGTCGCGGCGGACGATGGCTTCGCCGCGGCCGAGATCGACGACGACATTGCCGTATTCGACGCGCTTGACGATGCCGTTGACGATATCGCCGATGCGATCCTTGTATTCGTCATATTGGCGGTCGCGCTCGGCTTCCCGCACTTTCTGCACGATCACCTGCTTGGCCGATTGTGCGGCGATGCGGCCATATTCGAGCGGCGGCAGCGGGTCAGCGATGGTGTCGCCGATCTGAGCCGCCGGATGCCGTCGGCGGGCGTCTTCCAGGCTGATCTGGATCGCGGGATTTTCCACGGTCTCGACCACCAGCATGTGGCGAGACAGATGCAGCTCGCCGCTCTTCGGATCGATCTCGGCGCGGACTTCGGTCTCACTGCCGTAGCGCGATCGCGCGGCTTTGGCGATCGCGTCCTCCATGGCGCCGAGCACGATCTTGCGGTCGATCGCCTTTTCGCGCGCGACCGCTTCGGCGATCTGCAGCAGTTCGAGTTTGTTGGCGCTAACCGTCGCCATCAGGAGTCTCCTTGCGTTGATTCTGTTTGCCGATTCTGCTTGCTCTTGCGCAGCGATTCCGCGATGAGCGAATCGGTGAGCACGAGTCTGGCTTCCGTCATGTCGTTGATCGGCAGTTGCACTTCGATGCGGTCGTTCTCCGCATCGCCGTGGGACAGCCGCACGCAATCGCCGTCGGTGCCTAAAAGCTCGCCGCGAAAGCGGCGGCGGCCGTCGATCGGAACCTGCATTTCCACATGCGCAATATGGCCGGCATAGCGATCGAAATCCGAGCGCCGCACCAGCGGTCGGTCGATGCCGGGCGAAGAGATTTCCAGCCGATAGGCGCTTTCGATCGGGTCGGCGACATCGAGCATCGGCGACAGCGCGCGGGATGCGATTTCGCAGTCCTCGATGTTCATGCGGCCGTCCGGCCGCTCGGCCATGATCTGCACCGTGCAACCGGCAAAGGCAGATACGCGCACGCGAACAAGGCGATAGCCGAGCGACGCCAGCACCGGCTCAACGACGGCGGCGACGCGGGCCGCCCGCCCCGGCTCGGAGATGAGCCGCGGCTCGTCGGCGAAGCTTGCAAGCTCGGCGTTCGTCGTCCTGTCGTCCATACGCGTTACGGACCATTCCTTGCAAAACGTGGCCTTGTAAAACGTGTCGTGCGCAGCGCCGCCGGACCTCGGGTAACGGGACCTCAGGTAATAAAAAAGAGCGGGCCCCCGGGGGAACCCACTCTCAAAACCGTTCGGTTATGAGGTATCCTAGACGGACGCAAGGAATATAGCGGTTTGTCGGGCCTTTGCAAGGGCATCTGCGAGAGTGTCGGCGGCCCACACCCACCCGCACCACCCGTAAAGCCTGCAACATTTCCTTCAGGATTGGTGAATTAATCTTTCCGCAAGGGTGGAATTAAGTACGCAGATTTGCGGCGCTCGCCACCGACATATTTGCGGCCAGCTCCCGATCGATGCTTCCGATCGTTTTTTTGACCGGTGCCACGCCTTTTCAAAGACCGGTAACGAATTGAGTGGTGATCGACGATGAGTGCCGCCGCTTCGCTCATCCCCGAGCTTGAAGACGTCATCGCACACGGCACGCGCCAAAAGCGCGCCGAAATGCTGCAGCGTATCACCGCGCTGTTTGTCCATGGCTCGAGCCGTTACAGCGACGAGCAAGTCGATCTTTTCGATAGTATCTTCGGTCTTCTTATCGCTGAAATCGAGACCAAGGCACGGGCTGAATTGTCCGGCCATCTCGCGCCGCTCGACAACGCCCCGGCCAACGTGGTGCGAACGCTGGCGCTTGATGACAATATCGATGTTGCCGGCCCGGTTCTAAAGCTCGCGAAGCGTTTGCAGGAGACCGATCTCGTCGATCTCGCCAGGACCAAGAGCCAGGCGCACCTGCATGCCATATCGCAGCGGCCTGCGCTCGGCGAGGCCGTGACCGATGTTTTGGTCCGGCGCGGCGATCGTGAAGTCGCGCGTCGAGTTGCGGGAAACCATGGCGCCCGCATTTCCGAAAACGGCTTTGTCCGCCTGGTCGGGCGTGCGGAAAACGATGGCATTCTCGCCGAAAAAGTGGGCCTGCGTCCCGACATTCCGCTGAAAATGTTCCGCAAGCTCCCGATCGAAGCGACGGCAGTCGTGCATGAGCGCCTGCTCGCGGCGGCAAGCCCGGAATTGCAGTCAGAGATTCGACGCGTGCTCGACAAGGTCTCTGGCGAGGTCGCCGCGCGGGTCGGTCCGCGCGATTACCGGACGGCGCAACGCGTCGTGCTCGGCCTGATGCAGGCCGGCCGCATGAACGAGTCGGTGCTGGCCGGTTTCGCCGACGAGCGCAAATACGAAGAGACCGTTGTGGCGCTGGCGGCGCTCGCCAAAGTGCCGATCAAGATCGCCGATCGGCTCATGGCCGGCGAAAGGCCGGATCCGGTGCTGATCCTGTGCAAGGCGGCCGACATGAGCTGGCCGACCGTCAAAACGGTTCTCGTGTCATGGGCAGAAGCAAATAAGACTTCGGTTCATGGTCTCGATACGGCACTCGGCAATTACGAGCGGCTTTCGGTCTCAACGGCGCAGCGCGTTGTGCGTTTCTGGCAGGTCAAACAGAGCGACTAGCGTAAATTCTCGCTGAGCATGATCTTTTCCGAAAACCGGTGTTCACTTTTCGGAACCATGCTCTAAACCCTTCGGAAAATCAGGAAGCATGATGCCCGCTCTTCCCGCGCGGCTTTGGCGTGGTAACGCGTGCGAATGAAGCCGGGCCACGCTTTGCGCCAATCGTCGGCGCATTCCGCCGACCATTCGAAATCGGGCGAGCGAATAAGACGTTGTAGCGTCCACGCCGCGTAATCGGCAATATCGGTCACGAAGCGAAACTCGCCGCCCGGCCGCAAGATGCGGGCGAGCCGCGCCACCATCTCATCCTGAATAAACCGGCGTTTCCAGTGCCGGCGTTTCGGCCACGGGTCGGGGTGGATCAAATCGATCCGCGCCAGCGACTTGGCCGGAAGCCAGGCGATGAGACTGACCGCGTCGTCGAAGTGCAGGCGCACATTGTGCAGCTCTTTGCTCTCGATTGCGGCGAGCGCTTTCGCCATGCCGTTGACGAAAGGCTCGACGCCGATGAAGCCGGTGCCCGGCTGGCTTTCGGCCTCCGCGATCATGAACTCGCCGCCGCCAAATCCGATCTCCAGTCGGACGTCGCCGACGGGGACCGGAAACAGCGCTTTCAGTCCGCCGGGCGCCGGCGGGGTGAGATCGACGGCAAGGCGCGGCAACAGCGTCTCGATTAGACGCGCCTGATTGGGCCGCAGCTTATGGCCCTTGCGCCGCCCGAAAAATGCTCGGGATTTGTTGAGTTCCGGGTCCATCGACCGTCATAGCGGTAATTGTTCGGCCGCGATTATCGCGGCCATCCAGGACTGCGCATACGCGCTTCGCAGCTATAGCAAAGACGCAAACGGCCGGCACGAGCATGCGCCGGTGCTGGCCGTGGCGAGAAGCTTCCGCTAAGTGTTAGCGCAGCGCGCTCTTGATCTGGGCGGCGAGGTCGGTCTTCTCCCAGGAGAAACCGCCATCATTGTCCGGCGCACGGCCGAAATGACCGTAAGCGGCGGTGCGCCGATAGATCGGGCGATTAAGTTTGAGCGTGCGGCGGATATTGGTCGGCGTCAGGCGGAACAGTTCGGGCAGAAGCTTTTCGAGCTTCTTTTCCTCGACCTTGCTGGTGCCGTGGGTGTCGACCAGGACCGACATTGGATCGGCGACACCGATCGCATAGGCGACCTGGATGGTGCAGCGCTCGGCGACGCCGGCGGCGACCACGTTCTTGGCCAAGTAGCGCGCGGCATAGGCGGCCGAGCGATCCACTTTGGTCGGGTCCTTGCCGGAGAAGGCGCCGCCGCCGTGCGGCGCATACCCGCCGTAAGTGTCGACGATGATCTTGCGTCCGGTCAGGCCGCAATCGCCGTCCGGACCGCCGACGACGAAATTGCCGGTCGGATTCACGAGGAAGTCCGATGGGCGCTTGGGCATCCAGCCTTTCGGCAGCGCCGATTCAACGGCGTCCTCAATCATGTCCCGCACCATGCCGGGCGTATATTTCTTGGCATTGCGGGTCTTTTCGTTGTGCTGTGTCGAGACCACGACCTTGGTGCAGCCGACCGGCTTGCCGTTGACGTATTGAACGGTGACCTGGCTCTTGGCGTCGGGCTGCAGATCGAACAACTGGCCGGAGCGGCGCTTCTCGGAGAGAACTTTCAGGATTTTGTGCGCAAAATAGATCGGCGCCGGCATGAACGAGTTCTTTTCGTAGACCTCGCTCTCGGTGCAGGCGAAGCCGAACATCATGCCCTGATCGCCGGCGCCTTCTTCCTCGCCGTGCTTTTTCTTTTTGGCATCAACGCCCATCGCGATATCAGGTGATTGGCCGTGCAACAGCACCTCTACATCGGCGCCGTGATAGGAAAAGCCTTCTTGATCATAGCCGATGTCCTTGACCACACCGCGCGCGATCTGTGTGATCAATTCGCGGTCGACCACTGCGGTGTTGCCGATCTTGCGGAACAACTGGCCACGGCCTTCGCCGGCAATCACAATCTTGTTGGTCGTGCACAAAGTCTCGCAGCCGAGCCGGGTATTCACGAGGCTGTCGTCGGCAATGCCGAGCTTGACGTCTTTCTCGATGAAGGCGTCGAGGATAGCGTCGGAAATTTGATCGCAAACTTTGTCGGGATGCCCTTCCGACACGGACTCGCTCGTGAACAGATAATTGGCGTGCGCCACAGCAGAAACTCCCCTAACCGGCCCTCAGGCGAATGCTTTCAAGG
>JBAUCK010000290.1:0-68564 GCA_049677525.1 Xanthobacteraceae bacterium
CAAGCTCAAGCAATGGCGGCGCATCGCTACGCGCTACGACAAACTCGCCGCAAGCTTCCTCGGCTTCGTCAAACTCGCCAGCATCATGCTCTGGCTCAAATGATTAAATCGTCACTACAGCCTAGAGAATAAAGCGGCTGAGATCGACGTTCTTGGCGAGATCGCCGACGTGCTTCTGCACGTAATCGGCGTCGACTTTTACGGTCTCGCCCGAACGGTCCGGCGCGCCGAAAGATACGTCGTCAAGCACGCGTTCCATCACCGTCTGCAGACGCCGCGCGCCGATATTCTCCACGCTTGAATTCACCGCCACCGCGACGTCGGCCACGGCGTCAATTGCATCTTCGGAGAATTCGAGCGTCACGCCCTCCGTCGCCATCAGTGCAATATATTGCTTGATCAAGGAGGCTTCGGGCTCCGTCAAGATGCGCCGGAAGTCGTCGCGCGTGAGCGGCTTTAGTTCGACGCGGATCGGCAACCGGCCTTGCAGTTCAGGCAACAGATCGGACGGCTTTGAGATGTGGAACGCGCCCGAGGCGATGAACAAGATGTGGTCGGTCTTCACCGAGCCATGTTTGGTGGCGACAGTCGTACCTTCGATCAGCGGCAACAAATCGCGCTGCACGCCTTCACGCGACACATCGGCGCCGGCGCGGCCTTCGCGCACGCAGATCTTGTCGATCTCGTCGAGGAAGACGATGCCGTTGTTCTCCACGATTTTGATGGCCTCTTGCGTCAACTGATCGGTGTCGAGCAGCTTGTCGGATTCCTCGTTGATCAAAATCTCATACGAATCGTGCACCGTGACACGCCGCGTTTTGGTGCGGCCGCCGCCGAGCTTGCCGAAAATGTCGCCGATCGATATCGCGCCCATCTGCGCGCCGGGCATACCGGGAATATCAATCATCGGCATGCCGCCGCCTGCCGCCTGCACTTCGATCTCGATTTCCTTGTCGTCGAGCTCGCCCGTGCGCAGCCTTTTGCGAAACGCTTCCTTGGTCGAAGCGCTGGAATTGGCGCCGACCAGCGCGTCGAGCACGCGATCCTCGGCGGCTTTCTCGGCGCGCGTCTTGACGTCCTTGCGTTTTTTGTCACGCGTCAAGGTGATGGAGACTTCGACCAGGTCGCGCACGATCTGCTCGACATCGCGACCGACATAGCCGACCTCGGTGAATTTGGTCGCCTCGACTTTGAGAAACGGCGCGCCGGCAAGCTTGGCGAGACGGCGTGAAATCTCGGTTTTGCCGACGCCGGTCGGCCCGATCATCAAAATGTTCTTTGGCAGCACTTCTTCGCGAAGCCGGTCGTCGAGTTGCAGGCGGCGCCAGCGATTGCGTAGCGCAATCGCGACCGCGCGCTTAGCGTCGGCCTGGCCGACGATGAAGCGATCCAATTCGGAAACGATCTCGCGGGGGGAAAAGTCGGTCATGCGTCGTGTACCATCAAGAGGGCGCGGCCATCGGGTGTGTCAACCAGGCGAACTTTCTCAAAGCCCGCTTTTTCATAAGCACGCACCGCGCGCGCATTGGCAGGATCGGGGTCGGTGACCACACGCGGCGTGCCGGATTGGACCAAGCGTTCGATAAAGTTCCGGGTCAGCGTCGAGCCATGACCACAACCGATCAGGTCGGATTTGCCGATGAATTGATCCATGCCCCGCGTGCCGTTGGGCTGCGCACCGAAACCGTTATCGGGCCAAGCGGTGGGATCGTAGCATTGCAAATAGCAGAATGGCCGCTCGTCGATCGCGACAATGAACTGCTGCATTGCCAGATGTTCAAGGTCGTCGCGAACCAAAGCAAATTGCTCGTCGGGATTGCCCCACCATTCGGCAACATGCGGCGCTGCGAACCAGTTGCGCACCATCGGCAAGTCTGCCGCAAGCATGAGACGAAACGCGTATGCGGGCGGCGCTGCACCTGGCCTCATGGTCACGTCTTCAGCGTCTCAATGGTGACATTGCGGTTGGTATAGACGCAGATGTCGGCGGCAATATCGAGCGAACGGCGCACGATGGCCTCGGCGTCGAGCGGCCCATCGCTAAGTGCGCGGGCGGCGGCGAGCGCATAATTGCCGCCGGAACCAATGCCGACAATGCCGGCCTCGGGCTCAAGCACATCGCCAGTTCCGGTCAGCACCAGTGACACATCCTTGTCGGCGACGATCATCATGGCTTCGAGCCGGCGCAGATAGCGGTCGGTGCGCCAATCCTTGGCAAGCTCCACGGCCGCGCGCGTCAGTTGGCCGGGATATTGCTCGAGTTTGGATTCAAGCCGCTCGAACAAGGTGAAAGCGTCGGCGGTGGCGCCGGCGAAGCCGCCGATCACGTCGCCCTTGCCGAGCCTCCGCACCTTCTTGGCATTGGCCTTGACGATGGTCTGGCCGATCGAGACCTGTCCGTCGCCGCCGACCGCCACCACGCCGCCTTTGCGGACGGTGAGGATCGTCGTGCCGTGCCAGAGGCCGGATTGGCCGGGTTCATTGGACATCATAGTGGGTGTTTCGGGCTGAAAAACCTGCGGTTAAACCATGATTTAGGAGTTAGCCACCGGCATTGCAAATCGGTGCGGTAAAGGTTGGCGGGGCGGATAAAGCCCTGATAAAAGGCGCGGAATACAGCCTTGTTGGGCTTTGGAGATCCCACGATGCGCAAAGCATCCGTGAAACGCACGACCAAGGAAACCGACGTCGAGGTCGCAGTCGACCTCGACGGCACCGGCGCGTCGTCGATCGCGACCGGAATGGGCTTTCTCGACCATATGCTTGATCTGCTGGCGCGGCATTCGCGGATCGATCTCACCATCAAGGCCAAGGGCGATCTGCATATCGATCAGCACCACACCACCGAGGACGTCGGTATCGCGCTCGGCCAGGCGGTGAAACAGGCGCTCGGCGATATGAAGGGCATCACGCGCTATGCGAGCGTCCATGTGCCGATGGACGAGACGTTGACCCGCGTCGCGCTCGACATTTCCGGGCGGCCGTTTCTAGTCTTCAAGGTCGAGTTCGGCCGCGCCAAGATCGGGCCGTTCGATACCGAACTGGTACAGGAATGGTTCCAGGCCTTCGCCATGAATGCCGCGATGACATTGCACGTCGCCACGCTCTATGGCGGCAACGATCATCACATCGCCGAATCCTGCTTCAAAGGCCTGGCGCGGGCGTTGCGGACGGCTGTCGCCATCGACCTGCGGGCGGCCAACGAGGTGCCCTCGACGAAGGGCACGCTCAGTAACTAAATAGCGATCAGGATCTGAGGCTACTGCGCCTCGGTTCCGCAAGACACAGCGCAACACCGAGCCTGCTTATGCCTGTTTACACCGTTCACGAGCCGCCGGCGCGGACGCCCGGAGCATTGGCTGATCCGGCGCGTTTCATCTTCGTGCGCGACGGCTTTTACTGGTGGGCGTTTCTGCTGACGCCGCTGTGGATGCTGTGGCGCCGGCTGTGGCTCGTTCTGGCGGTCTATCTGGTGATCTCGATCGGCGTCGAAACGGCGATGCGTGTTTACGGTGCGTCCGGCGCATTGATCTCCGCGGTCGCCGTCCTGCTCTCGCTTTTGGCTGGCCTCGAAGCAAGTTCGTTGCAGCGCTTTACCTTGAAGCGGCGGGGCTGGAAGAATGTCGGCGTCGTTTTCGGCAGCGATCTTGAAGACGCCGAACATCGATTCTTCGCCGCCTGGGTGCGCAATGTGCCGTCGCAGCCTGCGTTTCCGCCCGCTGGGCCGTCTTCGCCAACGCCGCCCCCGACACTTCCGACAACATCAATGGCCGCGTATCTGGCCCTTCCGAAAACACCGCCGCAGCAGACGCCCTACGCTTCCGGCGTGATCGGCCTGTTTCCCGAGCCCGGAGCACAGCGGTGACTGTGGCCATTGTCGATTACAGCTCTGGCAATCTGCATTCGGCCGCCAAAGCGTTCGAGCGTGCGGCGCATGAGGCGGGCCTCGATCAGCCGATCATGGTGACGCAGGATCCTGCCGTGGTGGCGCGCGCCGATCGCGTCGTACTGCCCGGCGTCGGCGCCTTTGCCGATTGCCGACGCGGCCTCGATGCCGTGCCGGGAATGGTCGAGGCCCTGGAAGAGGCTGTGCGGCAGCGCGGCCGGCCGTTCTTCGGCATCTGCGTCGGCATGCAACTCATGGCCGAGCGCGGCCTTGAATACGAGGTGAAAGAGGGTCTCGGTTGGATCGCAGGCGAGGTCGATCGCATCGCGCCCAAAGACGCGGACTTGAAGATTCCGCATATGGGTTGGAATACGTTGAACGTAACGCGGCCGCACCCGCTGCTTGCAGGTCTTGAGCTTGGGCCAAACGGCCGTCACGCCTATTTCGTGCACTCCTATCAGTTCAAGCCGCGAAACGGCGCCGATCTCATCGCGGAAGCCGATTATGGTGGCGCCGTCACCGCCGTCGTCGGGCGTGACAATATCGTCGGCACGCAATTTCACCCCGAGAAGAGCCAAAAACTCGGGCTTGAGCTGATCGCGAATTTCCTGAAGTGGATGCCGTGATTCTGTTTCCGGCCATCGATCTGAAAGACGGCCTCGCCGTGCGCCTGCAACAAGGCGACATGGCGCGCGCGACCGTGTTCAACGACGATCCGGCGGCGCAAGCCAAGATTTTCGTGGAGCAGGGCTTTGAATATCTCCACATCGTCGATCTCGACGGCGCGTTTGCCGGCAAGCCGGTGAATGCCGGCGCGGTCGAGCGCATCCTCGGCGCTGTCAAAATTCCGCTGCAGCTTGGCGGCGGCATCCGCGATCGGGCGACGATCGAAGCCTGGCTCGGCAAGGGCATCAAACGCGTGATCATCGGCACTGCGGCGGTGCGCAATCCGGCATTGGTGAAGGAGGCGGCGCGCGCTTATGCCGGCCGGATCGCCGTTGGGCTCGATGCGCGCGACGGCAAAGTGGCGGTGGAGGGCTGGGCCGAGACATCGACGCTTTCGGCGCTCGATATCGCGCAGCGCTTCGAAGATGCCGGCGTCGCTGCCATCATCTATACCGATGTCGCGCGCGACGGCATGCTCAAGGGGCTCAACCTCGACTCGACCATAGCGCTTGCTGAAAAGATTTCGATTCCGGTGATTGCTTCCGGCGGGCTTGCGTCAATCGCCGATGTGCGCGCGCTGCTCGAGCCGCGCGCCAGAAAACTCGAAGGCGCCATTGCCGGCCGCGCACTTTATGACGGCCGGCTCGATGCCGCCGAGGCGATTGCTCTTCTCAACGGCGCCAAGCAACAGGCGAGCGCTTCATGACCGCGCCGGCGAGCCCTGAAAAGCAGGCTAAGAAGAGCGGCGCCGTTGTTTGGCTGAGCGTGACCTTCATTCTGATCCTGCTCATTGCAACGGCGGCTCTGATCGTGAGCTTTGCCGCCGGCGGCATTGCCAGCGCCTCGGGTTGCGAGGTCAGTATGGAAGTCAGTTCGCCCTGCATGGTTATGGGCAGCGAGGTCAGTCACGGCCTCCTGGGGTATTTCGCCTTCTACTCTCCCCCGTTCGGCGCCTTTTTGCTTGCGATTTGGGGGATCATTGCCTGCATCGTCGCATTGGTCCGGTGGCTGCGCCGCCGTCACGCCACCGTTTAGGACCGCGCATGTTCAAAGTTCGCGTCATTCCTTGCCTAGACGTCAAAGACGGCCGCGTCGTCAAAGGCGTGAATTTCGTCAATCTGCGCAATGCCGGCGATCCAGTTGCCGCCGCCATCGCTTATGACGGCGCCGGCGCCGACGAGCTCACCTTTCTCGACATCACCGCGAGCCATGAGAACCGCGGCATCATGCTCGACGTGGTCCGGCGCACGGCGGAGGCTTGTTTCATGCCGCTCACCGTCGGCGGCGGCGTGCGCACCATCGAAGACATTCGCGTGTTGCTGGCGTCGGGCGCCGACAAGGTTTCGATCAATACGGCAGCGGTGACGCGGCGCGAATTCGTCAAGGAAGCCGCGGAAAAATTCGGCGATCAATGTGTCGTGGTTGCGATCGACGCGAAGAGCGTGGCCAAGTCCGGCGAGTCGCCGCGCTGGGAAATTTTTACGCATGGCGGTCGTAATTCGACCGGGATCGATGCGATCGATTACGCGCGTGAAGTGGTCGAACTCGGCGCCGGCGAAATTCTGCTGACCTCGATGGATCGCGACGGCACCCGGCAGGGTTTTGACATCGCGCTGACGCGTGCCGTCTCGGACGCAGTTTCAGTGCCGGTCATCGCCTCGGGCGGCGTCGGCAATCTCGACCATTTTGTCGCGGGCGTCCGCGAGGGCCATGCCAGCGCGGTGCTTGCGGCCTCGATCTTTCATTTCGGCCAACACTCGGTGCGCGAAGCAAAAAATTACATGGCGCATGCCGGCTTGCCGATGCGGCTTGATCCCTAGCGCATGATCCCGAAAAGTGGTAACCGGTTTTCGAAAAAGATCGTGCGCAATTAAGGTCTTTCTTTTTTTGCCCAAGCGAGCGCGCGCTCGAGCCGATCATTACCCCAAAACAATTCGCCGTCGGCGGTGATGAATGTCGGCGCGCCAAAAATGCCGCGCCGTTCGGCCTCCTCGGTTTGGTTTCGCAAACGCATTTTGTTGTGGTCGCTTTGCGCTGCGGCCAGGACGGGCTCCGGGGCAATTTCCAGCCGCAGGAGGATTTTTGTAATCGCCGCCGCATCGTCGATACGCCATCCCTCGCCGAATTGGCTGCGGAACACTTCGAGGCAAAATTCTTCACCCCAAGGCTCGTTCAGCGCGACCAGTGCAACGCGCGCCGCAAGCAGGCTGTTCTGTGGAAATGGATCAGGCCGTAGAAACGGCAGCGTCAGGTCGGCGCAGATCCGTTCGAGGTCGCGCCACATATAGCCGCCTTTCGCCGGAAAGAGATTGAACGGCGAGGTGTCGAAGCCTCGCGTCTTGAAAAGTGGGCCGAGCAGGAAGGCGCGAAAACTGACCGCGACTTGGGCTTCGTCGGCTAGCGCCCGGATGCGCAAGGCGGCCGGATAAGAATAGGTCGAGGCGAAATCGAACCAAAAATCGACAGTAGGTAAATTCATGAAATGCGATCCTAAATAGGAAGCGAGCCCGGCGAATCGCGCTCTCCCCGGCTGCCTTGAGAGATGCTAAGGAAGGCCAATGAGCAATTTTACCCTCCACGACCTGGAGAAAAGGGTCGAGATGCGCGCACAAGAGAGCGCGGACGTGTCCTATACCAGGAAGCTCCTCGACCGCGGGGTGGCGCAATGCGCCAAGAAGCTCGGCGAGGAAGCCGTCGAGGCGGCAATTGCCGCCATCAGCGAAGAGCGCGAGCGCGTGATCGGGGAAGCTGCCGATGTGCTTTATCACCTCATCGTCTTACTCCATGCCCGCGGCATCACGCTCGACGAGGTCGAGGCCGAGCTCGGCGCGCGCACGCGCCAGTCGGGCCTCGACGAAAAAGCGGCGCGCAAAAGCGGCTGAGCGGCGGGAGCAGAGCTGAAGAGCTATGGAGCAGCGCACCCAACAGGACGTTTCGCCCTATCGCGTGTTCTCGCGCGCGGAATGGGCGACGTTGCGCCAAGACACGCCGATGACGCTCAAGCCGGCGGAGGTCACCCGGCTGCGCTCGATGCACGAGCGCCTCGATATGTCGGAGATCAAGGAAATTTATTTACCGCTGTCGCGGCTGCTCTCGCTCTATGTCGCGGGGACGCAACGGCTGTTCCGCGCGCAACAGGGCTTCCTCGGCACCGAAGACGCCAAGATGCCTTATATCATCGGCGTCGGCGGCTCGGTTGCGGTCGGCAAATCGACCACCGCGCGCGTGCTGGAGGCACTCCTCGGCCGCTGGCCGAACGTGCCCAAGGTCGGTCTCATCACCACCGATGGCTTTCTATATCCGAACGCAGTGCTCGAGCGCGAAGGCTTGATGGAAAAAAAGGGCTTTCTGGAAAGCTACGATCTACCGTCGCTGTTACGCTTTCTTTCCGACATCAAAGCCGGCCTGCATCCGGTGCGGGCGCCGGTCTATTCACACCTGATCTACGATGTCATCCCCAATCAGTGGATTGAGATCGAGCGGCCCGAAATTCTGATCGTCGAAGGTCTCAATGTGCTCCAGACCGGCCGCTTGCCGCGCGACGGCAAGGCGGTGCCGTTTGTTTCGGACTTTTTCGACTTCTCGATCTATCTCGATGCTGACGAGCATGTACTGCTGCACTGGTATGTCAATCGGTTCCTGACCTTGCGCAGCACGGCGTTCGCCGATCCGAAATCCTACTTTCATCGCTATGCCCGGCTATCGGACGAAGAGGCCACTGAAACGGCGACATCTATTTGGAATCGCATTAATCTGGTCAATCTGCGCGAAAATATTTTGCCGACGCGCCAGCGCGCCGATCTGATTCTGAAAAAGAGCGAAAATCACCAGATCGAAGAAGTCGCGCTGCGAAGGTTGTGACCCTTACGCGGCGAAAACGGGCTCGCCCGATGCGGCGAGGTGCTCGCGATCGAGCGGCTTGACGACAAAGCCGTCCATGCCGGCGGCACGGCAAGCCTGCCGATCCTCGGCGGACTCGTTTGCCGTGAGCGCAATGATCGGCGTGCGCACGATTTCGTTGTCGGCTTCGATGGCGCGAATGCAACGCGCGGCTTCCAGCCCATCCATACCCGGCATGTGCAGATCCATCAGCACACGATCGAACGGCGCGCCGGCGTCGCGCGCGGACTGCCAGCAGGCGATCGCCGCGCCGCCGCTCTCCACTACCACCGGACGATGGCCGAGCTTTTCCAATGGCGCGCGTGCCAAGAGCGCGTTGATCTCATTGTCCTCGGCCACCAGGATGGAGAGGCCGCCGCTATCGGGCGCGATGCTCGGCGTTTCGATGGAGTCAGAGAACGGCTCAGCGAACGGTTCGGAGGCCTGGCCATGATCGAAAGCGTCTTCGTCGGCGAAACGCGCGGCAAGCGAGGCGGCGCGGACCGGCTTGATCAGATAGCCGGTGAAACCCGCGTTTTTGAGCGCGGCTAGCTCATGCCGCATGGCCGGTGTGACCAGCACGATCCGGCGCGCGAAGGTCGCGGACTGGCTCGCCAAGGCAATGCTCGCCTCGGTGCCGAGCGCATGATCGACTAGCACCGTGCTCCAGGCATGTTCCGGCAGCAGCGCCGCGGACACTTTGTCGTCGGGAACGATGGCCGTGTGCGCGCCCCAGCGCTGCAACCGTCGCGCCAGCAAGGACGCTTCGACGACTAAGGGCGCGACGATGAGGACATCGTGACTTGAAAGATCAGGCGCCGCGAAGGACGGCTCATTGCTCTCGCCATCGCGTGGCAACGGAACGGTGACACGGAAGGTCGAGCCCTTGCCCGGCGTGCTCTCGATCGAAATCGCGCCGGACATGCGCTCGACAATGCGCTTCGAAATGGTGAGGCCGAGGCCAATACCGTCAAATCGTCGCGTCGATCCGACGTCAGCCTGCTCGAATTCCTGAAAAATGCGAGCCTGATCCTCGGACGCGATGCCGATGCCGGGGCACTACGGTCCGGACGCGGTTTATTGATGCGGTATGAGGTGCCATTTTGGCCCACGAGTCTTGCGCATTACTTGCGATCAGCGGGACCCCAACCCGCACACTTGGGGGACGGTTGATGCTTTATTAACGTCGGATTGGCTGATCTAATTTGGTTTCGTTCGACGCAACGGCTGCCGGAGAAGTCAAAATGGACAAAGCGGTGAGTTCCAAGGGTGCGCGGCCCAAGAGTGCGCGTGCGCGGCTCAAGGCTGCCGAACCGGCGAAAGTCAGCCGTCCTTCGCGCCAGCAGGCGGAGGCCGCCGTCCGCACGCTCATCCAGTGGGCCGGCGACGATCCCGACCGCGAAGGCCTGCGCGCCACGCCTGCGCGCGTGGTGCGTGCCTATGAGGAATGGTTTTCCGGCTACAACGACGATCCGCGCGAATATCTCAAACGCACTTTCGAGGAGACCGGCGGTTACGACGAAGTCGTGGTGCTCCGCGACATCCGCTTCGAGTCGCATTGCGAGCATCACCTCGCTCCGGTGATCGGCCGCGTGCATATCGGCTATCTGCCGCGCAACCGTGTCGTCGGCATTTCAAAGCTGGCGCGGCTGGTCGAGGTCTATGCCCGCCGCTTGCAGATCCAGGAAAAGATGACGGCTGAGATCGCATCCTGTCTCGATGCTGTGCTCAAGCCCCATGGCGTCGCCGTGGTCACCGAAGGTACGCATCAATGCATGACGACGCGCGGTGTGCACAAGCCCGGCGTCACCATGGTGACGAGCCGGATGGTGGGGGTGTTCCGCAACAATGCCGAGACGCGTCAGGAGTTTTTGTCCGCGATCGGCATGCGCGGCGCCATCCACGGCAATGGTGTGTGATAGACACCACGCCGCCGACGCCGCTTTCGCGGGTGAGAACTTGACCCCTTCCATACACTTGTCTTCTTTGTGGAAGGCGATGAAGTTAATCCGTCCGGAAACACCGTATAGCCGAGGCTTTCGAGCCGCACTTGCAACGCGCCCGGATCGGTCTTCAAGGCTTCGACGAGCATGATCGGACGATACTTGCCGATGCAAGTCGCCGCGCCTTCGATCACCTCCAGCTCGATGCCCTCGACGTCGATTTTCAGGATATCGAGACGAGGAAAGCTGAATGAATCGAGATGGACCATCGGCACATTGGCCATTTTGTTTTCCGCATAGTCGATCGATTGACCGATGAATTCCGTTCTGTCGATCTTCTTCAGTTCAAGACTGCCAACGCTCGCATTGGCCAGATAATTCGGCTGGGGAATTTTCATCGAGCCGGAGCGGTTCGACACCGCGGCATTGATGGCGCGGGCATTGAAGCAATTGTTGATCGCGATATTGCCGGCGAGCGCATAATAGATGCGCTCCTGCGCTTCGAATGCCACGACGACACCCCAGCCGGTCATGTATTTGGCCCATTCAACGGTGTGTATCCCGAGACTGGCGCCGCAGTCGATCGCGAGAATTCCATCGCCGTGATATTTGCGCT
Organism: Xanthobacteraceae bacterium; assembly: GCA_049677525.1. GTDB lineage: Bacteria > Pseudomonadota > Alphaproteobacteria > Rhizobiales > Xanthobacteraceae > BOG-931. The sequence goes on from JBAUCK010000290.1 coordinate 10,991, forward strand.
TTCACTCCCTCTAAAATTCGCTTGAAATTTCAGTCTTTTCCGGCGTCGAGCAACTCCCGCCGGGTGGCTTCGAGGATTTCGTTGGACAATTCCTTGTTGTCGTTGGTGCCAACGGCGCGCGCCAGGAGGAGGGCGCCGACCAGTCCGGCCATGGTGGCGACGCCCTTGCGGCGGCGCTCAGCCTTGGTCTCGCCGGGGGCAGATTTGGCCAGAAGGTCGATCAGCGGCTCGAGCCCATCAGCAAATGCGTCCTGCACGACGGCGCCGCTGCGCGCCGCATCGGCCCCAAGCGCCGCAAAGACACAGCCCTGTCCCGGCTCGTCGCGATGGCGTGGCCGGAGATAGCGAGCGAGCAGCGCGGCGTAAGGATCGTTAGAAGACTTTGCCGCGGTTTTTTGCCAATTCTCCGCCGCCTGCGCCGTTACTTTGCGGCAGGCCTGGGCGACGAGGTCGTCCTTCGAGTTGAAATGGCCGTAAAAGCCGCCATGGGTGAGATTGGCGGCTTTCATGATGTCGGCCACGCCGATGCCGGAAAGGCCGTTGGCGCGCAGCAGCGCTCCTGCGGCTTCGATAATACGCTGGCGATTTTCGGCGGCTTTCTGCCGGCTCACTCTCATTACGCGCCTCAGCTATGCGCTCGCGTCGCCGCGTTTGGTCACGGCCTTGACAAATAATATGACGATCATCATCAATAGGCAAGCTTCGATGATGGTCATCATATAATTAAGCCGGTCCGAATTCGGCAGATTTGGAAAGACACCATGGCGTCCACCGCGCTCGCTGCGATTCTCGCCCGCCGCAACGTCCATTACGGCTGGGTCGTCGTTGCCGTCACCTTTTTGACGCTCCTCGTCACCGCCGCCGCGATGGGGACGCCCGGCGTGCTGATCGTGCCGCTCGAGCAGGAATTCGGCTGGAGCGATGCACAGATTTCTTCGGCGCTGGCGCTGCGCATCATGCTGTTCGGCTTGTTTGGCCCATTCGCCGCCGCTTTCATGAATCGTTACGGCGTGCGCCGCGTCATCATGGTGGCCATGGTGCTGATCGCCGGCGGGCTCCTGTCGTCGCTCGCGATGACGCAGGTGTGGCAGCTCATCTTGCTGTGGGGCATCGTTGTCGGCGTCGGTACCGGCCTTACCGCGATGGTGCTTGCGGCGACGATCGCCACGCGCTGGTTCAATCACCGCCGCGGTCTAGTCATGGGCATGCTGGCGGCGAGTAACGCCACCGGACAATTGGTGTTCCTGCCGCTGATCGCGCACCTCACGACAGGCTACGGGTGGCGCATGGCGCTGATTTTTGTCGCCTGCATGCTGGGCGTGGTCGCATTCTTCGCGGCGCTCTTCATGCGCGACCGGCCGAGCGATCTGAATTTGCCGATCTATGGCGAGAGCAAGATCACGCCGCCGCCGGCGCAAGGTGTCGGGCTTGTGTCTTTGCTGATGTCGCCGATCAACGTTCTCAAAGACGCCGTGCGGGTGCCGATCTTCTGGGTGCTGTTCGCAACCTTCTTCGTTTGCGGCTGCAGCACCAACGGCCTGATCCAGACCCATTTCGTCACGCTGTGCCACGATTACGGCCTGCCGGCCGTTACCGCGGCGAGCGTGCTGGCGATGATGGGCATTTTCGATTTCTTCGGCACGATCGGCTCGGGCTGGCTGTCCGACCGCTTCGACAATCGCTGGCTGCTGTCCTGGTATTACGGCCTGCGCGGCTTGTCGTTGCTCTATCTGCCGTTCACCAACTTCTCGTTCTATGGCCTATCGCTGTTCGCGGTGTTCTATGGGCTCGACTGGATCGCGACAGTGCCGCCGACGGTCAAGCTCACCGCCGACCGCTTCGGCCCGGAACGCGCCGGCATGGTGTTTGGTTGGGTCTTCGCCGGCCATCAGATCGGCGCCGCCAGTGCTGCGTTCGGCGCCGGCCTGATTCGCACCGAATACTCGACCTACCTGCCGGCGTTCTTCATTGCCGGCGCGCTGTGCATCATCGCAGCCGCGCTGGTGCTCATGGTGCGGAAATCGTCGCGCACCGGCGTTGGCGCCGCGGCGCCTGCTCCGGCGCGGGCATAGAGCAGGATCCCGAAAAGGGGAAACCGGTTTTCGGAAAAGATCATGCTCAAATGTTAAAAATATTCAGCGGCGCTTTTCTGCGATCTTGTCCCAGATCAGCGCCGCAATGTCTGCGCCGCCGAGATTTTTCACGGCGCGGATGCCGGTCGGCGAGGTGACATTGATCTCGGTGAGATAGCCGCCGATCACGTCGATACCGACAAAGAGAAGCCCGCGCTCGCCCAAAGCCGGGCCGAGCCGGGCGCAGATTTCGCGCTCCCGGTCGGTCAGATCGGTGGCCTTCGCCGTGCCGCCGCGCACCATATTGGAGCGCAGATCGTCCGGCGCCGGCACGCGATTGATGGCGCCGGCAAATTCGCCGTCGACCAGAATGATGCGCTTGTCGCCGTCCTTCACCGCCGGCAGGAATTTCTGAATCACCCACGGCTCGCGGAACGTCGCCGAGAACATGTCGTAGAGCGAACCGAAATTGAGGTCCTCGCGCGACAGCAGAAACACCGCTTCGCCGCCTTTGCCGTAGAGCGGCTTCATGACGATGTCGCCGTGCTCGGCGCGGAACGCCTTGATGGCGTCGAGGTCGCGCGTGACCAGAGTAGGCGGCATCAGATCGGGAAATTCGGTGACGAAAACCTTCTCCGGCGCGTTGCGCACGTGCGCCGGATCGTTGACCACCAAGGTCTTCGGATGCACGCGCTCGAGCATATGCGTGGACGTGATGTAAGCGAGATCGAACGGCGGATCCTGTCGCAATAAGATCACGTCGAATGACGAAAGCGCCACCTGGCGCGCTTCGCCGAGCGTGAAATGGTCACCGGCGACGTCGTGCACGACCACCGGGCGGATGCTCGCCGACACGTTGCCGTCGCGCAACGAGAGTTTGTCGGGTGTGTAATAGGACAGCTGATAGGAGCGCGCTTGCGCTTCCAAGAGTAAAGCGAATGTCGAATCGCCGCGGATATTGATGCGGTCGATCGGGTCCATTTGGACGGCGACATTTAGGGCCATGTTGGGGTCGGGTCCGGCGGGGTGAGAGGGTCTCTACGTGATTTTGGCGCGGTCCGCCATGGTGGCAGCAATGGCGGCAACAAGGGGGCTAGTTCGCGTCAAAAGCATTTGGGATGTGGTAGGGGATTTTGCCAGACATCACCACGACCACATCAAAACGGATATCGCCCTTGCCATCGTTTGGATGGTGCGCCAGCCAAAGCTCGGCGGCATTTACGATGCGTTGCCTGCTGCGCTCGGTCACCGCTTCGACGGCCTCTTCGAGCGTGGCGCGGGCCTTCACCTCGACGAACACCAGCGTATGGCGGCGGCGGGCGATGATGTCGATCTCGCCGAACGGCGTTTTCGAGCGTCGGGCCAGAATGCGATAGGCTTTGGCGATCAGAAACATCGCGGCGCGGCTTTCCGCGGATAATCCGAGCTTAAAGGCCGCTACACGCTCGGGACGCGGCGCAGCCTTGGTCGGGTCGGCCTTTGGCGACCTCGCTCCGGGTGGCCTCAGCGGTTCAGCGCGGCGCGTCATTGTTTGTTTCCGTCCTCGCCGTCGGCTTTGGCCAGTGCTAGCGCTCGCTGATAGACCTCGCGTCGCGGCAGGCCGGTGGCATCGGCGACTTCACCGACTGCATCTTTGACCGACACACGCGCCAGCGCCTGGCGCAGCAGATCATCGGTTTCCTCAGAACTCATCGGTGCCGCCTCCGGCGGTGGCGCGATGACCAGAACGATCTCGCCGCGCGGCTCTTGATCCGCGCAAGCCTGCGCGAGCAGGTTTAGACTGCCGCGCGAGACCTCCTCATAAAGCTTGGTCAGTTCGCGGCACAAAGCGGCTTGCCGGTTCCCGCCGAGCCCATTTGCGAGGTCGGCCAGCGCTGCGGCCGCGCGCGGCCCGGTCTCGAACAGAACGAGCGTCGCCGGGATGCGGCTCAATTCGGCAATACGGGCGCGACGCGCGCTCTCCTTCGGCGGCAAAAATCCAGCGAACAAGAACTGGCCGGTCGGCAGTCCGGCAAGCGTCAAAGCCGCAAGCAGCGACGACGCGCCGGGCAGTGTTGTTACCGCCAATCCTGCGTCCTGAACCGCGCGAACGAGCTTGAAACCCGGATCGGAAACGAGCGGCGTTCCGGCGTCGGACACCAGCGCCACGGCCGCACCTTCGGCGATCCGCTGCAGCAACAGCGGCCTTGCCTGCGCCGCATTGTGCTCGTGATAGGGCGTAAGGGGCGTTGCAATCGCGTAGCGTTCAAGGAGCTTCCGGGTGACGCGGGTGTCTTCGCAGGCGATCAGATCGGCGCTGGCCAGCGTCTCCAGCGCGCGCAACGTGATATCGCCGAGATTGCCGATGGGGGTCGCAACGATATGCAGACCGGCTTTAAGTTTCGCCCCTTCGATCCGCCGGTCGGCGAGGCTATAATGCCGCGCTGCGCCGGCCGCGGGGGAAGGATCTCGGTGCGGCTTGCTCATCGCCGTCAATCTAGCTTTGCCACGGCGCGGCGTCATGGCTGCGGCAAATGATTACGGCAAGTGACAGCGACAGGTGATCGCGATAAATGCCCACTTGGCAGCCCGGATTCCTTAATTCTTGCCTTTGGTTAACCAATCGCCGCCAATATGTCAGATTGGCGATGCCCTATGTGCCCGGCGCCGGTGCCTCAATTTTCGCGCCGTGAGGAGAACCGCTTGTCGTCGCAGTCGAAGCTAGAGCCGTCGGCGATCACGCCTGTGATTTTGCCGACCCGGCGCCGCTCGATTGCGGGGCTGTTAGCGACGGCCGGCCTGTCCGCGGCCGGTTGTACCCAGAATTCACAATACCTGTCGCCGACGACGGCGCCCGAGAGCCCGGAGGCCCCGCAAGGTGCGACCATCGGCAGCGGGCAAGTCAAAGCCGGGCTCATTCTGCCGCTATCCGCGCCCGGCAATGCCGGCGTCGCCGGCCAGGCGATGCGTAATGCCGCGGAAATGGCGATTGCCGAGTTCACTGCGCCCAATATCCAGCTCTTGGTTAAAGATGACGCCGGCACCGCCGAGGCGGCCCGGATCGGGGCGCAGCAATCGCTCGACCAGGGCGCCGAGATCATTTTGGGGCCGCTGTTCGCCCAGTCGGTCACCTATGTCGGCCAGGTGGCGCGGGCCCGCAACATTCCGGTCATCGCCTTTTCCACCGACACCAATGTCGCCGCGAGCGGCGTCTATCTCCTGAGTTTCCTCCCCGAGTCGGACGTCGATCGGATCGTGCAATATTCGGTCTCGACCGGAAAGCACTCGTTCGCGGCGCTCATTCCCGACAATCCCTACGGCACGGTGGTCGAAGCCGCCTTCAGGCAGGTGGTGGCGCGGCGGAACGGCCAGGTCGTTGGGCTTGAGCGTTATCCGCATGATCAGGCCGGCATGGCCGGCCCCGTCGGCAACATCGCTCAGGCGTCGGCCCGCGCCGATGCTCTGTTTATCCCTGACGGCGGCGACGCCGTGCCGGGTGTTGTCGCCGCGCTTACCGCCCGGGGGGTCAATACCAAAAGGCTGCAGCTACTCGGCACCGGGCTTTGGGACGATCCGCGCATCTATGCGACGCCGGCGCTCGACGGCGGCTGGTTCGCCGCGCCGGACGGCGTCGGCTATCGGAATTTCAGCCAGCGCTATCGCGCGCGCTATAAGCAAGACCCCGTCAGAACTGCTACGCTAGCTTATGATGCGGTGGCGCTGATAGCGGCTTTGGTCAAAACCCAGGGCTCCGCGCGATTTTCCCAGGAGACTTTGACTAATCCATCGGGGTTTTCCGGGATCGACGGTCTTTTCCGTTTTCGGTCGGACGGTACCAATGACCGGGGGCTTGCCGTGCTCCGCGTTACATCGGGCGGGCCGCAGGTCATTTCGCCCGCGCCTAAGAGTTTCGGCGTGTCGCCTGCGGGTTAGCTCCTTGGCGAGTGGCCTGAAGCCCGCAGACAGAAAAGCGCCGATTTAAGGCGATTGACCTTCCGCAAAACCTCTCACATCCGCCGCCATGATAATAAGCTAGCTTATAAATAATACAGTGCTTATCAGGACGCGAGATCGGCTACGACGGCATCCAGCACCGGAAAGCCAGGCAGCGTCACCCGCAGACAGCCGTCGGCCGTGGTTTCGACCAAGCCATGCTCAAGCAACGTCGCGACGCGCGCCGGATCGAGCTTGCGGCCGGAAATGGCCTCGTAACGTGCGACATCGATGCCCTCGGCGAGCCGAAGTCCCATCAGCAAGAATTCGTCGGAGCGCTCCTCGCGCGTCAGCACTTCGTCGGTAATCACGCCATGGCCTTGCGATTCCACCAGACTGAGCCAAGTCTCCGGGCGCTTTTCCGTTGCGGTGGCGTGCCGCTCGCCGTCAATATCGAGCCGCCCGTGAGCGCCGGGGCCGATGCCGGCATATTCGCGGGATCGCCAATAGACGAGATTGTGCCGGCACTCGCCGCCAAGCCGGGCGTGGTTGGAGATTTCGTAAGCCGGCAGACCCTGGGCGGCGCAGATCTCCTGGGTCTTGTCGTAAAGCGCGCGCGCGGTGTCTTCGTCAGGGAGACGCAATTTGCCCGCTTCATGCAGCGTCGCAAACGGTGTCTCCGGCTCAATGGTCAATTGGTAAAGCGAAATGTGCTCGCCGGCTTCGGCCAGCGCGGTCTTGAGTTCGGCCGCCCATTCCTTGGGCTGCTGCCCCGGTCGCGCATAGATCAGGTCGAACGAATAGCGGCCAAACACTTGGCGAGCGACATCGACTGCCTCAAGTGCTTCGCGCGCGGTGTGCAGCCGGCCGAGTTCGGCCAGCACACGATCGTCGAGCGCCTGCACGCCGAGCGACACGCGATTGACGCCGGCGGCGCGATAGCCGCGAAAGCGCTCCGCCTCGACGCTCGTCGGGTTGGCCTCCACGGTGATCTCGGCGTCGGGGGCGACGCGCCATTGCCGCGCGATGGAATTGAGCACGCCGGCAATGGTCGAAGGCTGCATCAAGGACGGCGTGCCGCCGCCGAAAAAGATCGACGAGACGGTGCGGCCGCGCACGCGTTCGGCGGTCTTTCCAATCTCGGTGTGAAAGGCGCGCAGAAAACGCTGCTCATCAATAGCGGCGTGGCGGACATGGCTGTTGAAGTCGCAATAAGGACATTTCGACAGGCAGAACGGCCAGTGCACATAAACGCCAAACGCCTGTTCGCTGTTCGGATCGTTGTTCAAGACATCATTCAAGACATGCCTCCGCGAGTTTTAGGAAGGCGCGGGCGCGATGCGATAGACCCTTACCGCGCGGCGGCAGTCCGTGTTTCTCGTCGCTCGGCATTTCGCCGAAGGTCCGCGCATGATCGTCAGGTTGGCCATCGGGCAAAAACATCGGGTCATAACCGAAGCCTTGTTTGCCGCGCGGCGGCCAGATCAGAACGCCGTCGACCCGCGCCTCGAATTCTTCCAGATGTCCGTCCGGCCAGGCGACGCACAGAGCCGAGACGAAATGGGCGCGCCGTTGGCTCGCTGCGGTGGCGCCGCGCTCGTTGAGCTTCTGTTCGATCGTGGCCATGGCGGCGGCAAAGTCCTTATTGGGGCCGGCCCAGCGTGCCGAATAGATCCCGGGCTCGCCATCAAGTGCGTCGACAACGATGCCGGAATCGTCGGCAAAAGCCGGCAATTTTACCACGTTCGCCGCGGCTTGCGCTTTGATGCGCGCGTTGTCGCCAAACGTCATTCCAGTTTCGTCGGGCTCGCTGAGCCCCAACTCAGCCGCCGATATGGCATCGATGCCGTAGGGCGCCAGCAGTTCACGCATTTCGGCGAGCTTTCCCGAATTGTGCGTCGCGATCACCAACCGGCCCGCGATACGGCGATGTTTTTCTCCGCTCACATCACCGCCATCTTCTGCAGGTCGACGAGCTTGGTGACGCCTTTGCGGGCAAGCGCCAGAAGCGCGGAAAACTGATCTTCAGAGAACGGTGTCCTCTCCGCCGTCGCCTGAATCTCAACGATGTTGCTGGAGCCGGTCAGCACGAAATTGGCATCGGTATCGGCCTGCGAATCCTCAGCATAATCGAGGTCGAGCACTGCCGTGCCCGAGCACACGCCGCAGGAAATCGCCGCGATATGATCACGCAATGGATCGCCTTCGAACATCTGCCGCGCTTTCATCCAGGCGAGGCAATCGTGCAGTGCGATCCAGGCGCCGGTGATCGAGGCCGTGCGCGTGCCGCCGTCAGCCTGGATCACGTCGCAATCGATCGTAATCTGCCGCTCGCCGATCGCTTTGAGATCGACGACGGAACGCAGGCTCCGTCCAATCAGGCGCTGGATTTCAACAGTGCGGCCATTCTGCTTGCCGGCTGAAGCTTCGCGGCGGGTCCGCTCCAGCGTCGCGCGCGGCAGCATGCCGTATTCGGCGGTGACCCAACCGCGGCCCTGGCCCTTGAGCCAAGGCGGCAAGCGGTCTTCGAGCGTCGCCGTGACCAGCACATGGGTTTCGCCAAATTTCACGAAACACGAGCCTTCCGCGTATTTCACCACGCCCCGCTCAAGTGAAACAGCGCGCAGTTCGTCTGGTTGTCGGCGGCTCGGCCGCATGCAGGTCTCCCGGGTCAGAGAGCATGATCCCGGAAAAGTGGAATCCGGTTTTCCGGAAGGATCATGCTCCACTAAGATCGTGGCGAAGCGTCTTTTACGTGTTCCGCCATCACAAGCGCAATGGCGGGGCCGAATACAGCCTCCCGGACCTGCCGCCGCATGACGATTGCCTTGAGTTGCGCGGAGCCGCTACCCTCCCGGCCGTCCGGCATGCAGGGGAGGTCGCAATGCAAGAAAGAACACAAGAAACAACGAAGCAGGCGGAAATCACACAAATACTTGCAAAATTCGCCGCAACGCTGACCTATGACGATCTGCCGCCGCGGGTCCGCGAGCATTGCAAAAACCTCCTGCTCGACGCGCTCGCCTGCGCCGTCGCCGGCAATCGGGGCGAGGAAACCGGTCAGGTCGCGGCCTTTGCCACTGCGCTGGCGCAAGGCCGCGAATCGAGCGTGATCGGTGGCGGGCATTTGTCGCTGGCCGGCGCGACGCTGCTCAACGCCTATCTCGTCACCGCGACCACGATGTGCGACGTGCACCGCGCGACCATGACCCACATCACGCCGGAGATCGTGCCGCCCGCGCTGATGATCGCGGAACGCGACGGCCTATCCGGTCGCGATCTGATGGTCGCCATCGCCGCCGGTTCGGAAGTGACAACGCGGATCGGCATCGGGCTTGATTATCCGGTGTTCCGCGCCCGTGGCTGGCATGGGCCGGGCATTATCGGCCCGTTCGGCGCGGCAGCCGCCATCGGTTCGCTCTTACGCTTCGACCCGGACACCATGGCGCGCGCCTTCGGTCTCGCCGGCAGTCAGGCTGCAGGCACTTACGCCGCCTGGGGCACGCCGACGGTGAAGTTCCATCAATGCCGCGGTGCGCTGTCGGGCCTGATGGCGGCGCTGTTGGCGCAGCAGAATTTTGTTGCGACGCGCGAATTCCTCACCGCCAAGGACGGCGGGCTTTACCACGCCTATGTCAATGGCGGCCTGCCGGATGTGGTCACTGCCGACCTCGGCAAGCGCTTCGAGCTTGAACAGATTGCGCTGCGGCTCTGGCCGTCGGCGACGGTCATTCAGGGGTTAGCCACCGCCATTTTCAAACTCATCGAGAAGCATAAGATTGATGCCGCGCGTGTGCACCAGGTCCGCATCGCGGTGAGCCAGACGGCCTTCGATTTGCACGGCGGCTTCAGCACCTATAAGCAGAAGTTCGAGGCGCTGTTGTCGGCGCATTACACCGCCGCCATCATCCTGCACGACCACGCGCTGACCTTGGCGCAGTTCGAGCCCAATCGGTACGACGATCCGAAGCTCCGCACCTTCGCCGCGCAGAAGATCGAGGTCTATGCCGATCCGGCGATCAAGGGCTCGGGCGCTAAGGTCGATATCGCGATGGACGGCGGCACGATGCTGTCGGCAAGTTGTGAATATCCGCTCGGCTCTTTTGAAAATCCGCTATCGCGGGTGCAGATCGAGCAGAAATTCCGTACCTATGCCGGGGGCGTTATCTCCGATGCCGATGCTGCGGCGGTTGTGAACGCGGTCGACCGGCTTGAGGATTTCGGTTCGATAAGCAAACTCATGGAGTTGCTGCGTAACGACGCCGCTCCCCGTGCGATGGCGGCGGCGGAGTGATAGGCTCGCGCGGTAACGGGGGTTTTCGCACTTGGCAAGTCACGACTTTCCCCTCAGCGTCAACCAGCAGGGCTTGGCCCAGCTCAACGAGCGTTCGCGCGAGATTTTTCGCCTGATCGTCGAGAGCTATCTCGCTACCGGCGAACCGGTCGGTTCGCGCAACCTGTCGCGCATCCTGCCGATGACTTTGTCGCCCGCTTCGGTGCGCAATGTCATGTCCGATCTCGAACAGCTCGGGCTGGTCTATGCGCCGCACACGTCGGCCGGGCGACTGCCGACCGAAATGGGGCTGCGCTTCTTCGTCGATGCGCTGATGCAGATCGGCGATCTCTCCGAACGCGACCGCAAGGCGATCGAAGCGCAGGTGGCGGCGTCCGGACAATCGAAATCGGTCGAGGGGGTTCTGACTGAAGCCTCGGGCCTGCTCTCGGGCTTGAGCCGCGCCGCCGGCGTGGTGCTGACGGCAAAAGCGAACCCCCGCCTCAAGCACGTTGAGTTCGTCCGGCTCGAGCCGGAACGGGCGCTGGTCATCCTCGTCGGCGAGGATGGTCAGGTCGAAAACCGCGTTCTCAATGTTGCCGTCGGCTTGCCGACCTCGGCGCTGATAGAAGCTTCAAATTTTCTCAATGCCCGAATCCGCGGCCACACCCTCGATGAGGTCAAGGTCGAGATCGAACGCACCATGCGAGAGAGCAGGGCGGAACTCGATCAGCTCACCCAGAGGATCGTCGCCGACGGCTTGGCAAGCTGGTCGGGCGGCGAGAGCGATGAGCGCAAGCTGATCGTGCGCGGCCAAGCGCACCTCCTCGACGATCTCAAGGCGATCGCCGATCTTGAGCGGGTCAGGCTGCTATTCGACGATCTGGAAACCCGGCGCGAGGTGATCGATCTTCTGGGCCGCGCCGAACAGGCCGAAGGCGTCCGCGTCTTTATCGGCTCGGAGAACAAGCTATTCTCGCTGTCGGGTTCTTCGACCATTGTCGCGCCCTATCACGACGCCTCCGGCCATATCGTCGGCGTGCTTGGCGTCATCGGGCCGACGCGGCTGAATTACGCCCGGATCGTGCCGATGGTGGACTACACGGCCAAGATCGTCAGTAAGCTGCTTGGTGGCTGATTGGCGGCTGAGTTTTGGCCTGAAAAATCGTAAGCGCGCTCATCTTGTTCAGACGCGGCGCTTGATTTTTACCCGTTAAGCCCTGATATGCGGGTCATAACCGCTTAAAGACGATGGGATCGAGACATGACGGACCAGACCGCTCGCGCCGAGGACGAAGCGGCTGCGCCATCTCAGGCCGCGGCGCCCACGCCGTCGACGGCGCTTGAGCGCGAGCATGCGGACATGAAGGATCGCCTTCTGCGCACACTCGCCGAGATGGAAAATCTGCGCAAGCGCACCGACCGCGAAGTCGCGGAGTCACGGCTCTATGGCGTCACGTCTTTCGCGCGCGACGTGCTCGGCGTTGCCGACAATATGCGGCGCGCGCTCGATGCGGTGCCCGCGGAATTGCGGGCGAGCGCCGAAGCCGGCGTTAAAGCGCTGATCGAGGGCGTCGATCTCACCGAACGCGAATTGTTGAAGGCCCTGGAGAAGAACGGCATCCACCAGTTCTCGCCGCAGGGCGAGAAATTCGATCCGAACCTGCACCAGGCGATGTTCGAAGTGCCCGATCCGACAGTGCCGGCAGGCAGCGTCGTGCAGGTGGTGCAGCCGGGCTACATGATCGGCGAACGTATCCTGCGACCGGCGCTGGTCGGCGTGTCGAAGGGCGGCCCGAAAACGGCGCCGGCTTCAAACAACGACAACGCCAGAGCCACCGGCAACTGATAACTGCCGAAATTATTTGGGGTCGATGCTGTCGCGCACGGCGCGCAGCCGGGTAAACATGGTCGGCCACGTATCGGCACGCGCGATGCCGATCATTTGCAAGAAGCCTGCAGTGCCGAACCGTAGCCATTGCACCACCATCACATCGGTATCGCTCTGGGCGTCTTTGGCCTTGGCGAGGGTCTCAAAGCCCTGTTGGCTGGCGATGCGAAGCGGCTCGGCGTCCTGGATATGCACGTCCTTGATGCCGACGACTTGCTGGAACGTGTTGCGGGCGAAATTACTGCGATCGCCGGGCTCCGCCGGCCCGCCGGGCATCGCGGCGATAAACAGGCGAGCATTGAGTATGGGCGCGTCCTTGCTCTGATCCTTGGCGTCTTTGCTCTGATTCTGGCTCTGGTCTTTGGCTTGAGCCGGAGCCGCATCGGCCGGCTTATCGACCAGCATTATCGCGCGGCCGGGCAAGACTTCGTCGATGCGGAAACCGGCCATGTCGCCAATGGTGAACGGCATCAGGCTAAGCTGCTCGGCGTCGGGCACGCTGTCGCGCATGACGAGCGTCGCGAGCGCTTCGCGCATCGCCTTCTCGGGATAGGCCGTGTCCTGGTCCGGCACCTGCGCCGTAATCAGCGCTGTCACATTTCCGGCGGCCGCGACCACGAGCCATTTGCGATAGCGTTCTTTGTCGGTCGCTTGCGTGCCGCTCAGAATGAAGCCCTTGCCGAAAGAGAGTTGGATCGGCTCACGCTTTTCGACGCCGATGCCGTCTTTTTTCATCACGTCCGGCACCATCGTCTTGTCGAGCGAATCGTAAGCCTGCGCCGGCAGCGTGGTGAAAAGGATCGCGGCGTTCTTTTCCGGATCTTCGAAGCCTACGAAATTGTGGCTCTGGACCATGCCCAGCGGCGGGACGATGCCGAGCCGAGAGCCGATTGGGAAAATCGGATCAGCCGCCCGGGCTCGCGAAGTCACCGGCAAAGTCAGCGCGACGGCGAGCACCATGACAACGGCCGCCAGACCACGGGCGCCAAAACCTGTGCGAACTCGAATCGATCGGATGTGCATCGAATTGGTCCTAAACGGCGGTCCGCTGCGGCCGAAAAATCTATGGCTGTTGGGTTGGGATCCCATCTCGTCGGGACCCGTATATTTGCGGCACCTGTATCTGTGTCACCCGTCGCATGGTCAAATTGATTCGCCCTCCCCCAGGCAGTCCCCCTTCGAGGAGCAGGGTGGATATACCTGGATAGATACGATCTACGCCATGAAAAGCGAGTCTCGTGTCCCCACCCAGCACGACTACGTCGCCGGAATTGAGGCGGAAGGAGCGGGTGGGATCGCTGCGGTTGCGCCCGCCCAGGCGGAACAAACAGGAATCGCCGAGCGACACCGACACTACCGGTGCTGAAAAATCGGCCTCGTCGCGGTCCTGATGCAGGCCCATTTTCGCGGCCGCCCCGTAAAAGTTGATCAAGCACGCCTCCGGCGGATGCGGGTAGGAGGCGACCTCGTCCCACAAAGCGGCGAGCCGTTGCGGCAGCGCCGGCCACGGGCGGCCGGTCTCGGGATGAACCGGTGCGTAGCGATAGCCGTTTTCGTCCGATATCCAGCCGAGCACACCGCAGTTCGACATTTGGACCGAGAACGGCCGGCCGGATTTCGGCATGCGGGGCGTGAACAGCGGTGCCGCAGCAAAGATCTGCTGGATGTCAGCAAGCAACGCCGTCTGCTGCCCGCGGTCGAAATAACCGGGGAGTAGACGTAGCCCCGCATAGCTGACCGGTCCGGTCATGTCCGCCCCCGCGCCCTTTCGTTTCCGCGATCATGCATAGATTTCTGCGATTTCCGACCCTTCGCGGCGGCTGCGTTCCCTTCCCCGGCCCTTCCTGAGCCGCAGGACTGTCGGAGCCGGGATTAACGCAACGTCAATTTTCTCAAGCAACCATCCTGATTCGCTGGATCGATTGAGAAATCGCGCCCTTTCACGCCGATGTATGTGGAATCTCCCAAAGAGATAGCCGCTGCCGTTCCGCAAGACCATCGGCGTCTTGCCGACGGTGGGGCGAAGCTATTGTCCATCGTCGTCCCGACATTCAACGAGCGCGACAATGTCCGCGAACTCGTGGTGCGGCTGGATCGCTGCCTTGCGGGACTCGCGTGGGAGATCATGTTCGTCGACGACGATTCCCGCGACGGCAGGGTCGACGTGTTGCGCGACGTGAGCCGTTCCGATCCGCGTGTGCGCTTCCTGCATCGTATCGGGCGCCGCAGCTTAGCCTCCACGGTCGTCGAAGGCATCCTTGCCACCAGCGCGCCGTTCATCGCCGTACTCGACTGCGATTTGCATCACGATGAAGCCTTGCTGCCTAAGATGTTGGAACGATTGCGCGCCGATAGATGCGATGTCGTCATCGCCTCGCGTTACATGGAGGCCGGAGGCACGGGAGATTGGGCAAAGCAGCGTCTGTTCGTCAGCCGCGTGGCGACCAAGCTCGCGAATCCTGTCTTGCCATCGCACCTGACCGATCCGATGAGCGGCTTTTTCATGATCGAGCGGGGCGCTTTCGATCATGCGGTTCGGAATCTGTCGAACCAAGGCTACAAGATACTCCTGGATATTCTGCTGTCGGCGCAGCCGTCGCTGCGCGTCGAAGAAATTCCGTACACGTTTCGCACGCGGCTCAACGGCGAAAGCAAGCTCGATACGACGGCGATCCTCGATTATCTTGCGCTATTGATTGACAAACTTATCGGTCACGTCATCCCGCTCCGCTTCATCATGTTTGTGTCCGTCGGCGGAATGGGTCTGTTCGTGCACCTGGGTGTGCTTGCCGCGCTGAACCGCGGTCTCGGCGTCGCTTTCATTTTAGCGAATCTTTGCGCCGCGACGGTCGCCGTCACATTCAATTTCTTCGTCAATAATCTCGTGACCTATCGCGACATGCGGCTTAAGGGATTCTGGCCCCTCACGAACAGGACCAGCGCCAGCGCTTCGCCGGCGTGCAGCAGATAGAAACCGTAGCGTGACCGCAGTCGCGGCTGGCCTTGCGGCGCTATCGGCCCCTTCGGCTCCAAGGCTGAAGCGGTATCGCCGCGCAAAGCAGGACCGATGGTCGACATGGGTCGAAGGTGTGGGTGCGAGCCAGGTACAGGATTTGACCGAACGCGCGGCTACCGGCGGGTACGGGCACCGGTAGCGGCCAAGTCCGACTGCGACAGCGCGCATCGTGGAAGCGAGGCTCTAAGATTAACTTAACGTGCCTGCGACTAGCTGGAGGGCTTAAGTCCGAAGGCTGAGTCTTCGGAAACCTTGTGTCTGCGGCCAATCCTGTCTTGCGGGGCGATGGGGCCCTCCTATATGAGCCAAGGGAAATCCCCCAGCGCAGCGGGCTTTAGGATAGGGTTGCTACCGGTTTGCCACCTGCGCGCGGGGCACTTGAGTGTAATAAGGGGGCCGGACTTAACGGGCGCCTTCGGGGCCTACCAGGCCTGCCGCTAGAGAGAGGATTTAAGACCATGGGAAAGGTCATCGGTATCGATCTCGGGACCACGAATTCCTGCGTCGCTGTCATGGAGGGCACGACGCCGAAGGTCATCGAGAACGCAGAGGGAATGCGCACCACGCCGTCCATCGTCGCTTTTACGGACGAGGGCGAGCGGCTCGTCGGCCAGCCGGCCAAGCGTCAGGCGGTCACTAATCCGGAGCGCACGATTTTCGCAGTGAAGCGCCTCATCGGCCGTCGCTACGACGACCCGATGGTGGAGAAGGACAAGAAGCTCGTCCCCTACAAGATAGCGCGCGCCAGTAACGGCGACGCCTGGGTCGAGGTCGAGGGCAAGACCTATTCGCCGTCGCAGATCTCGGCGTTCATCCTGCAGAAGATGAAAGAGACCGCGGAAGCTTATCTCGGCTCCAAGGTCGATCAGGCCGTCATTACGGTTCCTGCTTACTTCAACGACGCCCAGCGTCAGGCCACCAAGGACGCCGGCAAGATCGCCGGCCTCGACGTACTGCGTATCATCAACGAGCCGACCGCGGCCGCGCTTGCTTACGGTCTCGACAAGACCAAGACGGGCATGATCGCGGTCTATGACCTCGGCGGCGGCACGTTCGATATTTCCATTCTCGAAATCGGCGACGGCGTGTTCGAGGTGAAGTCGACCAACGGCGACACCTTCCTCGGCGGCGAAGATTTCGACATGCGGCTTGTCAACTATCTTGCCGACGAGTTCCAGAAAGAGCAGGGCATCGATCTTCGACGCGACAAGCTCGCGCTGCAGCGGCTCAAGGAAGCCGCCGAAAAGGCCAAGATCGAGCTGTCGTCGACGACGCAGACCGAAATCAATCTGCCGTTCATCACGGCGGATGCATCGGGCCCGAAACATCTGACAATGAAACTCACCCGCGCCAAGTTCGAAGCGCTGGTCGACGATCTTATCCAGAAGACCATCGAGCCCTGCCGCCAGGCGATCAAGGACGCGGGCCTCTCCGCGGCCGAGATCAATGAAGTCGTTCTGGTCGGCGGCATGACGCGCATGCCGAAGGTCCAGGAAGTCGTCAAGCAATTGTTCGGCAAGGAGCCGCACAAGGGCGTCAATCCCGACGAAGTGGTTGCGGTGGGCGCGGCCATTCAGGCCGGCGTGCTGCAAGGCGACGTCAAGGACGTGCTGTTGCTCGACGTCACGCCGCTGTCGCTCGGCATCGAGACGCTGGGCGGCGTGTTCACGCGGTTGATCGATCGCAACACCACGATCCCGACCAAGAAGAGCCAGGTGTTCTCCACGGCCGAAGACGGCCAGACCGCGGTGACCATCCGCGTGTTCCAGGGCGAACGCGAAATGGCGGCGGACAACAAGATGCTCGGCCAGTTTGACCTGGTCGGCATTCCGCCGGCGCCGCGTGGTATCCCCCAGGTCGAGGTCACCTTCGACATCGACGCCAACGGCATCGTCAATGTGTCGGCCAAAGACAAAGGCACCGGCAAGGAGCAGCAGATCCGCATCCAGGCGTCAGGCGGTCTCTCTGAAGGCGACATCCAAAAGATGGTCAAGGATGCCGAGGCGCATGCCGAGGAGGACAAGAGGCGCAAGGCCGAGGTCGAGGCCAAGAACCACGCCGAAGGTCTGGTCCACGCCACCGAGAAGACGCTTGCCGAGCATGGCTCCAAGATCGGCGAAGGCGACCGCCGCGCCATCGAGAACGCCATGGCCGACCTCAAGGAAGCCTTGAAAGGCAACGACGCCGAGGCGATCAAGACCAAGACCAATGCGCTGGCGCAGGCGTCGATGAAACTTGGCGAAGCGATGTATAAGCAAGCCGAGCAGCAGCCGGGCGGTGATGCCCAAGGTTCCGATGCGCAAGGGGCCGGCGCGGAAGGTAATAAGAAGGAAGACGTCGTCGACGCCGAGTTCACGGAAGTCGACGACGACAAGAAGAACAAGAAATCTGCCTAAGACAGCGAGGCGCGCGATGCCGTTGCCGCTTGTCAGAATTGCACCCCCGATAAGAACGGGGGTGCTTGTTCTTGAACAGGCAGTTGGGTGAACAATGAAGCGCTGCTACTACGAAACTCTTTCGGTCGAGCGCACCGCGACCGAGATCGACATCAAGACGGCCTTCCGCAAACAGGCGATGCAGTGCCATCCGGATCGCAATCCGGGCGACACGGATGCCGAGCACCGCTTCAAGGAAGTCAACGAAGCCTATGAGGTTCTTAAAGACCCGGACAAGCGCGCCGCCTATGACCGTTTCGGCCACGCTGCTTTCGAGCACGGTATGGGCAATGGCGCTGGCTTCGGCGCTGAGTTCGGCACCACATTCTCCGACCTGTTCGAAGGCATTTTCGGCATGTCGGGCGCAGGACGCGGCCGCGGCTCCGGCCGCGAGCGCGGCGCCGATCTGCGCTACAATATGGAAATCACGCTTCAGGAAGCCTTTGTCGGCAAGAATGCGCAGATCCGCATTCCGACCTCGGTGATCTGCGAGGCCTGTTCCGGCTCTGGCGCCAAGGCCGGCACCAAGCCGAAAGCATGCGCGATGTGCGGCGGGCAGGGCCGTGTCCGCCACGCGCAGGGCTTCTTCACCCTGGAGCGTACCTGCCCGAATTGCCACGGCCGCGGCCAGTCGATCGACAGCCCCTGCGGCTCATGCGCCGGCTCCGGCCGCGTCACGCGCGAGCGCACGCTCTCGGTCAACATCCCGCCGGGCGTCGAAGACGGCACCCGCATCCGTCTTGCCGGTGAAGGCGAGGCCGGCGTGCGCGGCGGTCCGCCGGGCGACCTCTATATTTTCCTGTCGATGGCCGCGCATCCGTTCTTTCAGCGCGAAGGGGCCGATCTGCATTGCCGCGCCCCGGTGTCGATGGTGACGGCGTCGATGGGCGGCGATATCGAAGTGCCAACCATCGACGGCGCTAAGAGCAAGGTGAAAATTCCGGAAGGCACGCAATCCGGGCGCCGTTTCCGGCTGCAATCCAAAGGTATGCCGATACTGCGGCAGCGGCAGCATGGCGACATGTATGTGCAGGTCGTCGTCGAGACGCCGCAAAAGCTGACCAAGAAGCAGCGGGAGCTGCTGGTGGAATTCGATCGCCTGTCGTCAATCGAGACCCAGCCGGAGTCGTCGGGCTTCCTTGGCAAGGTCAAGGAGTTCCTTGACGGATTGAGCGGCCGCGCCGGTTCGGCATAGCTCGGTGCCCCGGGCCTATATGGCCTTTGTCACCCAAATGTTTTAAAAGCGGCAAGAATCTGTCGCGTGTGATTGTCGCTTGGATGCCATGTCGCTGCCGGCCCTGCAAAAATTCGAACGCAAGATCGAGCAGCAGCTGCGGCTTCTCGAGGTCGGTAGGACTCTTATCGAGCGCAGGATCGAGCGCCATATCCGGCAGTTCGAACAGCACCGCGAAGACATCGGCAAAAAGATCGAACAGACCATCGAGCAGCGCATCAGGCAGTTCGAGCTGAAGAAAGGCATTCGGCTCGACGACGAAGTGCGCTTCATCCGCTCTTGGATCGAGCGCCCGCTGTCGACAGGGGCAGTGGCGCCGTCGAGCAAGATCCTGGCGCGCACCATGGCGCGTTATGTCGATCCTAACAGTTCGGGGCCGGTGGTTGAGCTCGGGCCGGGCACTGGGCCGGTCACCGAGGCTTTGGTCAAGGCCGGCGTCGGTCCGTCGCGTCTCGTGCTGGTCGAATTCAATCCGACCTTCTGCCGGCTGTTGCGCACGCGCTATCCGGAAGCGACCCTGGTGCAGGGCGATGCCTACAGCATGCGCCGGCTTCTGGAATCGCTGCTACTTGAGCCCGCTTCCGCCGTCGTCTCCGGCCTGCCGCTGATGACCAAGCCGATCAAGATGCGGCTGCGGCTGGTCCGCGACGCCTTCGAGCTGATGCTGCCGGGCGCGCCTTTCGTGCAATTCACCTATTCGGTGGCATCGCCGGTGCCGAGCCGGGTCAAGGGTTTTAGCGCGGAACCCTCCGAGCGCATCTGGATGAACTTGCCGCCGGCGCGGGTTTGGGTCTATCGCAAGACCTAAATTTTCTCTCGACCGCAATGTCCAACCCAAGAATTCTGATCATTCCGGGCTCGCTGCGCGCCGGCTCGCATAATGCGCGGCTCGCCGCGCTCGCCGCCAAAGAGCTCGCGCTTTTGGCGACCGAAGTTACGCGCATCTCGCTCGAAGATTACACGCTGCCGCTGTTCGACGCCGATCTCGTATCGGCACAGGGATTGCCGGCCGCCGCAGTGGCGCTCAAGCACATGTTGCTCGCCCATCAGGGCGTCTTCATGCTGCGGCGCGCTCGTCATCCCCGAGCAAGTCGCGGTACCGCGCGCCGAACAGGCCTTCGACGACATGGACAATCTCAAGGATGAGGCTCTTGCGACGGCGCTGAAAACTGCTATGCGCAGGCTCGTCGAACTGGCCGGCGTAATGCCCTAGCCGTACCTTGAAGGACTGAACCGATGCAGCTTCAGCCCCGCGACCGCCTGATCGTCGCACTCGACGTCTCGACGGTCGAAGAAGCCCAGGCGATGGTGGCGCGGCTCGGCGACGCGGTGTCGTTCTATAAGATCGGCTATCAGCTCGCGCTCGCTGGCGGCTTGTCTTACGCGGCGGGATTGATCGGCGGCGGCAAGAAGCTGTTCGTCGACATGAAGCTGCACGACATCGGCAACACGGTTGCTGCCGGCGTCAAAAGCGTGTCACGCGTCGGCGCCACGTTTCTCACGGTGCACGCATATCCGCAGACCATGACAGCTGCCGCCGGGGCGCGGGAAGGGGCTTTACGCATCCTCGCCGTCACCGTGCTGACCTCCTATGACGATGCCGATCTGGAAACCGCCGGCTACGATGCCTCCGTGCGCGATCTTGTTGCCCAGCGCGCCCGGCAGGCGCTCGACGCCGGTGTCAGCGGACTTGTCTGCTCGCCGGAAGAAGTCTCGAATTTGCGCGCCATCGTCGGCGACAAGCTCGTGCTGGTGACGCCCGGCATCAGACCCGCCGGCGCCGAGGCGGGCGATCAGAAGCGCATCGCGACGCCCTCGGCGGCGATTGCCGCCGGCGCCGATTATCTTGTCGTCGGTCGGCCGATCGTCGCTGCGGCCGATCCGAAGGCCGCCGCCGAGGCGATCGTTGCGGAGATCGCGGCTGCGGCGAAGAAAAGCTAGAATGTAAATTGACCGGGAGCTTGCCATGCCCAAGGGCTACTGGATCCGGCGCGTCGATGTGCATAACGAAGACGGCTACAAGCCTTACGCTGCCGCCAATCCCGCAATTTTCAAAAAATACGGCGGCCGCTTTGTGGTGCGCGCCGGTAAATTCGAACGCATGGAAGGCACGGCCGGTCACACAATGTGGTGATCGAGTTTCCCGATTATGCCGCGGCGCTCGCCTGTTACCGCTCGGCGGAATATCAGGAAAATCTCAAGACCCGGCTGCCGCACTCCGAGATCGACATTATCGTTATCGAGGGTTACGACGGCCCGCAGCCCTGACTGCAAAGGAAGGAAGCGCGTCATGCCGAAAGGCTATTGGCTGCCGCAGATCGACGTCAGCGATCCTCAGGGCTATCAGGCCTATATGGCGGCGACGCCGCCGGCGCTCGAAAAATATCGCGGCTTCGCGCTGGTGCGCGGCGGCAAAAGCGAACTGGTTAAGGGCCAGTTCCGCTCGCGCGCGGTCATCTGTCGATTTCCCGACTATGCCACGGCGCTCGCTTGCGTCGCTCGGACGAATATCAGCGGGCGCGGCCGCTGCGGCTGGCGCACGCGACCTGTGATTTCCTCATCGTCGAGGGCTATGACGGCGTCCAGCCGCCGGTGTCGGGTTCATCCCTGCCGCCTGCGGCAAGATAAAGGCTATCGGATCGGCCACGTCGATATCACCGATACGGAAGGCTACAAAGAACACATGGTCGCCGACATGGTGCCGTTCGGCAAATTCGGCCGCCGTTTTCTAGTCCGCGGCGGCGCGCGCGAAGTGACGGAAGGCAAAGTCCGCAGCCGCACCGTGGTGCTCGAATTTCCGAGTTATGAAGCGGCGCTCGCTCGCTACCGCTCGCCCGACTATCAAGCGGCTAAAAAGCTCCGCGATGGCAGATCGCAAGCCGATCTCGTCATCGCCGAGGGCTATGACGGCCCCAAGTACTGAATTCCGCCTGGAAAGGTGAAGGTTCGGAATTGTGCTATACGTCCGGCGAAGAGGGCGAGCGTAGAGAAAGCTGATGTCGAGTTCCGATATGCGTGTGGTGATCGCTGGCGCCGGCGGGCGGATGGGGCGAGCGCTGATCCAGGCTGTGGCCACGACCAAGGGCTTGGGGCTTGCCGGCGCGGTGGAAGGTCCGGGCTCGGCGCTTATCGGCCGCGATTCCGGCGAGCTAGCAGGCCTTGGTCCAAACGGCGTCAAGGTGACGAGCGATGTCGCGGCGCTGCTGCGGCAAGCCGACGGATTGATCGAATTTACCATTCCGGCGGCGACGCTCGCGCTCGCCGAGCTGATGGCAGCTGCCGGCAAGGTCCATATCATCGGCACTACCGGCCATTCCGGCGAAGAGGATGCCGCCATTACCAATGCCGCCAAGCGTGCGACGATCGTGAAGTCCGGCAATATGTCGCTTGGCGTCAATCTTCTCGTCGCGCTCACCAAGCGCGTGGCGCGGACGCTCAATGACGATTACGACATCGAAATCGTCGAGATGCATCACAACAAGAAGGTCGATGCGCCGTCCGGCACCGCACTGATGCTCGGTCGCGCCGCTGCCGAAGGCCGCGGCATCAATCTTGCGCAACATTCGGCGCGCGGCCGCGACGGCGTGACCGGCGCGCGCACCGCCGGCGATATCGGCTTTGCCTCGCTGCGCGGCGGCACGGTCGTCGGCGACCATTCGGTGATCTTTGCCGGCCCCGCCGAGCGTATCGAGCTTACGCATCGCGCCGAGGACCGCATGATCTTCGCCCGTGGCGCGCTCCACGCGGCGCTGTGGGCGCGCGACAAGAAGGCAGGTCTATATTCGATGGCGGACGTTCTGGGATTGGCGGATATTTAGCGCGTGTCGATAAATTATGCTGGTCATGGCTGACGACAGAAGCGAACGCATTCGGAAGCTGCTTGCGGATTTGGTCGGCATCAACACGGTCAGCGACCGCTCCAATCTCGGGCTGATCGCCTATATCGAAAAATATCTCGCTTCGTTTGGCATCAGCGGCTCCCGGCTCATCGACGAGACCGGGCAGAAGGCCTCGCTATGGGTGACGATCGGCCCGGAACATACGCCAGGCATTGTGTTGTCAGGCCATACTGATGTGGTGCCGGTTGAGCGCCAGCCCTGGACCGGCGATCCCTTCACAATGATCGAGCGCGATGGCCGCTATTACGGCCGGGGCACCACCGATATGAAGGGCTTTGTCGCGGTGTGTCTCGCCATGGTGCCGGAGATCCGTGCCGCCGATCTGAAAATGCCGATCCACCTCGCTATTTCCTACGACGAGGAAGTCGGCTGCATCGGCGTGCGCCCGATGTTGCGCGAGATCAGTGCGGCGCCGGTCAAGCCGCTCGGTTGTTTTGTCGGCGAGCCGACGCAGATGCAGATCATCATCGGTCACAAGGGCAAGCACGGCGTGCGCGCGACGTTCCGCGGCAAGTCCTGCCACTCCTCGATCGCGCCCGACGGCGTCAATGCTGTCGAACACGCCGCCGAGCTGATCACCGAAGTGCGCCGCCGCGCGGAAAAATTGGCCAGGGAAGGCGCGCGCGATGACATGCACGACGTCGCGCATACGACTTTGCTGACGAGCATCGCGCAAGGAGGAACTGCTCTCAACATCGTGCCGGACGAATGTACGGTCGAGTTCGAGGCGCGCGGTCTCGGCATGGACGAGTCAAAAGAAGTGACTGATGCGATCGTCGCTTGGGCCAAGGCCGTGATCGAGCCGCAGATGCAAAAGGCTGATGCGAGCTGCGGGATCGATTTCGAGGAAATTCTCGAATACCCGGCGCTCGACATGAAATCCGATCATCCGCTGGTGGCGCTTGCCAAGCATTTAAGCGGCCGCAACAGCCACGGCAAAGTCAGTTTCGGCACTGAGGCGAGCCTGTTTGTGAGTATGGCCGGCGTTCCGACCGTCGTTGTTGGCCCCGGCTCGATCGAACAGGCCCACAAGCCGGACGAGTTCGTCGAAATATCCGAACTGACAAAATGCGCCGGCTTCATCGAGCGGCTGATCGCGCATTGCGCGAGCAGCAACGGCTTGGCCGGCTGACACCTAGCCCGCCAATAGCGACGCTCCGGTCATTTCCTTCGGCTTCGGCAATTCCATCAGCTCGAGCAGCGTCGGCGCCAGGTCGGCGAGGCGGCCTTCCGCCACCAGCCCGCGATTGCGACCGCCGACCAGCATCAGCGGCACCGGATTGGTGGTGTGCGCAGTGTGCGGGCCGCCGGTCTCGGGATCGCGCATCAATTCGGAATTGCCGTGATCGGCGGTGACGAGCAGCGCGCCGCCAGCCTTCTCGATGGCGTCGGCAATGCGGCCGAGGCTGGTATCGACTGTCTCCACTGCCTTGATCGCCGCCGGCAGGCTTCCGGTATGACCGACCATGTCCGGATTGGCGTAGTTGAGCACGATCAGGTCGTATTTGCCGGAATTAATCGCTGTGACCGCCTTATCGGTCAGTTCCGGCGCCGACATCTCCGGCTGCAGATCGTAGGTCGCGACCTTCGGCGACGGCACCATGATGCGGTCTTCGCCGGAATAAGGCTGTTCGCGGCCGCCGTTCAGGAAATAAGTCACGTGCGGATACTTTTCCGTCTCCGCCATGCGCAGCTGCGTGCGCCCGGCTTGCGCGATCACTTCACCGAGGATGTTGGCGAGCGTCTGCGGCGGAAAGATCGTCTCCATCAGCCGATCGAGCTCGTCGCTATATTGCGTCATGCCGACGGCGACGGCGAATTTGACGACGCGCTTGCGGGCAAATCCCGTGAAGTCCGGTTCGAGCATGGCGCCCAAGATTTCGCGCACGCGATCGGCCCGAAAGTTGAAACACAAGATACCGTCACCGTCCCTCATGCCTTTGTAGTCGCCAACCACCGCCGGCACGATGAACTCGTCAAATTTCTTGTTGGCATAAGCGTCGGCGATCACGCTGGGCGCATCGGCAAATCGCGGGCCTTCGGCCTCGACAATGGCGTTGTAAGCCTTCTCAACGCGCTCCCAGCGCTTGTCGCGATCCATGGCGAAGTAGCGCCCGCATACGGTCGCGACTTTCACCGATTGCGGCAGCGTGGCGAGCAGGCGCTGCAAATATTCGCCGCCGGCCTGCGGCGGTGTATCGCGGCCGTCGGTCAGCACATGAACGAGCGTTGGCACACTCACTTCATCGAGAATCTTGGCAAGCGCCGCGGCCTGATCCTGATACGAATGCACCCCGCCCGGTGAGACGAGACCGAGCAAATGGCAGGTGCCGCCGCTCGCTTTGAGCTTCTTGATCAAATCGGTCAGCGCCGGCGCATTTTTAATATCGCCACGGGTGATGGCGTGCGTGATGCGCGGCAAGTCCTGCATCACGACACGGCCGGCACCGATATTGAGATGGCCGACTTCGGAATTGCCCATCTGGCCATCCGGCAGGCCGACGTCCTTGCCGGAGGTGCGAAGGAATGCGTGCGGCCCATTCTGCCACAGCCGGTCGAAGGTCGGCGTCTTGGCTTGACGGATGGCATTGTCGGCCGCCTCCTCGCGCCAGCCCCAGCCGTCGAGAATAACGAGCATGACCGGCCGCCGACGCTGCATCTGCTTTACCCTTCTTTATGGATGATAAGCCGTATTGCGAATTGCGGCGCACCCGTCAAACCAAGGCGTTACGTCACACGCTGCATCTCTCTTAAGATTTTCGATGCAATGCAGTCAAATAAGGTAAAATTTTGATTCACATTGAATCAGAAGCACTTCAATGCTTTTAGACTTGCCGATGGGGCGGGCGGCATTTTTCTCACTTCTGGTTTTACTGGCGGCAGGCGCGCCGGCGAACGGCCGCCGCAATTCGTCGAGATCGCATTCGACAATTGCACCGAGCTGGAGCGCTGGAAAGAGCTCTACGACTTCGCCGCCGAGATGAACAAGGATGGCGACCGGCTGCATTTCACCTTCTTCGTCTCCGGCGTCAATTTCATCGCCGACGCCAATCGCAATCGCTACCAGGCGCCCGGACACCCGCGCGGTATCTCGAACATCGGCTTCGGCGGCACCGCCGACGAGGTGCGGCAGCGCGTCGAATACATGAACGCGGCTTATCTGAGCGGCCATGAGATCGGCTCGCACGCAGTCGGTCATTTCAGCGGCCGCGGCTGGTTCGCCGCCGATTGGACGCGGGAGCTGCATGCCTTCCGTGACATTCTCGCCAATGTCGGACCGAATAACGGGCTTGGCAGCGACGTGAAATTCGTCTTTGCGGAGTCGCAGGTCACGGGATTCCGTGCTCCTTATCTCGACTTCAGCTCGGGGCTCTATACCGCGCTCAAAAGACACAGGCTTCCGTTACGACACGTCGAGCGACAGCGAACCCAATGCCTGGCCCGGCAAAGTCGATGGCCTGTGGCGTTTCAATCTGGCGGATATCGAGCTCTACCGCACCAAAAAGCGTCTGTTGCCGATGGACTATAATTTTTTTGTGGCACAGTCGCATGCCGTCGTGGTGCCGAACCGTCACGAATTCTTCGAGCAACAGATGCTCGATACCTATCTCGATTATTTCAAAGCTAATTACACCGGCGATCGTGCCCCGCCCCATATTGGCCATCACTTCTTCGATTATCAGGATGGCGCGTATCGGGAGGCGCTCGAAGAATTTGCGCAAACCGTCTGCGGCCTGCCGGAAGTGCGCTGCACGACCTATTCAGCGCTCGCTGATTTTCTCGAACGGCAAGATCCGGCGGCGCTTGCCGCCTATCGCAACGGCGACTTCCCACACGCCGCCGATCCGTTCAGCGTGGCCGATAACTGGAAGCTGCGCGGCCGCTTGGAATAAGCCGCGCCGCGACGGGCTTCTCACGCCGCACTCACCTGTCCCGCCTCCCAGCCGAGCATGGCGCGCTTGCGCGTCAGCCCCCAGTGATAGCCCGTCAAGTCGCCGCCCTTGCCGATGACGCGGTGGCACGGCACGACGAAGGACACCGGGTTCTTGCCCACGGCAGCGCCGACGGCCCGCGCCGCCTTCGGCTTGCAGATCTTGGCGGCAAGATTCGAATAAGTGGTGGCGCGGCCCATGGGGATTTTTAGAAGCGCGTCCCAGACTCGCACCTCGAAGTCGGTGCCGATGAGCACCACGCGCAACGGCTCGCTCGGCTGCCAGCGTGCCGGATCGAAAATGCGCCGCGCGGTCGGTGCGGTGAAAGCCATATCCTCGATGTAATTGGCCTTGGCCCAACGCTGCTTCATGTCGGCCAGCGCCGCGCGTTCCTGCCCCGGATCGGCGAAGGCAAGCCCCGCAAGCCCGCGGTCGGTCGCCATGACCAGCGCATTGCCGAAAGTCGAGGGGTGGAAGCCATAGCGGATGATCAAGCCCTCGCCGCCCGACTTCCACTCGCCAGGCGACATGGCCTCGTGCGTAACGAACAAGTCGTGCAGCCGGCCGGGGCCGGACAGGCCGACCTCGTAAGTGGCGTCGAGCACGCTTGCGGAATCGCGCAGGAGGTGCCGCGCACCGTCGAGCGTCAGCGCCTGCAGGAAGGCTTTGGGCGTCAGCCCGGCCCAGCGCCGGAACAGGTGGTGCAGTTCGGTCGGCGTGACGCCGGCCGCCTCGGCAATGGCCTCGATTTCGGGCTGCTCGCGCCAATGGCCGCGGATATGGCCGATGGCGCGGCGCACCACTTCGTAATCGGCGGCGGCTTCGGTAAGCGGCGGGTGGCTTTCAAGATCGGTCAAGCGGTCGGGCGATAGCATGGAGGCCTCCATCATTTGCTCCCGATCTAGGGTGGGTGAGGCAGCCAAACCACCCGATTTCTGAGGGGCTATTCCAGCACGGTCCGCGTCGGCCCGCGCTTGGCTTCGCCCAAGGCCTTGGACAGCGCATGGGCGAAGCTCGCCTTTTCCGCCGGTCCGAGGAAGACGGCAATGGGGAGCCGCCGGCCATGCGACACCAGGAACAGCCGTTCGATACCGAATTCCTCGTGCACGATGCGGTCAAGCTTCACCCAGAGCGGATTGAGCGTCCATTCCCGTACCCGGCCGCGATGGCTCACCTGGCGCACCGTCAGCTCGTTGGCGGTGACCGTCACCTCCTCGTAGGCACGCGCGGTACGGTAATTGGCGCGGAACGCCCAATAGACCAGGAGCACGTCGAGGCCGAAAAAGCCGAAAATCGGCCAAGCGCCGAGCAAGACGAAGAACACGCCGGTGGTGAAACTGATCCCGCCGATACAGAGCATGAAGATCAGAAAACCGGTCGGACCGAGCGAACGGTGCGGCGTGAGCACGGCTGAGAAGATTTTGGCATCGACCGAACTGTCGGTGGCCGAACCGTCGGGATGGGGATGGCCGGCGGGATTGTCGCCGCTCAAGTTGTCGCTACTCATGGACCTCATTATACAAAAACAATGGCGCGAAAAACCACCAGGCCAAAGAAATCCACTAAGCCAAAGTCCACCGCGAAGCGGAAATCGACCAAACAAAGCCTACGGGCCGCCCGCAAGGGCACAGCCGCGCGGCTAAAGCCCGCTAGGGCGCAAAAAAAGGCCGACGCTAAAGCCATGCATGGCGAAATGCCGCAATGGACTAAGGCCGAAGTTGAGGAAGCATTCCGGCGCCTTGCCGCCGCCAATCCCGAACCGCGCGGTGAACTCCAGCACATCAATCCGTTCACGCTTCTGGTCGCGGTCGTGCTTTCGGCGCAGGCGACGGATACCGGCGTCAATAAGGCGACGCCAGCTCTGTTCAATCTCGCCGACACGCCGGAGAAGATGGTCCAGCTCGGCGAAGCGTGGGTGCGCGAGCTGATCAAGACCATCGGGCTTTATCGCACCAAGGCAAAGAACGTGATCGCGCTGTCGGAAATTCTCGTCGCGCAGCACGGCGGCAAGGTCCCGCACGATCGCGAGGCGCTGCAAGCGCTGCCGGGCGTCGGGCGCAAGACCGCCAACGTCGTGCTCAATATCGCCTTCGGCGAGCCGACCATCGCGGTCGATACGCACATTTTCCGCATCGGCAACCGCACCGGGCTCGCGCCCGGCAAGACGCCGCTCGATGTCGAAATGAAATTGCTGGACGTCGTGCCGGAAAAATATCGCCTGCATGCACACCATTGGCTCATTTTGCACGGCCGCTATGTGTGCGTGGCGCGCCGGCCGCTGTGCGAGAAATGCATCATAGCGGATCTGTGCAAATGGCCTGGGAAGACGACGAATTTCCCTGCCAGCTTACCTGCTGCCGCCGCAGATAAATAATCAGCGCAACGCCGGCATTGGCGATAACGAGCGTTGCCGGAAACACGCAGGTCGCGACCGAAATGCTGTCGAGCGCAAAGAACGACGGCACGAATTTCAAACCGTTGAGCACGAAAATGCTGACGCTGTCGCTGTGCGGGCGGAGCAACCGTCGGCCCGAAACCGAGCACATTGACGAAGGCCGCGAGCATCGACGAAATCGTGGGCGCGTGGCGGATCAAGAGATCGCGCGGCGTTCGGCCGACGACATCGCCGATCAGGCCCGGGTTCCGCGACCACAGGTAAAACGCGAACACGACAATGGCCGCGCCGAGGAACGCCCATTCGTACCAGGGAAGTGTCCGTTCGCCGCGCCAGAAGCTCATCACGCAGAGCATCAGGCAAACGAGCGTCGTGATCGCCATCACCCAGCTTCCCGGCCCCGCTTTTTGGTCAAGCTGGACCAGATAGCCGGTTCCGGTGAGTACGCCGAAAATCAGCCATGACAGCGGATGCGGCCGCGCGTCACCGCGCAAGGTCTTCCAGACATAGATGCCATAGGCGGCAAATCGCGATGAGCACGGCCAGCGTGCCCATCACGTCCTTCATCGAAACCGCAAGGCCCACGATGCCGCCCCCAAAAGAACCCATTTGCCGTTGGACAAATTATTTTATCCACCGCCGCATCGCAGTGCGAAATAAAGAAGGTTTCGTCAAATGCGCTCGCCTTTGGATCGATCGCGGGCAGCCGATCCACTTAGTTATCCCCAAAGCCGGCGTGCCATAATGCGCGACGGCTTTTTCTTGCAGTTTGAGATCGCAGCGGTATCCTCAATGTCAGATCGGTCGCGTTTGGTTCTGCCGGATGTGACGATCCCCAAGGTCAGGTCAGCCTGGGTGTGTAGCCGCTACCAGCGCCGCGCCACGTGGCAGATTTGATCCTGGTTCCAAGCCGCGGGTAGCAGCGCTAGGAACGTGACGGGCGGGCGCAAGCTCGCCCGTCATGATTCTGGGGTCCGGCTTCATTCCGAGGGTTGGGTCTGCGCGATTTTGCGTCCGGTTGACCGTCGCCGGGCTTCTCGGCGATATCAATTCCGGTATGGAAGCCTCGACCAATTTCATCAGCCGCCGCCAATTCACCGTCGCCTGGGGTCATTGCGATCCCGCCGGCATCGTCTTCAACGCTCGTTTTTTCGAGTATTTCGACGGCGGCACCTGGATGATGTTCGAGCATGTGCTCGGCGTAAAACCGCAGGACTGGCCGTCGGTCTATGGTGTCTTTGGCATTCCCTTGGTCGATGCCGGCGCCCGCTTCATCGCGCCGGCACGCTTTGGCGACGTCGTGGGACTGACGTCGCAGGTCACTGCGTTTCGCCGCTCGAGCTTCGACGTCGAGCATAAGCTCACGGTGCACGGCGCTCTCGCAGTGGAAGGCCGCGAAAGCCGCGTCTGGGCCGCTTATCGTCCGGACGACCCCAGCAAAATCATGGCGAAGCCTTTGCCATCGGAGGTCATTGCGCGCTTTCGGGCGCCGTGATGGCGTCTTGCCAGATGCCCTGATTTGGAGGAATCATGGCGCAAATAAATAGAATTCGGAGGAACCGCCGATGGAGGCCATCCAGGTCGGTCCGGGCTTTGCCGCCGAGATGCGCGGCGTAACGCTTGCGGACATTATCAACGATGACGACGCTTACAAAGCCATACGTGCGGCGTTCGAACAGCACTCGGTTCTGGTCTTTCGCGATCAGGACGTCAGCGACGACAGCCAGCTTGCCTTCTCACGCCGGTTCGGCCCGCCGGAAGTCACCAAAGTCGGCTCGCTCGGCACCGGCACCCATTTGGTCATTCTCACCACGATCGACAAGGACGGCAAAGTGGTGCCGCCCGATCACCGCTATGCGATGCGCAACAAGGCCAATCAGCTCTGGCATACCGACAGCTCGTTCAAGCCGACGCCCGCGCTGACGTCGATCCTGTCGGCGCGCATCATTCCGGCGAAAGGCGGCGAGACCGAATATGTCTCGACGCGGCTCGCCTTCGATCGGCTCGATTCGGAACGGCAAGAGAAACTGGAAAATTCCTTCGCCTGGCATCATTACGGGCATTCGCGCAGCAAGATCGCAGCCGGGCTCGCCACGACCGACGAGCTCGCGGCGCTGCCGCCGCAATGCTGGCGCATGGTGTGGAAGAATCCGGTTAACGGCAAAAACGCGCTCTATCTCGCTTCGCACGCTTACGCCGTCGAAGGCATGG
The DNA here is from genome assembly GCA_049677525.1 of Xanthobacteraceae bacterium. GTDB lineage: Bacteria > Pseudomonadota > Alphaproteobacteria > Rhizobiales > Xanthobacteraceae > BOG-931. Next base: position 42,261 of record JBAUCK010000290.1, read on the forward strand.
ATCCGACAGAAGGCGAGAAACTGATCGACGAATTGACAACGCAAACGACCGCGCTCGGCACCCGCTACACCCACGCTTGGCGGGCCGGTGACGTGGTGATGTGGGACAATCGCGCCACCATGCATCGCGGCCGGCCGTGGCCGGCGCATGAAGCCCGCCACATGGTGCGTGCGACCATCCAGGCAACGGTTGCCGACGGGCTTGAATCGATGCGGCCGCAGCACCAGGTGGCGGCCGAGTAACAGCGGCAAAGCACGGCTCATAAAATCTGCCGCAAGAAGGAACGCTGTTCCGCAAGGATGAAGCGCTCCTTCTGAGCGAATTCGAAATTCGCCGCGCCTTCGGTGTCGCGCAACAGCCGCGCACGGTATTCCTCATAGGCCGCGAGGCTTGCGAACGAGACCAGGCCATAGGCGATGTTGTTTGTTCCCTCATGCGGTATCCAATAACCGACGACCTCGCCGCCGCATTTCTGGATGATGTCGAGCCAGCGCCGTGCATAAGCCTCGAAGCCGTCGCGTTGGAAGGGATCGAGCTGATGGCGGATGAAAACAGTGATGGTCACCGAACGTCTCGCTCTTAAATGAGAGCAGCATTCTAACGGCCGGTGTCGCCCGATGCTTCGGCGGCGGCCGTACGGAGCATGATCCGGAAAAGTGGAAACCGATTTTCCGATAAGATCATGCTCAATCTAGGTGTGAATGAGGGCTATTCCGCCGCCATCTCCGGCCTGGCGCGCCTCCTGCTCCATGTCGCGGCGGATGCGCACCGCCTGCACTGTGCCATCGAGCGCCACATCGGCGGCGCAGACGATTTCGCCCCCGGCGATATCGCGGAGAACTTTGACGTGATGCGCAAGCCCGATCGGCAGCGCGTTACGTTCGAGGCTTCTCGTTGCCGGGATGAGCTTGGCATAAACGGTGTAGCCGCCTTCGCCGTCGAGCGTCTCGCCGGCTTTCAGCGCGCGCTTGGCCACAGCCACCGCGTCGCCGCGCCAGGCTCGGCAGCTTCCGGTCGGCTCGCCGCGCAGCGCGACATTGAGCACCGAGATCGAAAGCTCGAGCCCGATCAGGTGAAACGGCTTGTACATCGCAGCGTAACGGCCGGTGGAATCGGTCGGCAGGCCGTATTGCTTGAAGCAGGCCGCGGCGTAGTCATTTTGCGCTTTCAGCACCACATAGACGCCCCAGCGCGGATCGCGCGCGACCGGTGAGCCATCGCGCGCGAGCGATGACACGACTTCCACCATACCGTCGCCGTCGAGCACGCCGCCGAGCGCTTTCGGCCGCAATACGTGCGCGAGCTCGTCGGCACCGCAAGGCGGGAAATACAAACCGTTCCGCGGCACGTCGAGCGCGCAGGCATTCGCCACCGCTGCCATCTCGATTGCGGACTTGGTGCCGTCGAGAAACGAATTAAACATCTGCGAATTCATGCCGGGCTGCCTTGGCCTCGGTGGCGGTGAACCCATAGTGCCGCCACACCCCGTCCGGCGTGACGGCGTGATAGGCCGGCAGGTATTTCGTGCCCTTGCCGGCGGCCGCGATCTGGAATCCCGCGGAGCGCGCCCAATCGACCATTTCGGCAATCAGCGCCGGCTGGTCGCCATAGGCCATCGAATAGATCACGCCCGCCGCACGCGCTTTGCGCGCGAGCAAGGCGCCCGCCAGCGCATCGGCCTCGACATTGACCATGACGATATGCTTGCCGGCGATGGCTTCCAGCGCGTGCGCGATGCCGGCGCCGGGATCGCCGGTCGCCTCGATCACCACCTCGACCCGCTCGTCGCCGATCGCCTCGCTGCCGCGATCGACGAAGCGCGTGCGCGCAATGCGGGACGCGTCCCAGCCCACGGTGCGGCAGGCCGTTTTGGCGCGCTCGAGGTCGCGGTCGGCGATCACCGCGACTTCGAGGCCGCTGATGGACGGCACTTGTGCCAGAAACATCGAGCCGAATTTTCCGGCGCCGATCAGTCCGACGCGCACCGGTTTATTGGCGTCGACGCGCGCGGCGAGGAGAGTCTGGAGGTTCATCGCTACTCTGCCGCGACCTTATGCGCCCGGGCATACTGCAACAGCGCGTCCTCGGGCACCGGCACGATTGGCGTGAAATCGCGATGCGCGATCCATTCTTCGCGGGTGAATTTGGTGATGTGGTTTGAGACCGCGCACAGCGTCAGATAGACGATCTTGCGCGGATAAGGCGTGATGTTGGGCGGTGAGGCGTGCACCAGATTGCCGTGGAACATCAGCACCGATCCGGGTTTTCCGGTCGGCGCCACGATACCGCCTTCGGCCGCAAGCCGCGTCACGGTCTCCTTGTCGAGCGTCCACAGCGGATAGGAGGTGGTCAGCGTGTCGTGACTGGCCGCAAGCACGCCCTGTCTGTGGCTTTTCGGAATCAGCATCAGCGCGCCATTGATCGGCATCACTTCATCGAGAAAGATCGCGATATTCATCGCCCGCGGTTCGGGCATGCCGTCGTCGCGCGCCCAGGTGCCGTAATCCTGGTGCCATTGCCACACATCGCCCTCGAAGGCGACCTTGGCATTGAGCTTGAATTGATGAACGTAAACCGGCTCGCTAAGCAATTGCTGCAGCAGCTCGACCAGCCGGGGATGATTCGCCATCAGCCGGAACGTCTCGTTGAAAGTGTGCGCGGCAAAGGCGGTGCGTGGTGCGCCGGTTTTCTCGCGCCAGACTTCTTTGCGGTCGAGTTTGAGGATGGCTTCCGCGTCGTCGCGCAGGAGCGCGATCTCCTCTTCATCGAAGCAGTTCGGGAAGAACAGATAGCCCTGCTCGTCGAATTCCTTGAGCTGTGTCGGTGTGAGTTTCATGGGAGGAGCCTTCCTCTGGCGCGTTTCCCGTTTTTGTTGATCAATCCTGCGCTATGCGGCGGGTTCTCAATGCAATCTTAGTCCTTATTCGCCGGAGGTGCCACGGCCGAAGGCGCCCGGTTGGACATGAGCCTAGCGAATGGCTGCGAGCAGCGCCTGCGCGAACCGGTCGATATCGGCGTCGTCGTTATAGACGTGCGGGCTCACCCGCAACCGGCCGCGACGTGGCGCCACATAGATTTTCTGCGCGGCGAGGCTTTCTGTGAGTCCCTTCGGCACGCCGCCAGGAAAACCGAGGCTCAAAATGTGCGGCGATCTCACTTCGCTCGCCGGAAACGAAATCCGGCCGGCCCGCGTCGCGTCGCCGAGCTGTTGGGCGAGCCGCTCCGTCAGTGCGCCAAGCCGCGTGGCGATCGGTTCCGCTCCCCAGTCCGCCATCATCTCCATGCCGATCGACGCCATTTCCATCGAGATGAAATGGTCGCGTTCGCCCATGTCGAAGCGCCGCGCGTCGGTGACATAGTCGGTGTCGGTGAAATAGACATCCTGTTCGGCGCGCACGGCCTTGCGGCCGTAGCTCGTCTGTTCGAGCGGAATGCCGCCCTGGTGGCGCTTGGCGACATAGATGAAAGCGCGGCCGTACGGCCCGAGCAGCCACTTATAGGTCGGAAACACGACGAAATCCGGATCGAGCGCGCACACATCGAGATCGAGCACTCCGGCGCCTTGCGTTGCGGCGCCGTCCGCCCAGTGCACCGACGAAATCGATACGATCGCGACCGGAGCCGCGCCCGCCCGCTCGATCGTCGAGAGTACCGCGCTCGTCCAATCGTGGTCGTTTGGGCCTTGCACCGTATCGACGGTGAAGGCGCCGTCACGCGCGCGCGTCAGCCATTCCAGCACTGGCGAGGAATGATCGTCATGCAGGACGATCACCCGCGAGCCGGCCGGTACCGGGATGATTTTTGCGACGGTGGCGACGCCATAGCTGATCGACGGAATAAGCGCCACATCCGCCGCGTCGGCGCGGATGAGCCGCGCCGCGGCCTGGCGCGTGCGGCTGTATTGCTGCGCGGCAAAGTCGTTATCGATCAGCCACGGCCGGCCCTTGCGGCCCACGGCCGCGCGCCCGGCCTCGAGCGTCGCCAAAGGCAGCGGCGTATAGGACGCGGCATTGAGGTAACAGACGTCGCTTGGGATATCGAACAGCGGGCGTTGCGATGGCAGCATCAAGTCCGCACTCAAATTTTGCGCATGTCCTTATTGGGAAGCCGGTGCCCACTTTTCCGGGACATGCGCTATGCTTCGGCGACAAAACGATTACGCATCCGGCCGAGCAATTCAATCTCGGTGTCCATCACATCGCCGGGCTTGAGGAAGGTGTTGGTGCCTTGTCCCACTCCGCCGCAGGTGCCGCAACTGAAAATATCTCCCGGCTGCAGCGAGAGCATGTTTGAGGCGTATTCGATCTGCTCTTCCGGCGTGAAGATGAATTGCGACGTATTGCCGTCCTGCTTCACCTCGCCGTTGACGGTGAGGCGGATGAACAAGTTCATGGCGTCGGGCACAAAGGCCCGCGGCACCAGAGTGGGCCCCATCGGCGCGAAATTGTCGTGGCTCTTGCCGCCGAGCCAGTCCGAGCGCAGCGCCGGCCGGTCCGGACGCATCTGCTGATCGCGGCAGGACACGTCGTTGGTAGTCATGAAACCGGCAACATAGGCGAGCGCCTGCTCGGCCTTGATGCGTTTGCCGCCTTTGCCGATAGCGAGCGCGATCTCCGCCTCCCAGTCGATCTTCTTCATGCCGCGCGGAATTTCGATATCGTCGAAGGCTCCGGCGAGCGTGCTCGGCGCCTTGAGGAACAGATACGGCACCGTCGTCGTTTTCTCGCCGGTGAAGACCGGCCCGCCCGAAGGCGACATGCCGGCGCGGATCATCTCATTGACATGTTCCTGAAAGTTCTGCGCCGCGTAGAACATCTTGCCGGGCCGGCGAACCGGCGACAGCGCCCGCAGGCTTGCAAATTTCGCCGTGCCCGCAGGCCTGCCTTCCTTTTCCAGAAAGGCCACGATCTCCTGCAGCACGGCGAAGTTCTTGTCCCAGTCCTCAAGGAGGCCGAGCATACTCTCGGTCGCGCTCAGCTCTCCCCTGCGGGACGACGACCGATAAGCGACATGGGCCGCCTTGAGGTCGATGGCATCATGGCCAAGAACGATGGCAACGAAAGCGTTGCCATCCGGTTTTGCCAAAGTGGCCAGTTTAAACGCAGTCCCGTTCATCGTGCCCTCGTTACGTGCTGCTCACTTCTTGGCGTCCGCATAAGGATAGATCATGTCGCCGGTCTGGTATTCTTTCGGCCAGACGATGACTTCATGGCTCGAATCCTTGAACTGATCGAGCGAGTTCGGCGTGACGTGCTGAAATTGGGTGAAGAACACGCGCGACTTGGCCCATTCGCCGTCCTTGCCGAATTTGATGTCGCCGACCACGGTTGAGAATGTGTGCGTGTGCATGTAGTCGGCGAGCGTTTTCTGGTCGAGGCTCTCGGTGCCTTCGACTGCTTCGGCAAGGACTTGGCCGGCCGCATAGCCGAGCGGCGGGAAGGCCGGCCCGAGCGGATCGATGCCGGCGTCTTTCGCCGCGGCTTGATATTTCGCCATCATTTCCTTCGTCCCGTTGAAGGTCAGCGATAGCGCCGGCAAGAACACCTCGTTGTTGACGATGCCGCTCATCAACGGGCCGAGCTGCACCTTGATCGGCGTCACCAAAAGCCCGATGAAAGCGCCGCCGAACATTTTAGGTGTCAGCCCGATCTCGTTTGCTGCACGCACAATGCCGACCGAGTCCGGCGGGTAGGCCGCGACGAAAAGAATGTCCGGATTCAAGGCCTGGACGGCGCGCATCACCGGCGTGTAGTCGACCGTCGACGGCGGATATTTCTCGTCGAGAACAGTCTGAAAACCGCCGAGGTCCTTGACGACCTGCCGTGCGCCGTCCGCGGCATTCTGCGCGAATTCGGCGTCGGCGGCGACGATGGCGACCGTCTTCGGCCGCGGCTTCTGCGCCGCCGCCAACTCGAAAAATCCAAGCGCAAAGGATTTTTGCGGCTCGGGCCCGGTCGGCAGCATCGAGAAATACTGGTCGTAATGCAGCTTGGAATTGGCGGCATTGGCCAGGATGCCGATGGTGGTTTTCTTATATTGCATCAGCACCGGAATGGCCGGCGCTACCATATTGGTGGCGTAAGGGCCGATGAACAGGTTGACCTTGTCGACCTCGATCAGCTTGGTAAAAAGCTGCGGCACATTATTTGGATTGCTCTGGTCGTCGTAATAGACGAGCTCGACCGGCCGCCCGAGCAAACCGCCTTTGGCGTTGACGTCGTCGCGCCAGATCTGCAGCGCCGCCAGCACCTGTTTGCCGATCGGCGCTACGCCGCCGGTGAGCGCCAGACTGGTGCCAATCCGGATCGGATCGGCAGCTTTGGCGACATTCGGCAGAATGAACACGCCCGCGGCAACAAGCGCCGCGAAGGCTTTCGCCCAACTCCTCAAAGTGCACATTTTCGTCTCCTCCCCGGCATGCCTGTTGTTTTTTGCGGCATGCATTCATTTTCAAGTCACGTCGCTTCTCCTTAGTCGGCTGCTTTTGCAGCCTTGTTGTTATCTCGATGCGGCATCGCAATAACTCAAGAGTTACGTGCCGCGGAATTTCGCCTTGCGCTTATTGTGGAACGCCTCGACACCCTCGCGGAAATCGTCGGATTGGCGGAGCCTGCTATAGCAATGGCCTTCGAGTTCGATCGCGGCTTCGAGATCGGTATCTTCGGTCGCGTTGAGCAATGTCTTTGCCGTGCGCTGCGCCAGCGGCGAAAAGGCGCGCAGTTCGTCGACCAGGGCATCGGTCGCCGCTTCGAGCTTGTCGTCCGGTACGCATTCGGTGGCGATGCCCCAGTCATAAGCTTGCTTGGCCGCAATGCGCTTTGAGCGCATGACGATGTCCTTGGTGCGGGTAATGCCGATGATCTTTTGCAGGCGCGCCGAGCCACCCGAACCCGGGATCTGGCCCAGTCGCTGCTCCGGCAAAGCGTAGAGGCAGGTTTCGGAGGCGAGCCGGAAATCGCAGGCAAGCGAAATTTCAAAGCCGACGCCGAAGCAATAGCCGCGATTGGCGACAATCACCGGCTTCGCGCAGCGTGCCGGTGCCGCGATATTCCAGGCAAGCTTCGACACGTGCTCCGGCGACGCCGCGAGAAAACCCGCGATATTGCCGCCCGAGGAAAAATGCTCGCCGACCGCGCGCAGCACGATCACGCGCACGCGGTCGTCCTCGTCCAGCGCCTCGAAAACGAGCCGCAGCTGATCGCGCTGCCCCATCTCGATGACATTGAGCGGCGGCCAGTCCAGCACGATATCGGCGCGTTCGCGCTCGGGATCGATCTCAACGCGGAAACCGTCGAGCTTTTGCAAACGCGGATCGGAAAACACGGTCATGCGGTCGTACCTTGCTGGCGTGATAGTGAGATGGAAGAAGAGGAAGATTCGACGGTGTATTCGCCGGCGACGAGCTTCCTTCGCAAGAGCTTGCCGACCGGCGATTTCGGAATTTCCGCGACAAAGACATAGCGCCGCGGCCGTTTGAAGCCGGCCAACCCGGATGAGCGGCAATAGGCATCAAGCTCTTCGGCCTCGACGGCGGCGCGGCGCTTGATGAAGGCGGCGACCACCTTGCCCCAGCGCTCGTCAGGCACGCCGATGACCGCGACTTCGGATACCGCGGCATGCAGCGACAGACAGGATTCGATTTCGACGGGCGAGACATTCTCGCCGCCGGTGATGATCAGGTCATCGACGCGGCCGGTGACGAAGACATCGCCGTCGCCGTCGATGAAGCCGGTGTCGCCGGTGAAATACCAGCCTTCGCGTAGCGCTTTGGCGTCGGCGTCCGGCCGCCGCCAATAGCCTTCGAAGGATTCATCGCCGGCAAGAAGCGCGATGATTTCACCTTCCTCGTCGACGGCGGCAATGTGGTCGACCGAAGCGGCGCCAAGCTTCACCACGCGCACCATCTGGTTGATGCCAGCACGGCCGGCAGAGCCGGGCTTCGCGAGCGCATTCTGGTCGATGGTGAAGGTATAGATTTCCGAGGAGCCGTAATGGTTCACGAACAGATCGGGCTTGAACTCGGCCTGTAGCTTATTGAGGAGTCCATCCGTCATCGGCGCGCCGGCAAAACCCAGCTTGCGGACCGAGCTGACGTCGCTCACCGTGAATTGCGGGTGATAGACGAGGTCGTGATAGAGCGTTGGCACCAGATAAAGATTGGTCACGCGATCCGCGGCGATGACCTTCAATGCTTCCGCGACATCGAAACGGCGCAAGCAGACAAAGGCGCCGCCGATCAGCGACATGGCGAGCAGCGAGCGCACGCCCATGGTGTGGTAAAGCGGCATGACGCCGAGCGTACGCTCGCCATGCGCGTAAAGATTCTGTGCGACATGGGCGACCGCTGCCGCGCGTTCGGCCTGCTGGCGGCGCGGCACGCCTTTGGGTTTGGCTGTGGTGCCGGAAGTGTAGAGCATCACCGACCAGGCTCGTGCATCAGCGCGCGGCATGGCGTCCGCCGCGTCGCGCGACGCAAGCGCGGCAAAAGCAACGTCGGAAGGTTGCGCCCTATCGAGCGCGACGCGCGGTATCTTTTGCGCTGCCACCGACGCGGCAACCGCCGCCGCGGACGCATCTTCATAGGCGACGGCCTTGGTCTCGGCGTTTTCGAGAAAGAAGTCGAGCTCCTGCGCGGTCGAGCGCCAGTTCACCGGCGTGATGATGACACCCGCGAACTGACAGGCCCAATGCAACGTCGCTGCTTCGAAGCGATTCTGCAGCACGGTGACGAGGTGATCGCCCGGCTTGAGGCCAAGTGAGTCAAATCCGGCGACGACAGCTGAAATGCGCCGATACCATTGCGCATAGCTCAGGCGGAGCGCGCCATCGACAATCGCCAGCGTGTCCGGATCGCGGGCAACGCTTCCGATAAAGCTCTGGCCGAGATCAAGCATACGCGACAGGAACTGGCAGGTGAAAGTGCCAGCATAATAAGGCTTTAGCAGCGGATGACAAATCCGTCATCGGCTCGTGATGGAATTTCCAGGCATTGGCGCCGTTAGTGCGGGAGGCGGGGAACGCTGGCAGTGCCGGGTATCAGGAGAAAGTGCATGATCCGTGTTGCGAAATTCGCCTCAATATCGGTCCTGGTTGTCGCAGCCGTGGCGATGGCTATGGGCCTGGTTGCGCCGGCATCGGCGCAAGGAAGCCGTGCTAAACTGGTAGCACACCACACCAATCGTCCGCTGTACGACGTGGCTCCGCAGCGGAGCGCTCCGGTCAATTCGGACGATCCCTCGCTCACCGGTGGCGGTAGCCTCGGCTACAATCAGAACATCTATAACTGGTAAGCTTCCTGACGATCAGACGAATTGGAACGGCGGCGAGCCCAGGAGGCCGCCCCCGTTTTCATTTCGGCCGTTACCTTGCGGCGGATTCTAGTGCCGCGTCGGGAACAGCGCCGCTGGAAAATCCGCCGCGGATCGCGGGGCCCGCTCCGGCGTCTTGAAATCGGGCCGCGGATTGGGGTCGGGCTCGACCGCCCTGCGGTAGAGATGCCAGGTAGCATGGCCAAGCACCGGCATCACCACAGTCAGCCCGATGAAGAACGGGATCGAGCCGATCAGCAACAGCGCGGCGACGATGAAGCCCCACAGCGCCATCGTCCCCGGATTGGCGGCGACGACGCGGATCGAAGTGGCGAGCGCCACGGCGGCGCCGACATCGCGATCGAGCAAGAGCGGAAACGAGATCGCGCCGATAGTCAGCACCACGACCGCGAACAGGAAGCCGACACCGGCGCCGACGGCGATCAGCGTCCAGCCGGCCGGAGTGAAGAAGACATTGTGGACGAATTGCTGGAAGGTGCCCGGTCCGCCGTACCCGAAATTGGCGATATAGATGGCCTCGGCCACCGCGAGCCAGATCAGAAAGATCGCCGTCAAGAGCACGCCGAGCGCGATGATGGCGCCGAGCGACGGCGAATGCAGCACGTCGAGAGCATGGCTCGATGAGGCGTCGAGACCCGCTTCGCGACGCCGGCTCAACTCATAGAGACCGATGGCGGCGATAGGGCCGATCAGCGCGAAACCCGCCGCAGTGGGAAACGCCAGCGGCAGCATCGAATTGTCGAGCGTGAGTGCAATCAAAAACATGCCGAGCACCGGATAGACCACGCATAGAAAAATCGCGTGGCTCGGCATCGCTAGAAAATCGTCCATCCCGCTTTTCAGCGACCGATAGAGATCGGACGGCGAGATGTCACGAATGACCGGCCGTGCCGGGCTCAAGCTCTCGCCGGTAAGAATATGCGAATGGGACATGCTGCTCCTCCTGAACCCAATCGGAGTTGGGTCCTGAACCGTTTTGGTTCGGGCCGCTGTGGCGGCCGGGGCCGCAAAGCGCCCGAGCGTTCTTCCCTACGCCTGATATAATGGCATCGCAGCCGCCGGGTTGCACGCGGCAAGGCACGACGCTTACGCGCCGTCACATTCACAATAAGGTGTAGTTTGCCGGTGCAGCTTAGGCTTTGTGCGTCGCAACAGCGCGTGCAATGCGACGTCTCGGTGACAGGGTCACTCGGCCGCGACCGGCATGGCCTCTTCAGGCGGCGCCGCGTCGGTGTCGGCGTGGTGCGATTTCCCGCCATTGAGCCAGTTCTGCAGGCGGTCGAGATAGAGATAGACCACCGGCGTGGTGAACAGGGTTAGCATCTGGCTCACGATCAAGCCGCCAACCATCGCGTAACCGAGCGGCTGGCGCAGCTCCGAGCCAGAGCCGGTGCCGAGCATCAGCGGCAAGCCACCAAACAAAGTGGCCATGGTCGTCATCATGATCGGACGGAAACGCAGCAAGCATGCGGCGCGGATGGCGGCTTCCGGCGTGAATCCCTCGCGCTCGCGAGTGATGGCAAAGTCGACCAGCATGATGCCGTTCTTTTTCACGATGCCGATGAGCAGGATGATGCCGATGATGCCGATCACCGAGAGGTCGAAGCCGCCGAGCCACAGCGCCAGCAGGGCGCCGACGCCCGCGGACGGCAGCGTCGATAGAATGGTCAGCGGATGGACGTAGCTCTCGTAGAGCACGCCGAGGATCACATAGACGACCACAAGCGCCGCCGCGATCAAGATCGGCTCGCTCGACAGTGAGGTCTGGAACGCCTGTGCATTGCCCTGGAAGCCGGTGATGACGGTCGGAGGCATGCCCATGTCGTCTGCGGCCTGTTGGATGGCCGTCACCGCGTCGCCGAGCGCGACGCCGGGCTTCAGATTGAACGACAGTGTCGCCGCCGGGAACTGCGACTGATGCGAGACCAAAAGCGGTCCGACGGTATTGGTGTTGAAATTGACCAAAGTCGACAGCGGCACGAGCTGCCCGGTCAACGGCGCCTTGACGTAGATCTGGTTCAGTGAATTCGGATCCTTCCGCAATTCGGGAAGGATTTCGAGCACGACGAAATAGGAGCTCACTTGCGTGAAATATTGCGCGACGTCGGCCTGGCCAAACGCGTCGTTCAGTGTCGAGTCGATCTCCTGTGCCTGAATGCCGAAGCGCGCCGCGGCATCGCGATTGATGGTCACTGCGAGCAGCGGCGCATTGGTCTGCTGATCGGTCGAGACGTCGGCCAGCTCCGGCAGCGTCTTCAGCTTGGCGAGCATTTTCGGCGCCCAGGCGCTCAGCTCGTCGAAACTTGGATCCTGCATCGTGAACTGGTATTGGCCCGCCGAAATGCGCCCGCCGACGGTGATGTCTTGCGACGGCTGCAGGAACAGCTGGACGCCCTCGACCTTGGCCAGTTGCGGCCGCAGCCGGTTGATGATGTCCATCGCGCTCGCTTTGCGTTCGTCGCGCGGCTTCAGCGCAAGAAAGAAGCGCGCGGTATTGAGCGTATTGCCGCCGCCGTTGCCGAAGAACGATCCGAAGGCCGCGATATCGGGATCGCGCGCCAGCACGTCAGAGAGTTGCTTCTGGATGCCGCGCATCCTGTCCGGCGAGACATCCTGCGCCGCATAGGCGATGCCCTGGATCGCGCCGGTGTCTTGAACCGGAAAGAAACCTTTGGGAATGCTGACGAACAAGACGCCGGTGCAGGCCATCGTGGCAAAGAACACCATCAAGGTGATGAACTGGTGGCGCAGGACGATGTCGAGACCGGTTTTGTAGCCGTTGACCAGACCTTCGAAGCCCCGTTCGATGGTGTTGTAGATGCGGCCGTGATGTTCGGATTCCGCGGCAAGAAAGCGCGACGCCAGCATCGGGGTCAGCGTCAGCGACACGACGACGGACACCGCGATACAGGCGGTGACGGTGATGGCGAATTCGCGGAACAGGCGTCCGATGATACCGCCCATCAAGAGCAGCGGGATGAACACCGCGACCAGCGACACGCTGATTGACACCACGGTGAAGCCGATTTCGCTTGCGCCCTTCAGCGCCGATTGCATCGGCGAGGTGCCGGCCTCGAGATGGCGATAGATGTTCTCGACGACGACGATGGCGTCGTCGACGACGAAGCCGACGGCGATGGTCAGCGCCATGAGCGACAGATTGTCGAGGCTGAAACCGAATAGATACATCAGCGCCGTGGAGCCCAAGAGCGCGAGCGGCACGGTCACGCTCGGAATAAGCGTGGCGCGGATGTTGCGCAGGAACACCAGGATCACCATCACCACGAGGCTGATGGTGATAGCGAGGGTGAACTCGACGTCCTTGACGGACGCGCGAATGGTCTGGGTGCGATCGATGATGGTGTCGACCTTCAGCCCTTGCGGCGCGATGGCGGCAAGCCTCGGCATGGCCGCCTGGATCGCGTCGACGGTGGAAATGACGTTGGCGCCGGGCTGCTTGTAGATCAGAAGCAGGATGCCTGGCGTGACGCCGCTCGGCAGGCTTGCCAGTGCGCTCTGCGTAATGTCCTGCGGGCCGGTAATTGCGTGGCCGACATCGCGAACGCGGATCGGCGCGCCGGCGCGATAGCCGATGATGACATCGTCATATTGTTCCGGCTGCGTCAGCTGATCGTTGGTCGAGATGGTGAAGGTTTGCAGTGCGCCGTTGACCGCGCCTTTGGCGGCGTCGACCGTCGCCGTAGCAAGCACGCCGCGCACGTCTTCGAGTGTTAGCCCGCGCGCCTGGAGCTTGGCCGGATCGACCTGGACGCGGATCGACGGCTTCTGCTGGCCGCCGATATTGACCAGAGCCACGCCGCTGATCTGCGAAATTTGCTGCGCCAGAACGTTCTCGGCGAAATCGTCGACTGAGGTGAGCGGCAGCGTGTCGGAATGAGCAGCGAGAATCAGGATCGGCGTATCCGCCGGGTTCACCTTCTTATAATAAGGCGGCACGGTCAGATTTTGCGGTAGCGTCTTACCCGCGGCGGTGATCGCCGCCTGCACGTCCTGCGCGGCGCCGTCAATATTGCGGTTGAGATCGAACTGCAGCGTGATGACGCTGGTGCCGAGCACGCTATTCGAGGTCAATTGCGTGACGCCGGCGATCTGGCCGAATTGCTCTTCAAGCGGCGTCGCCACAGTTGCCGCCATCGTATCGGCACTCGCGCCGGCGAATTGCGCGGTGACCTGGATGGTCGGAAAGTCGACCTGCGGCAGCGGCGCGACCGGAAGCAGCGGAAAGGCGACGATACCAACAAGCGCCAGCGCGCTCATCAACAGCGATGTCGCGATCGGCCGGCGGATGAACGGTTCGGATATGTTCATCAGGACTTATCCGGGCCGCCCGCCGGTGTTTGCGTCGTGGCTGGGATCGTCGTTTGGGTCGTGGCGTTGACGCGCGATCCGACGTCCAGCCGATATTGGCCGTTGACGACGACGCGCTCGCCGGCCGCAATTCCCTTGGTGACGATCGTGGTGTCGCTGTTGTTGACCGGGACGGTTTCGATGGTGCGCTGGTCGACAGTGTTGTCCGGCTTGACCACCCAGGTGTAGAGCCCGTTCGGCCCGTGCTGCACGGCGACCGGCGGGATCGTGATCGCGTCCTTGCGTGTTTGAATCAAAATGCGGATGCGGACGAACTCGCCGGGCCACAGCCTCTGGTCCTGGTTCGGGAATTCCGCCTTGAGCTGGATCGTGCTGGTCGTCTGATCGATCTGATTGTTGATCAGAAGCAGATGACCTTCGGCAAGCTGCTGCTTGTCGTCCTGGTCGAAAGCGATGACCGGAACCGCGCCTTGCAGCATGGCCTCGCGCACCGGGCCGAGATCGCTCTGCGGCAGCGTGAAGATGACGGTGCACGGCTTGATCTGCGTGAGCACGGTCAGCGGGCCGATGTCGTTGGTGTGGATGATGTTGCCGAGGTCGACCTGACGGAAGCCGACGACGCCGTCGATCGGCGCGGTGATGGTGGCGTAATTGAGCTGCGTCTGCGCCGCTTCGATCGCCGCCTGGTCGGCATCGATCATCGATTTTGTTTGATCGACCTTGGCCTGTTGCGCGTCGACGTTTTGCTGAGTCTCGTAGTCGCGCTGAACCAGCGTCTTGAATCGCGCCAGATCCTTCTGTGCGTCGATCAGGGTCGCTTCGTCCTGGCTCTTCTTCGACACCGCCTGGTCATAGGCGGCCTTGAACGGCGCCGGATCGATTTTCGCCAGCACGTCGCCCTGATGGACTTCCTGGCCCTGGCGGAAATCGACCGAGATAATCTGTCCGTTGACCTGGGCGCGAATAGCAACGGTATTGAGCGCCTGCACGGTGCCGAGCGCATCGTAATAAATCGGCACGTCGCGTTGCGCAGCTTGGGTAACGGTGACCGGAATCACCGGCGACGCGGTCGGCGTTGCCGCCTGCGTGCTGCCGTGACGGTAAAAGCCGAGCCCAACGATCGCGCAAAGCACGACGGCCCCAACGACCGTGAAGATCGTGCGCCGGGAGCTTTTCGCGGTCATCTCGGTCGTCATAAGCGATCTGTGTCCTGCTTAACTCGCCGCCGTCAGCTTTATTCCCATTACCGCCTGAACATGGCCTTGCGATCCAATGAGGCAAAATCAGCGCCAGCTGGTCCGCCGCCCTCCGAAGTAACCCCGGCCGCCATACAGCACAATGACTGTAGGATTAAAGTTAATTAAGGTGAGGACCTCGCGGGAATTAACGTTGCTCGCCTAACACGAGAATAAAGCCGTATTTGTCGCTTGATCCGCGCATAAAGCTGATGGCTATTCCTGCTGAAAGCTTCTGGGATTGCAGCAGGAAAGCGTTAGGTCCGCGTGGTGTTAGGGTCCAACACTGTCGACGCTCGAACTCCTGATTTCGCGGTGGTCCTGCGTGCCTTCGAAGGCGGCGGCGCGCAGCGGGACATGATCCTGCTTTGCAACGCGCTCGCTGCTCGATCCGTCTGTTCCTGTTGTCGAAGTTCCCGGCGGACAGATCCGTTACGCCGTTTTAGGTCTGCGCTGTTCACTGCGCGATCTCAGGCCGGCGGCCGTCATCAGTTCCGAGGCGAGCCTCAATCTTTGTACACTGATCGCGGCGCGCACATTACCGCGGCGTAAACGGCCCAAGGTTGTCCTGCGCGAAGTCGGCAGCCCGTCGTTTGCAGAGCGCTACGATCCTTGCGGTACCGGATGAATTGATCTCGGTGATGCTCACCAATGCAGTTATTCCGCCGTCGGCCGCCGAGCGGCTTGCGCAATGGGACGGCGAAACCGGCCGCGAGCAAGGTCTCATCGTCTGTGTCGGCCGCCTCTCGCCGGAGAAGGACCAGCGGACATTGATCCGCGCGATGGCGCTGATGCCGGCCGAGCTGAACTGGCGCCTCGCTATTCTCGGGGACGGCGCGCAACGTTCCGCGCTCGAATCGCTCGTGCGCGAACTCGGCCTCGCCGATCGCATCGCCTTTACCGGACAGGTCGCCGATCCGTTTGCCTTCATGATGCGTGCGCGCGTTGCCGTATGCGCCTCGATCTATGAGGGTCTCTGCAACGCGCTCATCGAAGCACTGGCCTGCGGCACGCCGGTCGTGTCGACCAATTGTCCCTACGGGCCGCTCGAAATTCTGCAGGGTGGCCGTAATGGCCGTATTCCGCCGGGCCCGCCATCCGCGAGAAGATGGCAACGGCGAGCAGATTTCCCGCCGCCGACACTGCGCGTGCGCTCAAATAAAGCAGGCCCGTGGTGTTAAGCATTCCGCGTGATAAGCAATTGTCGCTGCGAGGAGAAGTCGGTACGACAGCGCATCACGGAGTATCGTTAAGACGTCGCCGCGAGATCAAAGAATCAATCGTGCGCGGGGCGATCGTTGCAAGCGAGATGTGATGCGTATTCTACAAATCCTCCACGATGGTGAACGCGGCGGCGTGCAGACCCTGGCACGCATGATCGGGGAAGGGCTGGCGCCGCAGCACTTTCGCATCGAGACGGAATATCTCTATCCGCGTCCCGGTATCTCGGCCTTCGTCAAGCTTGGCTACGTCATCAGCATGATGCGCCTGATCTGGCGTGGCGGTTTCGATGCGCTGGTCGCCTATCAGTCGACCGCTTCGGTCCTGGTCGGCATCGTCGGCTGGCTCAGCGGCTGTCGCGTGCGCGTCGTTCACCAAACCTGCACGCTGGCGGAAATGCCGCGGTTGTTGCGGTTCATGGACTTGATTGCCGGCACGCTTGGGCTCTATTCCGCCAACATCGTTAACAACGCCAGCACCTGGTCCGAATATGCGCACTATCCGCGGCGCTACCGCCGCTCGCTGATCCTGATCGAGACGGCCTCGATGCGCCGCTGCCGCAGGAGAGCCGCGAGGCGACGCGGCGGCGCTTTGCTCTGCCGCAGTCACAGCCGCTGCTTCTCAATGTCGGGCGGGTGACCGAGCAGAAAAACCAGGATGTGCTCATTCGCGCGCTGGCCTGTTTGCCGCAGGCGCATCTCGCCGTTGCCTGCGCCGGCGCGATGGACAATGCGTTCCACGAACTCGCCGTGACGCTCGGCATCGAGACGCGCCTGCACATGCTCGGCGCCTTGCAGGCGCAGGACATTGCCGATCTCTATGCCGTGGCCGACCTGTTCGTGTTCCCCTCGATCTGGGAAACTTTCGGCCTCGCGGCGGCGGAAGCCGCCATGGCGGGAATGCCGATGGTGGTTGCCGATCTGCCGGTGCTGCGCGAAGTGCTGCATGCCGACGGATCGGAGCCCGTCACTCTCGTCGCGCCGCAGAATGTCGAGGGCTGGATCTCGGCCATCGGCCGGGCGCTTGCGACGCCGCCTGCGCCCCATGTCGTCAATAATTTTTCTCGCACCATCGCGCGCAAATATTCGCGACAGCGCATGATCGAAAGTTATTTGAGCCTGTTCGAGACCTATCGGCGGTCCGATCGGCGCCATGTGTCCGGCTTGCAGCCGGCGACGGAAGAATCCTGATGCGGCGAGCGTGCCTCATCGTCGCGCTCGCCGGCGCCTCGCTGCTCGCGGCTTCTGTTCACACGATTTGCGCCGCCGACACCGTCACGCCCACCTTCAAGCGCGGCGCGACGCTCGTCGAATTCTTTGAATTTCCGGCAACGACCGGCGATGGCGCGGCCAAAGCCTATGCCGTTCCGGCGTTTCCCGATCCGATGGCGGCGCTCAAATTGTTCGACTTCGATGAATTGCATCGGATCGGCTTCGATCACATGAGGGTGCCGCTCGATGTCGGCCCGCTGATGCGCGGTGACGAGGGACAGCGCGGCAAAATTCTCGAGCAACTGGTCGCCGTCGTGTCTGAAATTAACCGGCATGAGCTTGCCCTGCTGGTGACGCTGTTTCCACCATCGCTGCAGCATGAATTGCCGGAGACTTATCTCGATGGTCTCGGCGGAACGAAATTCCGCGCCTATTCGGCGGAGGTCGAGCGCGTAGCGCGCGCGCTGGCGACTGTCCGTTCCGGCCTTGTCGCGCTCGAGCCGATGAACGAGCCGCAGTCGAAATGCCGGGTCGTGTTTGGCACCGATTGGAGCGCCTATCAGCAAGTCATGATCGAGAGCATCCGGCGCGTCTCGGCGCAATTGCCGCTGTTCCTGACCGGCGGCTGCTGGTCGAATATCGAAGGCCTTGCCGATCTCGACACCGATCTGCTGCACGACCCGCGCAACTTCGTCAGCATCCACTTCTACTATCCGTTCCGGTTCACGCATCAGAGTGCGACGTGGTCGGAGCCCTATCTCGCCGGCACCATCGGCGTGCCCTATCCGGCCGCAGCAGGAAACATCGACAAGACGCTCGATATGACGCTCGAGCGCATGCAGACCATGAAGCTCCCGGTCGGCGCCGATCCTGCCGCGGCAGGGCAAGGCCGAGGCGGAAATTGAAAAATATTTTTCTGAGGCACAAGGACCCAGGCAGATCGAGGAATGGATGAGCCGCGTCGCCAACTGGCAGCGCCGGCAGCAAGTTCCATCGGACCGCATCGCCTTTACTGAATTTGGCGCCATGAAAGAGACCGCCGATGGTGCCCAATTCGACCGCGCCTCACGTGCCCGCTGGCTGCACGATGCTTCGGCGAGTATTGCCGGCCACGGGTGGGGCTGGACGGCCTATGTGCTGCGCGACGATCCGTTCGGGCTCTATGTGCATGTGCACGAGAGCGATCCCTTGCCGGATCCTGAACTGATGCACGCTTTGGGCCTCGGCGCGCCAAAAGCCGCGCCGCAATTCGACCGCTAAGTCTTTGCTTTCACGAGCGACGCGTAGCGCAGGCCGAAGGCCGACACCACGACGAAGAACCAGACTTCGCCGACCTGCTGAAAGGTCGAACTTTCAAAGCACGACGAATAGATGCCATAGCGGCACACGCGCAGGAACAGCAGTTGCAGCGGCGCCGCTTCGGAGTCCGCCGGCAGGCGATAGAAATCGGCGATCGGCAGCACCACGATCCAGAGGATCGTCAGCAACAGGCCGGGTTGGCCGATGGTCAGCGCCAGATTGAGATAAGCGTTATGCGCATCTGTCGCGGCGTTGGCCCAGCTCGCGTTTTCGCCGAGTCCATAGACGACTTCGTCGGTGCCGAAGAACGATGAGAAGCCATAGCCGGTAATTGGCCGCTCGGCGACGGCCCGAACGCCGAGCTCACAAATCTCGGTTCGCCCCGTGAAGGTGGCGTCCGGCATCACCATTTCCACGAGCTTGCGCACGGGTTCGAAAATGACGGTGCCCACCGAGAACAAATTGAACGCGGCGAGGATGACGACGACGAGCGCGATCCCGACCATGGGCCGGCGGCTGCGGTTGATGATGCCGGCAAGGATGAAGACCAGCGGCATGACGCCGATCGCAGTTTTCGATTGCGAAAGCCGAGAAAGATCAGGGCCAGCACGGTAATCAGGCCGCCGAGCGCAAGGCTGCGCATGCGCGCAACGAACAGGCCGATGAACACGATCATCACCATCACCGCGCCGGCCTGGTTCTTGTGCGCGAATACGCCGCGCCAGTTGCCGGCATGTTCGGGTTCGAGAAAGTCGGTTGCCTGGTGCACGGCAAGCTGTGGCATTAGGAGGACGCCGAGATAGCAGGCGGCCAGCGTGATCAGCGCCACTGCGGCCATCAGATCGCTGAAATGGCGGACGTTCTCGGGCCGGCTCTCCGGCGATACGAAGGACACGAGATTGATATTGGTTTCGCGGTCGCAGGTGGTCACGTCGGAGAGGAGCCGCCGTCCCATCGCCACATCGACAACGCCGGCTTCGCTCTGTTCAGCGTCTATTGCCGCTAGCGTCCAACGCTCGATATCGGCATCGATCAGAAGCACCCGCTCGTTTTCGGCCGCGAGCGCCGCGAGCGTCAGCGCCACCGTCGCGGAGTCGTCCTCGGCGTCGAGCGCGACGACCAGGACGCTCGGATTGTCCGGCCGGGGGTGGCTCTCACGCAGCGCGTCGTAGATCTTGTGGATGCCCTTGGCGAAGGGCGATCTGGGGTCGTCGACCGTACTCAGGCCGAACGACACGTCGACCGCCGGCAGGACCGCGAGCACCGGAATCTTTGCCGAACCGGCGCCCGTCCAGAATCCCACCGCGGCACCTTTGGCCGCGTTGCCGATCCTTTGCCGCCAGGCTCCGCCTTGCTGCGCCTCATCGTCGTCGGGCGGCAGCCGCACCAGAACGATGCCGGCGCCGGTGGCTGCTCCGAGCAGTAGCGCGCCGAGCGCGATCAAAATGCTCGACGGCGGCGCGCTGCGCCGCAGCGGCATGTCAGCCTTGGAAATGAGCGAATGTTCTTGGTGTCGATCTGCTGCTGCTCGCCGGGTTCACGCGCGCGCACCAGGAAGGCCTGATAGAGGTCGCGGCTTGCCTGCGCCTCGCGTTCCAATGCGCGCAAGCCGACCATGGCCTGATTGGTATTGACGGTCGTGCCTTCGAGCGCCTTGACATTATCCGCGATCGTCCGCTCGCTGGCTTTGGCGCTTTCGTATTCGGTGCGCGCCGCAACGGCGGTGCGATCGATCTCGCTGTCGATCATGTGCCGCAGCCGATCGGCCTGGGCCTGGATATTGAGAACGGCGGGGTGGCGCGGGCCGAGCGTCGTCAGCTCCGCGCCACCGCGATGAACACGAGCGCAAGCGCGAGCGCTATCAGCGACGAGGCGACGATCGTCCACTTGCCGCGCCACAAGGTCGAGAGGACTTCGCTGAAATCAATCTGCGCCAGCGGTGCGAAGCCAATACCGACGCCACCGGCGCCGACGGACGGCCACAGGTCTGATCTTACGCGGCGCTTCGAACATTCAGTACTCGCATTCACCACGCGCAACACTGCAACGGACTTTTACACCCAGACTCTTGCACGCGACTTTTGCCGCCGGCTTTGGCCAAAGTTCGGGCAGCGTTTCACGCCACACGGCGCGTATGGTTAACCAATTCATAAAGGATCGTGGTTAACGCGCGGTGTATGGCGCGCAGCCGGTCACAGCCGGCGCAGAAGCCCGGCGACGGCGCCGACGATCAGGATTGCGGCGACAAAAGGCAGCCAGATCAAAGCCGTCCCAATCAGAAGCAGCAGCAGGACGGCGGCGAACAGGCCGACCACCAGCATCGCCAATGCAAAGCCAAACGGGCCGATCCTCGTCACAAAGATCCGCTGCGAGCCGCTGCCATAGCCGGCGCCATGGGGATGGGGCGGCCAGCCATCGCGGCCCGCGGCGCGGTCGCTCCGGTCGGGCGGAAGAATCTCCGGCTCGATGCGGGGCCGCTCCGGCTCGTTTGAATAAGCTGCCATTTTCGTCCCTGTGGCGCGATAGCCGCCTGTTCTGTTCCGCCGAATATGTAACCTTTGCCGGCGCCATCACAAGCGGTGCTTTGCCGCCACGAGCATGATCCCGAAAAGGTGGAACCGGGCCTCGGAAAGGATCATGCTTGAACGAAAAATTTACCGCGCCAGCGTGCGGATGTGATGGTCGTGGAGAAATTTGGCCAATTGCTCGCGTAGGCTTTCATCCTGCTCGCGCTGATGGCCGAGTACGACGGCGCGCTCGAACAAAATATGCTGCAGGTCTGGTGGCAGCCCGCTCCAAAGATCGGCGGCAGCCGCCCCAAGCACGAGCAAATAACGCGCGGGTATATCGTTGACGACCTGGTCTGAAGTCATGACGCCTCGCAAGATTATTTGCTGGTTCACGCGCCGACGGTGAACGTTAGGCAAACCAAGCGCGGGCGTCCAGGGCCGGCGGAGCATGATCCGGAAAGGCGGGAACCGGCTTTCCGAGAAGATCATGCTCAAACAAAAAGCTGGGGCCGGATCGCACTTTAACTGAAATTATCCCGCTCTAGGCTGCAGGTTCCAGGCGGTCGAAGCGGCCGAGGTAATAGATGGCGATCGAGATCAGCCAGCTGCCGACAAAGACAGCGATGATCAGATAGCCGAGGCTGCCGAAATTGTCGTTCAGACCGCCGATGAAAGACCAGAACGGTCCTTCGAGGTTCATGCGGTCGGCGACGAGCCCGAGTGCTTCGATGCCGCCGATCAGGACGGCGACCAGCACCGAAGCGAATGTGATGGTGAGATTGTAATAAAGCTTGCGCACCGGCTTGGTCAGCGCCCAGCCATAGGCGCCCAGCATCAGTACGCCGTCGGTTGTGTCGATGAGCGACATCGCTGCTGTGAACAGCGCCGAGAACACCATGATCGACCAGATCGGCAGGCCCTTCGACGCTTCGGCCGCCGAAATGCCGAGCAGCCCAACTTCGGTCGCCGTGTCAAAGCCGAGCCCGAACAGCACGCCCAGCGGATACATGTGCCAGCTGCGCGAAACGAAACGGAACATCGGCCGGAACAACCGGCCGAGCAAGCCGCGCCGCGCCAACACATGGTCGACGTCTTCCTCGACATAGACGCCGCCGCGACGCACGCGCTGGAACGTGCGATAGACCGAGCAGAGAATAATGAAATTGGCCGCGGCGACGAGAAACAGAAAGATCACCGACACGCTCGTGCCGATCGCCCCGCCGACCACTTTGAGCATGTTGAAGCGGCCTTCGAGCGCGGCGGTGGCAAATGCGATCGCCGCCGACGCCGCGACCACGATGGTCGAATGGCCGAGCGAGAAGAACAAGCCGACGGCAAGAGGTCTTTTGCCTTCTTGCATCAGCTTTCGCGTCACATTGTCGATGGCCGCGATATGGTCGGCATCGACGGCATGGCGCAGGCCGAACGTATAGGCCAGAAACGCGGTGCCGATCAGCACCGGATAGTCGCGGAATGCGATCAACGCCCAGGTCCAGGCCAGCACATTGGCGGCGAGCAGGACGCCGTAAATGCCGGCGATCCTGCCTGCTAACTCCGCGTCCCGGTCGTCGAACAGTCTGGCGAGGCGCTTCTGCATTCAGCGCACTGAAGCAGAACCGGTCGGCATTGTCATTGCGCTCATTGCGGCTGGATGCCGGCGTCGCGAATGACACCGTCCCAGCGCGTCGTCTCCGACTTGATGAAGGCGGCGACTTCCGCCGGCGAGCCGCCGCCGGGGCTGATGCTCAACTCGGCAAAATGTTGCAGCAAAGCGGGATCCTTCATCGCTGCATTGGCCGCCGCATTGAGCTTGGCGACGACCGCGTCGGGCGTTTTCGGCGGCGCCGTCAGCGCGTGCCACGTGTCAGAGTCGAAGCCCGCAACACCGGCTTCCTCCATGGTCGGAATGTCCGGTATCGCCGGCACGCGCTTCTTCACCGTTACCGCGAGGATGCGCGCATTGCCGGCTTTGTTCAATTCGATCGAGGTGGCGAGCTCGTTGAACATCATGTCGACATTGCCGGCGAGCAGATCGTTGATTGCGGGCGCGGTGCCTTTGTAAGGCACATGAGTGAGCTTGGTGTGGGTGATCGTCTGGAATAGTTGGGCGGTAGTGTGTGACGTCGTGCCGATGCCTTGCGAAGCGTAGTTGATCTTGCTGGGATTAGCTTTGGCGTAGGCGATCAGTTCCTGAACGCTGTTTGCCGGGAAATCCTTGCGCACGAGTAGCACGTTCGGCACATGCGACATGATCGCAATCCCTACGAGTTGCGTCGGATCATAGTTGAGCGACTTGTAGAGCACCGGATTGGTGGTGATCGGCGACGGCTGCGACGCCAGGATCGTGTAGCCGTCAGGATCGGCCTTGAACACCGTTTCGGCGGCGACGCTGCCGCCGACGCCGGCCCGGTTTTCGACGATCAACGGCTGGCCGAGCGACACGCGCATCTTGTCGGTGACCATCCGTGTCACGGTATCGACACCGCCGCCCGCCGGCACCGAGACGATCACCCGGATCGGCCGGTCCGGATAGGCGTCGTCCGCCCAGGCGTGGCTCGACAACGCCGCCGTACTCAGCTGAACCAGTCCGGCGGCGGCCAACACGCCGAGGACAGTGATGAATTGAAAACGTCGCAGCATTCGCAAAAACCTCAAAAAGCGATCCGTCCCTAGCCGTTCGGTGTGCGCTTTTGGCATAGCGTGGCCTGGCGGGGAAGTCCCGCGACTTGCTGACGCGACTGCGTATTGGTCATGCCTAAGAACCGGTTGCTGCGCCTGGGGCTCACGGCATTTGGGAGCGCAGGATCCGGTCCGGAAACCGGTGTCCCCCATTTCGAGATCATAGCATTTGAGTACGCATGATCCTGTCCGAAAACCGGTTCCCACTTTTCGGGATCATGCTATGCAACGACCCGCAAATAGGAGAGCTGTAAGTGGAGACATTGCCGCAATGAGCAAGCTTGATTTCATTCTCGAAGAACTGGTCACCGCCAACCGGGTCCTGGCGAGCGAAGAGATCGTCGATTCCTTCGGACATGTGAGTGCGCGGCATCCCGAGCGGCCCGACCATTATCTACTGTCGCGGGCGCGGGCGCCGGAGCGCATCGAGAAGGACGACATCGTCGAATATACGCTCGACGGCACTGCGATCGACGAGCGCGGCCGCACACCCTATCTCGAGCGCTTCATCCATGGCGCGATCTACGAGGCGCGGCCTGACGTGCAGGCTGTGGTCCACAATCACTCGCCGAGCGTGATCCCGTTCGGCGTCACTGGCAAGAAGCTCAAGCCGCTCTTGCATATGTGCGCGTCATGCGGCTACGAAGTGCCGATCTGGGACTCGCAGGATAAATTCGGCGACACCACGCTCCTGGTCAGCGACATGGCGATGGGCCGCGATCTGGCGAAACATATGGCTTCAAATCCGACGACCTTGATGCGCGGCCACGGCGCCACGGTGGTCGGCCGCTCGGTGCGTCACGCCGTCTTCGTCTCGGTCTATCTCGAGGTCGGTGCCAAGCTGCAGATGCAGGCCATGCAGATGGGCGAGATCAAATTTCTCACCAAGGGCGAGGTCGACAAGATCGTCGCCCGTGTCAATGACTACACGCTCAATCGCGCCTGGGAAAACTGGGCGCGCCGCGCCGGGCGCGAAATGCAGAAACAGCCAGCCTGAGCCAACGCTGGACTGAGCGCGTCTCGATCCGGGGCTACGACGTTATGTCGATCAATTCGGTACGCAGGCGTGCACGTTCCAGCCGAGGTGATAGCCGTACGGACAGCCGGAAGGCGCTCCGTAATTCGGCACGCAGAAGCCGGAGAAGTTGCGATGGAAGCCGTGACCGCAATTGTCCCAGGCAAAGGCGCTGCTGCTGACGAGCGTTGCCGCCATCGCCGAGGCTGCGAAAAGGGCGAGCAATTTCTTCATGATATTCCTCCGGCTTCCGTTGCTGCGCGGTGTTGGTGCTCGCTGTCGCGCTACCGTTTAGTCAGGAAGGACGGAGGGCAGGTTCAAAGGGAACCGGGAGCTCTAACCGGCTACGGAGCCGCGCAAGTTCCCTTAGCGAGTTGCCTCGCGATAAAAGAAATGGCCGGGCAAAAGCCCGGCCATAGCTCGGTCGGATAAACTAAATTTGCTTCCGCCGTTACTCCGCCGCGATGCGGATTTCGGGCGCGGCAGCGCGGACTTCGGCGTCCACGGTCCCTTCGTATTTGGTGAAGTTTTTCTGGAACATGCCGACAAGCTTGCGCGCGGTCTCGTCAAACGCAGCTTTGTCCTTCCAGGTCTTCTGCGGATAGAGGATGTGCGGCTCGATGCCCGGCACCGAGGTCGGCACCGCGAAACCAAAATAGGGGTCGGTGCGATAGCTCGCGTTGCGCAAGCTGCCGTCGAGCGCGCCGGTGACGAGAGCGCGCGTCACCTTGATCGGCATCCGGCGGCCGACGCCGTAGATACCGCCGGTCCAGCCGGAATTGACCAGCCAGCAATCGACCTTGTGCTTGGCGATGTAGTCGCGCAGCAGCCGGCCGTATTCCGCCGGCGGGCGCGGTAGGAACGGCGCGCCGAAACAGGTCGAGAATTCCGGCTCAACGCCGACCAGGCCCTTTTCGGTGCCGGCGACTTTGGCGGTATAGCCGGAGAGGAAGTGATACATCGCCTGCGCCGGCGTGAGCTTGGCGATCGGCGGTATTACGCCGAACGCGTCGGCAGTGAGGAAGACGATGTTCTTCGGATGCCCGGCAATCCCGGTGCGCGACGCGCTCAGGATGAAATCGAGCGGATAGGCCGAGCGCGTGTTCTCGGTCTTCTTGTCGCTGTCGTAATCCGGGACGCGGGTCTGCGGATCGAACACAACGTTTTCCAGAACCGCGCCGAAGCGATTGGTCGCGTCCCAGATCTGTGGCTCGGCTTCCGCCGACAGTTTGATGGTCTTGGCGTAGCAGCCGCCTTCGAAATTGAAGATGCCCTCGGGCGACCAGCCGGTCTCGTCGTCGCCGATCAAGGTGCGGTTCGGGTCGGCCGACAGCGTTGTCTTGCCGGTGCCCGAGAGGCCAAAGAACAGCGCGACATCGCCGTCCTTGCCGACATTGGCCGAACAATGCATCGGCACCACGCCTTGCGCCGGCAGATAGAAATTCAGTGTGGTGAAGACCGATTTCTTCATCTCGC